>NZ_JBFBFU010000006.1:0-343191 GCF_040684355.1 Kitasatospora sp. NPDC091276 | reverse complement strand
CTTTCTTTCTCCTCCCCCCCCCCCCCCCGCGCCCCCCCCCCCCCCCCCCCCCCCCCGAATGTCCCCCAGCCCGACTTCCCCCGCGACACCCACCCAGCAGCGAACCAAATATGACGACCGGTCTACCTAGTTGGGCTCGCGGCAAGCATGAGCACCCCCGCTCGCGCGCAGGAAGTCGATCTGGCCGACTTCCTGCGCAGCAGCCCAAGCCCGGACTGGTGGGCGCAGAATATGAAGACCGGTCTACATAGCTACGCGCCCGGCGAGCGCGGCCTCTCCCTCCGGTCCGCACAGGAAGTCGGCCTGATCGACTTCCTGTGCGGAATCCACCGTGGGCAGCGCAGGATATGAAGGTCGGTCTACATATTCGTCTCGCGGCAGGCGTGAACCCCCTCCCCTGCTGCGCGCAGGAAGTCGGCCTGGCCGACTTCCTGCGCAGCGCTCCAGGCGGGCTGGGGCTAGGAATATGACGGTCGGTCTACATAATTCCCTAAGGTGGAAACGGCGCCGGGCATGGGGAGTCTCGGGCGGGGCGGCGTGTGACGTCCAGCGGGCGGGGGCGAGGGCCTGTCCGATGGGTCGTGTGAGCTGGTCAGGGCCGCGATCTAGTGTTTGCAGTTGAACGAAGGGGGGCGCTTGTCACGCAATACAGCCGAAGCAGAGGCGGGGATGAAGGGGATCACGTTTCCTGCCTGGCACGGAGAGCACTACGTGACGCTGGCTGAGCTACTGGTCCGCCTGGGCAGCTTCGGCCTGGGCCTGAAGTGGCGCGTCGAGTTCGACGCAATCGTCGATCCTCGTTGCGTCGAGATGGAGAGACGGTCTGCCGACGGCGGCATGGACACGTTGACGCTGTTGTCGCTGACGACCCCCTTCCTCCAACTGATCGACGCCGAAGCACTTGGGTTCGCCGGGGACGGGGTGGTGATCGCCCTGACCGAAGTAGACAGCTCGTTGTGGGACGTCAGGGCTGTCGACGAGCGCGTACTCAGCGAACTTCGCCGCCACTATCCGGGTGCACGGGAATCATCTGCGGCGCCCCCCACTGGCCGGGCGTGATCACAAATCCGAGCGGGCGACACCCGCCCTCCCCAGCAAGGTGAATCTTGCAGGTGAGACCGCCTCGCGAGCACTTAGGGCCTCATCAGAACGGTGACGTGCCGGTCTCCTTCCACTGACCCGGAACCCTCGGGGAGGGGTGAGGCGCCAGCCGCCGTGCCGATGAGCGCGGCAAGTCGTGGAATCGACGCTGACCATGCCCCAGTCGATTCGGCTCTCGGCATCGGCGTCAGCCAGGACGGCCCGCAGAATTCTCTCCCCCGTGCCGTCCGCCGACCATCTTCGATGACGGTCGGTCTGCATATTCGGCTCGCGGCAGGCGCGAGCCCCCCTGCGCAACGCCCCAGGCGGGCTGGGGCTAGGAATATGACGGTCGGTCTACATAATTCCCTGAGGCGGAAACGGCGCCGGGCATGGGGAGGCGGGCGGGGGGCTAGTCGGCGAAGCGGGCTGACAGGTGGGGGAGGAGGGTGGGGAGGTCTTCGTCCTCCCAGGGTTCGCCGGTCGGGGGGCCGGAGGCGATGCCGTTGTCGGGGAGGTCGTTGCCGGTGAGTTGGCGGTATGCATGGGTGGCCGCGTAGGCGAGGTCTTCGGCCTCCAGATCCTCCTGGTCGGGGGTGAGGAGTTCGGCGAGGCTGTCCGGGTCGGCGAGGGCCTGTTCGAAGAGGGTGCGGCCGGCGCCTATCAGCCAGTCGCGGAAGTAGTCGAAGCCGTCGTCGCTGCATCCGTCGTTGATGAGGTAGCCCGCGCCCCAGAGCAGCCAGGTGCAGGAGCGGGCCTTCTGCTGCGCGTAGTGCCGGTCGAAGTCGGCGATCTGGTCGGGCGTCAGGCCGGCGAGGTGTTCGGTGAGCGCGTCGGCGTGCTCGCTCTCGTCGGCGGCTTCGGCGCGGGTGTCGTCGATGATCTGCCAGAAGGTGTCGAGGTCCATGCCCGTCACCCTGACAGCTGGGGCTGACAGGCAGGACGGCAGAACGGCTTCAACGGGGCGTCTGGGTGCGGAAGCTGTGGCCGAGCTCGGGGCCGAGTCCGTAGTAGTGGCGGAAGTTGTAGATCAGCGGGCTCCACCGGGCCGGGTCGACGTGCTGGGAGCCGGGGACGACGATGCCCGGATCGGCGTGGACCTTGAGCACGTGGGCTTCGACGATGAGGAACCCGCCGGAGGCGTCGGGCTGGATCCGGGCGGCACGGGCCTCCAGTTGCAGGGGGCATTCGGCGACCCGGGGCGGCCGGACGAGTTCGGAGGGCTCGGCCCGCAGGCCTGCGGCCGCGAACTTGTCCCGCTCGAACCGGAAGGTGTCCTGCTTGTTCGCGGGTACGGGGGTGCGCCCGGTGAGCGGCGCGAGTCGTTCGACCGCCGGCCACTGGGTCGGCTCGGGCAGGTTGATCACCAGCTCGGGTCGGCTGCGGAGGTTGTGCGCGGTCTGCGCCTCGACCCCCATGCCGAGGACGATCACCTGGCCGAGGGCCCAGGCCGAGGACATCGGCGCGAGGTTGGCGGTGCCGTCCTCGTTCTCCGTGGAGAGCAGGACGACGGGCATGCCGAAGTAGAGGATGCTCGGCGCGATGACCACGTGGTCCGCGCCCACCGAGCCATCGGTGGGCGCGTCGGTGCGCGCGTCGGTGCGTGTGCTGTCAGGCGTCATGGTGTTCACGGGAATCGACGGTAGGTCGGGGATTCTTCGGCGCGGGCCGAAGAATCCCGGCAGCCGGGGCGCTACGCGAGGGGCCGCGATGCGGCCAGGTGGCCGACATCCGGCGGACGCAGCCAGTTCGGGCACGGATGGCGGGCCGGGCCAACCCATGTCAAGTTACTCAAAGTGTTCACAAAAACACTTCGTGTTATCAAAATTCTGTGGCGTGGGGCCCTGTGGTGATCACGCCCGACTGGAACGGAGACGGTATGGCAGGGATCAGACGCGGCCGGTCGCGCGGCAAGCTCGCCGCGGCGATCGGGCTGGCGGTCATCGGCATGACGGCGGGTTGGGGAGGCGGTTCGGCGCTGGCCTCCCCGGCACGGGACGCATCGTTCGTCAGGGCTGAGGCCGCCTCGCCGGCGGACGGTGCGGACGGGAGGTCCGGGACACGGGCGCTGACCTGTCCGCCGGTACCGATCTGGGGGAACTCCGGCGGCGGCAACGACCACCTCTTCGAGTACAGCCCGACCGGTACGCAGCTGGCGAGTGTGCCGCTGGTGCGGGACTACGGGGACATCGCGTGGAGTGCGGACGGCACCACGTTGTACGGGGTGAGCTGGAACACCCTGCCGCCGGTGCTGTACACGATCAACGCGGCCACCGGTGCGGAGACGGCGTCGGTGACGATCACCGGTCCGGCCGCGAACTTTCCCGGGTACGCCACCAACGCGCTGGGCGCGCGTCCGGACGGCAGCCTGCTGCTCGGGTCGTTCTACTCGAACCAGATCTGGACGCTCAACCCGACCACCGGGGTGAGCGCGCTGCTCCCCGTCTCGTTCCCGGCCGGGCTGGTCTCCTCGGGTGACTTCCTGACCCTGCCCGACGGCGACGTCATCGGGGCCGCGTTCGATCCGGGCACGCTGCACCCCACCGACTTCTTCCGCATCCACCCGGACAACACGATCACCGAGATCGGCAACGTGCCGGGCTCCGTCTACGGCCTGGCCCAGTCAGGCGGCCAGGTCTACGCGTTCCGCGCCAGCGGCACCATCGAGACCCTGAACTCGATCCCGGCCGGCCCCTCGACCGCGGAGATCCCCACCACGACGGTTGTGAACACCGGGGTCCCCTTCTTCGGCGCCTCCGCCACCCAGGACAGCGGGAACTGCAACCTGCCGGCCGGCACCTCCTACACCGTCGCGAAGTCGGTCTCCCCCACCGGCCCGGTGAACCAGGGCGACACCCTGACCTACACCGAGACCGTCACCAACACCGGCACCAACCCCGCCACCTACGCGGGTTTCAGTGACGACCTCTCCGCCGTACTGACGGACGGCACGATCGTGCCCGGCTCCCTCACCGCCAGCTCCGGAACGGCGACGGTGACCGGGAACACCCTGACCTGGTCGGGCACGCTGACGGCGCCGCCCGCCGCCGGGTCCACCGCGACCGTGACCTACCAGGTCACGGTCAACAACCCGGACACCGGCAACTTCGCGCTGACCAACAACGTCGCGCCGACCATCGCCGGCGGCACCTGCGCGACCGCGACGGGCTGCACCACCACCGTGCTGGTCAACGTCCCCGCCCCCACGATCACCAAGTCCGCGGCCGAGGCCTCGTTCGTCGCGGGGCAGACCATCCACTACACCTACGCCGTCACCAACAACGCCCCGGTGCCGCTGACGAACGTCGCGGTCACCGACACCGGCCCCGGCACCCCGACCGTCACCTGCCCGCCCGGCCCGCTCGCGGCCGGCGCCACGGAGAACTGCACCGCCACCTACACCGCGACCGCCGCCGACGCGACGACGGGCACGATCACCGACACGGCGAACCTCACCGCCACCGTCGGCACCCAGACGGTGACCGGGACGAGCAACCAGGTCGTCGTGCCGCTGCGGGCGCTGACCATCACCAAGTCCGCCGTCCAGCCGAACTTCCAGGCCCCGGGCGAGACCCTCAACTACACGTACACCGTCACCAACACCGGCCAGATCGCACTGACCAACGTGACGGTGACCGACCTGACGCCCGGCGTCACCGTCTCCGGCTGCGGAACCAACCAGCTCGCGCCCGGCCAGTCCACCACCTGCCAGGCCACCTACGTCACGACGGCGGCGGACGTCGCCGCCCAGAACGTGCCCGACCAGGGCCAGGTCACCGCCACCGACACCAGCGGCCAGACCGTCACCACGACCAGCAACAAGGTGAACACCCCGCTGGTCGCGATCACGGTGGTGAAGAAGGCCACCGAGGCTCAGTACACCGCCGCCGGGCAGACCATCCACTACACCTACGCGGTCACCAACACCGGCGCGCAGCCGCTGACCAACATCGGCGTGGTCGACAACGGCCCCGGCACGCCGACCGTCACCTGCCCCGCCGGCCCGCTCGCACCGGGCGCCTCGGAGAACTGCACCGCGACCTACGTCACCACCGACGCCGACGTCGCCGCAGGCAAGGTCGTCGACACCGCGCAGGTGACCGGGACCGCTCCAGGAGGCCGTACCGTCACCTCGACCAGCAACAAGGTGA
Source organism: Kitasatospora sp. NPDC091276 (assembly GCF_040684355.1). Taxonomy (NCBI): domain Bacteria; kingdom Bacillati; phylum Actinomycetota; class Actinomycetes; order Kitasatosporales; family Streptomycetaceae; genus Kitasatospora; species Kitasatospora sp. NPDC091276. Next base: position 337,960 of record NZ_JBFBFU010000006.1, on the reverse strand, counting down.
CCGTGCCCTACGCCGGCCTGAAGATCGTCAAGGCCGTCCAGGAGACCTCGTTCTCCGCCGCGGGCCAGGCCCTGCACTACACCTTCACCGTCACCAACACCGGTGACACGACGCTCAGTTCACTCGCCGTGACGGACTCCGGTCCGGGCACGCCGGCCGTCTCCTGCCCGGTGACCACCCTGGCCCCGGGCGCGTCCACGACCTGCACCGCGACGTACTCCACCGCCGAGAGCGACGTGCAGGCCGGGAAGATCACCGACACCGCGACCGTCACCGGCACCACCCCCGACGGCACCCCGGTGACGGCGACCAGCAACACCGTGACGATCGTGGCCTGCACTCCCTGCGAGGACCAGGACCACGGCGGCTGCGACGGCCACAACTCCGGCGGCCACGGCGGCTGGGGCGACCACCACCCCGGGCCCGGCCAGTGGGACAACCACCCCGACGGCACCGCCCCCGGTGACACGTCGGCCGCCGAACACCCCGCCGGCACCCACCCCGCGCCCGTTCCCCCGCGCGACACCGCCGTGCAGGCACCCGCCGTGCAGGAACCCGCCCTGATGCTCGCGAGCGCCGGAGCCCCGGTGGCCACGGTCGGCCTCGGCGGCGGCGCGCTGCTGGGCCTCGGCTGGCTCATCGCCGCCTTCGCCTCGGCCCGCCTGCGCCAGGACCGCTCGGGAGGGTGACCACCCTCCACCACCCGGGCCGGCCCCGGCTCCGGCGACGCGCGCAACGCACACGGCACGCACGCCGGGCGTAGCGGCCGGGAGGGCAGAGTGCGCCACCACCGGTGGCGCACTCTGCCTGCTTCCTAGCCGAGGACGGCGTCCACGGCGGCCGTCAGCGCCTCGCGCACCGCCGCGGGGGCGGTGAAGCGGCTCTGGTTCATCGCGCCGTGCCGCAGGATCAGCAGGGTGTCGGCCGCCCGGTCGGGGTCGGGGTGGCCGGCGGCGGCGAGCAGGTCGGTCAGCAGGGCGCGGAACCAGTCCATGTGCTCCTGGATCGCGCGGCTGACCGGGTGGTCGGGGTCGGGGTAGTCGGCGGCGGCGTTGATGAACGGGCAGCCTCGGAAGCCGGGTGCGCAGAACTCGTCGGAGATGCCCGCGAACAGGGCCGTCACGGCCTCGCGCGGAGGAAGGTCCGCCACTGTGGCGGCGGCCGCACGGAAGAGGCGGTCGTGCTCGTGGACGTAGGCGAGCACGACGTCGTCCTTGGACGGGAAGTGCCGGTAGAAGGTCGCGTTGGCGACCGCCGACTCGCGGATCAGCTGGTCGATGCCCACCCCGCGCACGCCCTGCGCGTAGAAGAGCCGCATCGCCGCGGCCAGGATGCGAGTGCGCGGTGGCGCGGAATCTCTCGTCGTCATGGCTTGACGCTAGCAGAAGGATCGTTCTACCTTGGAGGAGCAGAGAGAACGCTCTTTCTACTTCTTGGATCGAACGACCGCGCCCCGACCGGCCACCGATCCGATCCCCAGCCCTCACGCACCAGGAGAGACCCCGCCATGCCCAGCAACCGCACCCCGGTCATGTTCATCCACGGCCTCTGGCTGCACTCCACGAGCTGGCAGGGCTGGGCCGACCGGTTCCGCGACGCCGGCTACGAACCGATCCTCCCCGAATGGCCCGGCGTCCCCGCCACCGTCGCCCAGGCCCGCAGGAACCCCGACCCCCAGGGCGGAATCGGCCTCGCCGAGATCTCCGCCCACCACGCCCGGATCATCCGCGACCTCGACACCCCGCCCGTCCTCGTCGGCCACTCCGTCGGCGGCTTCATCGCCCAACACCTCCTCGGCCAGAACCTCGCCCGGGCCGCCGTCGCGATCTGCCCCGGCCAGATCAAGGGCGTCAAGGCCGTCGGCCCCGCCCAGGCCAAGTCCGCCTTCGCCTTCCTGCGCAACCCCGGCAACACCAAGCGCGCCGTCTCGCTCGACCCCGCCCAGTTCCGCTACGCGTTCGCCAACGCCGTCTCCCAGCAGGAATCCGACCAGCTCTTCGACGAATGGACCATCCCCAGCCCCGCCCGCCCGCTCTTCCAGCTCGCCCTGAGCAACTTCGCCCCGCACTCCCCCGCCAAGGTCGACACCCGCAACGAGAGCCGCGGACCGCTCCTCCTCCTCTCCGGCAAGCTCGACCACACCGTGCCCGACGTCCTCACCCGCTCCACCCACAAGCAGTACCGCAAGTCCCCCGCCGTCACCGACTACCACCGCTTCGACGACCGCGGCCACTCCCTCACCGTCGACCACGGCTGGACCGAACTCGCCGACCACACCCTCACCTGGCTCGACCAGCACCACATCGGCTGAACAGCCGGCACCGCCCCCGGCGCCATCCGCCGGTGGCGGTCAGGAATCGGCGCCCTCGTTCACGGGCTCCGTCTCAGCCTCGACCTCGGTCTCAGCCTCGGTCTCGATCTCAGCCCCGGTCTCGATCTCAGCCCCGGTCTCGATCTCGAACGGAGCCCGCCCGGTGCCGGGCGGCCAGCGATGGCCGGCCTCATGCAGCTGCTGCAGAGTGATCGGCCGGACAGTTCCAGGTCGTACGTGGTCAGGTCGGGGCCGGCCGGGCGGGGTCGGCCGACCGCCTCGCGGTTATGGTGTGGTGGGTCCACGGAGGCCATGGACAGGAGGGCCTCATGACGGTCGGGCATCGGTGGCCGGTGGACGAGACTCCCTGGCCCGAGCAGGCCACGCTGGCCTACGGCGAGCTGGTGGAACTGGCGACGCCGCACCCGCCCCTTCCGGAACTGGGCCGGCTCGGGCCGGAGATCGCGGGCACCCGCGGGGTGATCGTCGCGTGCGTCGTCGAGCAGGACGAGCGCGATGACCACGTCGGACCTCTCTACACGGTGGAGACCGAGGACGGCAGCCCCTGGCGGCTACGGCCGGAGTTCCTGGCCTCCCGAGGAGGACTCCACCCCGGCATGCCTCCGCGCTACCGCAGCGACCTGCCCGAAGGAACCCGCGTCCGGATCCGCACGGAGTCGGACACGCCGGGCGCGACGGCGGACGCTGTCGGGGAGGTCACCGGGATCTGGTGGACGACGTCCCTGGAGCCGCCGAAGGGCTACGTCGTGCAGGTCGGCGAGGAATCCCACTGCGTGGCCCCACAGCAGACCGAAGTCCTCTAGCGCTGCGACCGGGATGGTTCGCCGCGTTTGGGGCGTCCCTCCGTCTGCCCGCGGTAGGTCTGATCACTCGGCCACCGCCGCCTGCCATGTCCATGAGTTGCGGCGGGGATGGCCGTCCAGGTCGCCCCGGCCGGTGCACCAGAGGAGGACATGAGCCGGGTCACCGGGTGGGGCATCAGGGAAGAGCCGGTGGAGCACTGCCGCACAGAGCGGCGCCGGGGGCAGCCACGGCACGCCCAGCCCCTGCGCGATGTCGTGGGTGTGCAGGAGAACCTCGGCGACACCCATTGCCGCGAAACCTGACGGGTCGCAGGGACCCCAGTGCCAGGCCCGGACCTCCGGGCTGGCGGTGGCCAGTGCACTGCCGAGTAGCCCTGCGCAGGCGGTGACCACCTGGAGCACCTCACGCGGGGAGCTGTCCGAGCGGACGGAGAGATCGAAGGGCAGGTAGGCGTCCGTAGGGCGTGCGGCGATCTGCCCGGCGTAGGCCAGCAGGTCATGGGCGATGTGGGCGGCCGTCGTCCAGCAGCTCCATTCCAGCGGACCTGCTGGTACCGACCAGTCCTCCGCGTCGTGCGGGCCGAGTACCCGCACCATCTCGGTCACGGCCTCGTTGACGTCTCGGTTGTCGATGTAGCGCATCAGGCGATGCTATGGCTGCGGTCAGGAGGGTTCATCCGTCCAGGGTCATGCTGCCGCGCTTGCGAGGGGGCGTCCGCCCCAGCGGAGTCCCTTCTCGCTGCGGATGCGGGCGCGTTCACGGCGTTGGGCGGCCAGGACGTCGGGGTGGCGGGCGTTGGCGTTGCGCCAACGGAGGTATCGGTGCAGTTCACGGGTCTGGGCGGTGTGGTTGGGGTGGTTGGAGTTGGCGAGGGTGAACTGCCCCAGCGGTCCGAAGTGCGCCTCGATGGGGTTGGCCCAGGAGGCGCTGGTCGGGGTGAAGCACAGCTCCACCTTGTTCTTCCGGGCCCATTGGCGGATCTTGGCGCCCTTGTGGGCGGAGAGGTTGTCCATGATCACGTAGATCGGGGCGCCGTCGGGGCGGGCGGCACGGCGGCGGGGGAGGCGATGGACCGGGGACCGCTCGTCCCCGTCCCGAACGCCGCACCGGCGAGGGCGCCCCTTGAGGTGTGGGCCGATGCCTTGCTGGAGGAGGCGCCGTACGAACTCGAAGACCTGCGCGGCGATCTTCTCCTTGAGTGCTACGCGGAGCCCGCCGTCACGGACGGCACTCCGCCGGTGTACTCACGGCAGGTGCGGCTGCCGGGGAAGTGAGTCCGGGGCCGGTTCGGCGCGGGAAATCGGTGAGGCCGACTCCCCATGCCGTATTCAGCGGACGGGGGCTGGGATTGGGGTCGGAATCGGGTGGGGGTGGTGGACGGTCGGGTGACCGGCGGTGAGGGGGTAGATCCAGGCGAGGAGGGCGAGCAGGAGGGCGAACGGGAGGAGGGTGTAGGCGGTCGCGGCGCCCCGGGTCACGTCAGGACGCATCGAGGGCGACGGGGAGGTCGAGTTCGGCCCAGACGGTCTTGGCGTTGGGGTGGCGGGGGATGATGCCCCAGCGGTCGGCGAGGGCGTCGATGAGGGTGAGGCCGCGCCCGGACTGGGAGTTGGGGGCGAGGACGGCGGGCAGGGCGGGGAAACGGTCGCCCCGGCAGTCCGAGATCTCGATGCGCAGGGTGGTGCCCCGGCGCACGGTGGTGGTGAGGCAGAGGTGAAGCTCGAAGCCGCGCCCCGGAACGCGGCCGTGGGTCGTCGCGTTGGCGGCGAGCTCCGCGACGATCAGGAGAGCCGAGTAGTACGGCTCGGTGTGGGACAAGTTCAGCCCCCAGGTGGTGAGTTGACGTCTGGCGATGCGCCGGCAGATCGCGGCGCCCTTGGGGGTGGCGGCGAGGGTGATGGTGTGGCGGCGGGGGCTGTCGAGGGGGATGTCGGTCGTCATGGAAAAAATCGTGACGGCGCGGACGTACGCTGACCATGCATCTGGGGGGTACGGAGAGTGCTTGTCCAGCTGCGGACAGTTTTTGTTCGTGTGACCGAATCACAAGCGGGGTGATCGCGGTGGGTGCAGCGCGGAACATCGAGTCAAGCGACGACGTTCGCACGGAACTGCCGGAGGACCTGGGAGAGGTGTCGGACTTCTTCCGCGCCATCGGAAAGCAGATCAAGCTGCTCCGGGAGCGGGCCGGGATGACGCAGAAGGAACTCGGCGAACGCGTCGGCTACGGGGAGCACCTGATCGGCGCGGTGGAGCGCGGAAAGCGCACCCCGCAGCCGGAGTTCCTGGTGGCGGCGGACAAAGTCCTCAACGCCGGCGGCCTGTTGGCCATCACGAAGGACGACGTGATGCGGGCGCGGGCCAAGGCGCGACTGCGACACCCGGCCTGGTTCCGTGGGTACGCAACCCTGGAGGTCGACTCAATCGAGTCCCATGACTTCGCCACGCTCGACATCCCTGGGCTGCTCCAGACCGAGGAGCACGCCCGAGCTGTCTACGCGATGAGGCAGCCCCCCTTGTCAGAGGAGGTGATCGAGATGCGGGTCGCCGCGCGAATGGCGCGCCAGGAGGTACTGACCCGGTGGCCCCGGGGGATGTTCAGCTGGGTGATCGACGAGAGCGTACTACGCAGACCCCTGGGAGGGTGGGACGTGCATGCAGCCCAGCTCCGCCGGCTCCTGGAGGTCGGGCGGACCCGCGGCATGGTCATCCAGGTGCTGCCCCTGGACAGAGCTGAGCACGCCGGAATGGGCGGGCCGTTCATCCTGATCGCACCAAAGGGTCGGCCTCAGCACGCCTACATCGAGGTACAGACGAGCAGTAGGCTGATCGCCGACCCGGAGGAAGTCCGGATCATGAACGCGCGCTACAACATCCTCAGGGCGCAGGCCCTTGGTCCCGAGGAGTCCCTGGCCTTGATCGAGAAGATCCTGGGAGAACGATGAGCACCGAGCTGGCATGGTTCAAGAGCAGCTACAGCGGCAACGAGGGTGGCGCTTGCGTCGAGGTGGCAGAGACCCCCGGTGTCGTCCACGTGCGTGACTCGAAGGACAAGAGCGGCCCCCAGCTGGCGTTCGAGCCGGCCACGTGGCAGGCGTTCGTGGCGTTCGCCGCGACCGCCGAGGTCTGAGCACTGTCCCGACGGCCCACCGCTAGGCAGCGGTGGGCCGTCGGCGTGCCGTCAGAAGGCATGGAACTCGTCTGGGTCTCCCCCGCCGCCTGGCAAGCCTTCGTCGACTTCGCCCCGACCGCCGCCGCCTGAAGGCCCGAGGCTGCCGTCTCCATCCGGGTCTGGAGGCCGAAGTCCTTCACGCAGCGGACGGTGACGAGCGGCGGGCATCCGGCATGACCGTCGCCTCGATGCGGGCGGGCCGCCTCCGTGGCGCCGGGACCCTGTCTGCCGTCCGTGCCGGTCAGGGGCTGGTGAAGGTCACCTCGGGGAAGTCCCGGCTGGGACCGTTGAGCAACGGCTCGCAGGTTCCCTTGAGTTGGCGTTCGAAGAAGGCGCCGACATAGCTGGTGGTGATCGCGATCGACCGGGGAGCGTTCGGGATGGGCAGCACGCCGCTCTCGTTGACCAGGTAGTCCAGGTCGGTGAAGGCGTAGTGGTCGGTGCCGGCGACGGTGAGCCACCGCTTCCATCCGTCCAGGTTCGGCCAACTGCTCTTCCAGGACGGCACGATGTCCGGGCCACTCGGGTCCGCGGCCGCGATCAGCAGGACCGGGCGGCCGTCGATGCCGGTCGCGGGAACCGGTGGGGTGATGGCGCCGTCGAGGTCGACACCGGCCAGCACGCGTCGGTCCGCGCCCATGGCGGCCAGGGTCGCGTCGCCGCCGACGGAGTGTCCGGCCATGCCGATCCTCGCCGGATCGATGAGCGTGGAGTACCGCCACACCGGGCGCGGACCGGTGAGCTCGGTGAGCAGGAAGGACACGTCCCGGGCGCGGCCTGCGGCGATCTGTTCCTGGGTGGCGGCGCCGGAGTTGTACTCGTCGCACGCCGTACAGGGCAGGATGCCGTCCGGAAACCGGGTGGCCGCCGATTCGTGGGCGTGGTCGACGGTCGCCACCACGAATCCCCGGCTGCTCAGTTCCTCGGCCAGCGCGGTGAGGGTGTAGCGGGGCACCGTGAAACCGGGGGACAGCACGACGAGCGGGTAGCGGCCCCGCGCCGGTGCCGCGTCGGCCCGGGCCCAGGTACGGGTGTCGGCGAGGCGGGCCGGTTCGAGGGCCCCCGACAGACCGGCATAGGTGATCAGCGCCGACGCTTCGGCGGTGCTCATGTACGCGGCAGACGTGCCGCTGTTGGTGCGGGCAGGGTAGTAGAGGTCGACCATCAACTGCCGCGGTCCCGACTGCGGTGCCCACGGATCGGCGCGCCGATCGTCGACGAGGTGCAGGGTGTCACGACCGACCGCGTACGGTCCGGTCGGCCTCGGCAACGACAACGCACTCGCCGCCCGGGCCTTCGGCGCATTGGACGCCGAAGGCGGTGTCGCGGCGGGTGCCGCGACAGCTGGGGCCGACACGCTCAGGGGGATGATCGCCATGGCGGTGGCACAGCTGACCGCGTATCTGGTTGCCCGCCGGATTGTCTTCATGGCGGCGATTCTTTCCACTGGCGCGGGGGTGCGGCATCCGGGTGACCCCCCGACAAGTCCCCGAGTTCGGCGTCGACATTCCCTACGGGCCATCATGACGGCGTCGGCTGGCTCGAATTGTCGAAATCGAACGGCGAGTTCACGCTCCCGATGCTGACCGCCGTGCCGCGCGTCCGGCGGCTGACCCCCGCCCCGGATCCGCGAGCTCAGAGACCCGCCTCCCAGAGCGCGCGCCGCACCGTGTGCAGGGCGGTGGCGGACTGTTCCCAGCCGTGCCACCAGAACAGGCCGCCGCCGTGGCTCGCCTCGGCGGCGAGCGCCGTCAGGTGCGCCCACGGCCCGGCCGGGAGGCCGAACTGCGGGCGGGCGGCCAGGCGTTCGGCCTCTTCGGCGGCGACCGGCACCATGCCGACCACCGGCAGCGGTGGGCCGCCGGGCGCGTGGCCGGTGCCGGTGCCGGTGAGGGTCGGGCCGCCAGGAGCGCGGCCGGTGCCGGTGAGCATCGGGTGCAGGGTGATCGGGTCGAGCAGCAGGGTCAGTTCGGCGGACGGCAGCGGTGCGGGGCCGTCGCGCCAGGTGAGGCGCTTGCCGGTGAACTCCGCGTGGCGGATCGGCTGTTCGTCGAGGGCGACGCCGTCCGCGGCCACCCGTAGCTCCGCGCCGCGGCCGCCCGGCAGCCGCACCCGGTAGCAGCCGTACAGATACGGCGGCACGGCCGGTGCCGCCACGGCCTGGGCGTAGGGGACGGCGACGCCGTCCACCTCGAAGCCCGCCGGGCCGACCACGACGGCGGCCGCCGTGGGCACGCCGTCGACCGCGACGCGGACCCGCAGCGCCGGGCCGTCCTCGCCCGGCCCGACGGAGACCACCAGTTCGCGCCCGGCCTCGTCCGCCGCCCGGTAGTCGCCGACCAGGTCGGCGAGCGGAGGCACGTCCGGCAGGGCGTACTCGGCGAGTTGCACCGAGAACTCCGCCGCCGCGACCCGCCCGGCGGGCCACACCGCGCCGACCAGCCGGCGCCGCCCGTCCCGGCCGACCTCGGTGCGCAGTTCGCCGCCGCAGTCGTTGCCGTCCTCGGCCTGCCAGCGCAGCACGCCGTGGGCGTGGCGCGGGCCGGTGATCCGCTGCCCGTTGACGTGGACCCGGTGCCGGGGCGGGTCGGTGGCGCGGCCCAGGACGTAGACGTCGAGGTCGCCGTCCGGCGTGCCGTAGAGGCCCGTCCACGGGTACAGGGCCTCGGCGAGGACGGTGTCCAGGTCCCGACGGACGGTCGTCCCGTCGACGCCGCCCCCGAGCCCGCCGTCGCGCACCGACCGGAGCAGCGCGCGCGCCTCCGACTTGCGGGTGAGCAGGGCGCGCAGCCGCCGCGCCGCCTCCGGGGTCGGCCGCCGGTAGCGGCCCTTGGCGGCAGCCTGCATGGCCGCGTCCTCGCGGCGGGCCAGCAGGGCGCGTTCGGCGTCGGCGAGCTCCGGCGGCGCCCAGGACGCCACCGCCGCCTCGGGCTCCCGGACGAAGCGTTCGCGCAGGGCGCCGTCCTCCCCCAGGGCGAGGACGAAGCGGGCGGCGGGCGTGTCCTCCTGCCAGTGGTAGCCGCCGGGGACGTGGAAGTCCGTGAAGCCGTCGAGGGCGGCGAGTTCGCGCGGCCCGTAGTCGTCGACCGTCCGGACCGGACCGGTGGGCGGCCGCACGGTCTGGCCGGGCCGGATCAGGCCCAGCCGTTCGAGCATCCGCGGATCGGCCGGGGCGGCGACGGCCGGCGGGAGGTACCAGGTGGAGGCGCTGGTGACGGTCCGCTGCACGGCCCGGTCCCGGAGCCCGGCGACGGTGTGCCGGTCGGTGACGGGGGCGGTGCCCCGGTAGCGGGCGCCGATGTAGTTGACCACGGCGTGGTCCGGGCCGTAGACCTCCTCCAGCCGGTCGACCAGGACGGGCAGCCGGTGGTTGAAGAACCCGGTGCGCTGGTAGCCGAGTTCGCCGACCAGCCCGACCTGCCAGAGCACCAGGTGCAGGCCCGGGTCGATCCGCCGGCCGCGGATCAGCAGGTCCGAGGCCTCGAAGGTCTGCATGCCGGGGCTGCTCGGGTCCACGCCGAGGTCGGCGCACAGGACGTCCAGCGCGCTGATCCCCGGACGCATCACGGCCGCGTGGCCCTCGCGGCGGGCGATCCGGACGGCGCGGTGGCTGGAGAGGACGAACACGCCCGGGTGGCCGTAGAAGACCGCCGCCACCCGCCGTCCGGCCCGGACGAAGTGCAGGATCGCCTCGGACATCTGCACGTACGTCAGATAGCGGTCCTTGGCGTCGTCGTAGAGGACGCCGAGGTCGTAGGAGTCGGGCCGCCAGGCCTTGATCCGCACCACCGTCACCGGGTCGGCGACGCAGTGGAAGACGTGGTCCGCCTCGCGCAGCAGCCGCTCGTCGGCGCGGGTGAACCCGGCCGCCTCGATGCCGGAGCCGAGGACGGTCAACTCGCCCTTGGGCGTGGCTGGTTCGGCGTGCCCACCGTCCAGCCCGGGGCGGTCCGGCCCGGGGGCGGCGGCGATGGCCCGGGCCAGCTCCGCCCAGCGGTCCTCGTGCTCGCGGCGGGTCGGGAAGCGGTCGAAGGGGCGGCCGTACGGGCGGTTCGGGTCCATCGGGCGGCGTCAGTCGGTGTCGGCGGCGTCAGACGATGTCGACGGCGAAGTCCATCTGGACGACCTGCGGCGGGGGATCCATCAGGCCCGGGGCGTCCACCTCGAAGTCCATCTGGGTGATCTGCGGCGCGGGCTCCGTCAGGATCGGGCTGTCCAGGTCGAAGTCCGTCCGGCCGACCTGGCGGAAGGGCCGGTCCGCGGCCGTGTCGGGGTCCAGCGTGAGATCGGCGTCCACGTCGATGTCGACGACGTCGAAGGCCGGGCTGCTTGCGGTCACGGTAGGCACTCGACAGTCACTCGTCCCCTCGGAGCCACGGGCGTTGGCGACTTCATGCTACTGAACACCAGTTCGCGCCGACAGCCCTCACGGGCGCCTCCGGTGCGCCAGCCGGCCGAGGCCCTGGTCGGGCGCGGTCAGCGGTCAGCGGTCAGCGGGCCGACGACCGCGCCGCCCCGGCCGCGCGCTGGGCCCGCTGAGCCCGCTGAGCGAAGACGTCCTCCCGTCGGTCGGCGGTCTGGCGCAGGACGCGCTTACGGTCCCGGCCGGACAGCCGGTCGATGTACAGCTGCCCGTTCAGGTGATCGGTCTCGTGCTGGAGGCAGCGGGCGAAGTAGCCGGTCCCCTCGATGGTGACGGCGGCGCCGTACTGGTCGAAGCCGTGCACCACCACCTCGGCCGGGCGGGCGAGTTCGGCGCCGGCGCCGGGGACGGAGAGGCAGCCTTCGGTGTCCTCGATCAGCCGGCGGCCGGGCTCGCGGGGCTCGATGACCGGGTTGAGCACGTGGCCGACGTGCCGGACGCCCTGGTCGTCGCGGCAGTCGTAGACGAAGAGGCTGAGGTCCACGTCCACCTGGTTGGCCGCGAGCCCGCAGCCGTCGGCGACCTGCATGGTGGCGAACATGTCCTCGATGAGGCGGGCCAGCCGTTCGCTGCCGTAGTCCTCCCCGGTCGCCGGGCGGCAGGTGCGGCGGAGGATGTCCTCCCCCACCTCGGTGATCCGCAGGACGGTCGGGCGTTCACGCGGTTCGGACATCGGCGCTCCCTCGTCGACACCGTCGACACGACGGCGAGGATGACGGCTTGTCATCGACTTTGCAAAGTAGCAGACTTTGCAAAGTGACCGAAGATGCCAGAGGCGCCGAAGACACCGAAGACCTCGCCGCGCCCGCCACCGGCGCCCTCCCCCAGCACCCCGTACGCACCGCGCTCCTCGGCCTCCTCGCCGAGAAGGCCGCCCTCACCTCCACCGAGGCCGCCGCCGCCACCGGGTACAGCTCCGGCCTGTGCTCCTTCCACCTCCGGCAGCTGGCCCGCCACGGCCTCATCGAGGAGGCCCCCGCCACCGACGGCCGCGCCCGCCCCTGGCGGCTCCCGCAGCAGCCCCACCAGCCCTCCGCGGCCGAAGAGTTCGGGGACCTCGCGCGCGGCCTGGAGGACGAGAGCTACCAGCGTTGGCTCGCCCGCCGCGACACGGCCCCGGCCGACTGGCGGCAGGACGAGGCGTTCAGCACCGTCCTCTACCTGACCCCCGCCGAACTGGCCGTCGTCGGCGAAGCCGTCCGCCAGGTGCTGGCCCGCTACCGCGACCGCGAGGCCGACCCGGCCGGCCGCCCTGACGGTGCCCGCCCGGTCGCCGCCGTGGCCCGCCTCTTCCCGCTCCTCCCGGACGAGCACTGACGAGCACTGACGAGCGCTCACAAGCACTGACGAGCACCGACGAGCAGGGCCACCTACAGACGGAGCAGGAAGTCGGCCGGACCGACTTCCTGCTCCGCGACCGTCGACTATCACGGGGAGTTCAAGGCCAGGCCGCCCGGCCGGCGGCCTGCCGCTCCCGCGCGCCTACCCGGCTCAGGCCCAGATGGAGAGGCGGGCCGTGTTCGGGGCGACATCACAGAAGTAGCTGACCGCCTCGCCCCGGGCCACGTAGGCCCGGCCCGCGGCGTCGCACGCGGCGCCGCTCGGGTACATGCCGACATAGACGTATCCGGTCGTCACGCTCGTGGATGCCTGAGCAGCCGGGGCGGCCATCAGCCCGCCCGCAGCCAGCAGTCCAGCAAGGGCCATGGTGGAAACCGCTTTGCGCATTGCCATGCCGGTGCCTTCTTCCCTCCAAGAGGAGCGCCGGAGTCCGCCCCCCGGCGCTTCGCGGTGATCCTCCTCCACTCCCGAACCCAAAGCAATGGTCAAGACCAAATGGTCGAGACCAATTTGGCAGTGCGTCAGCGGCGGCGTCCGGGCGGCACCCGGGCGGCGTCCGGGCGAGGGAAAAACCCGCTGGCGCACCGGCCCCACCGGCCTGCAAGCTGGCCCGATGCGCGTCAACGGCCCCCTCTGCACCCGCCAGTCCCTCGCCGCCGAGTTGCGCGCCGCCGGGGTCGAACCCGGCGGCACGCTGCTCGTGCACTCCTCGCTGCGCTCCCTCGGCTGGGTCTCCGGCGGGCCGGTCACCGTCGTCCAGGCCCTGCTCGACGCCCTCGGACCGACCGGCACCCTCGTCGTCCCCACCCACACCGGGGACAACTCCGACCCCGCCGGCTGGTCCAACCCGCCGGTGCCGGAGGCCTGGTGGCCCGACATCCGGGCGTCCTGGCCCGCGTACGACCCGCAGATGAGCCCCACCCTGGGAATGGGCGCCATCCCCGAGACCGTCCGGACCTGGCCCGGCGCCCGGCGCAGCGCCCACCCGCAGACCTCCTTCTCCGCCCTCGGCCCGGGCGCGGCCGAGACCACCGACGGACACGCCCTCGACTGCCTGCTCGGCGAGTCCAGCCCGCTCGCCCGACTGGAGGACCGCGACGCCCAGGTCCTGCTGCTGGGCGTCGACTTCGGCTCCTGCACCTGCTTCCACCTCGCCGAATACCGCGTCCCGGGCCCGAGCGAGGACATCTCCTTCGCCGCCCTCACCCCCGAGGGCCGCCAACGGCTCACCGTCCGCGACCGGGCCATCTGCGCCGACGACTTCGCCGAACTCGGCACCGCCTTCGAGGCCGACCGCCCGAAGGCCGTCCGCCACGCCACGGTCGGCGCCGCCACCACCCGCCTCTTCCGCCTCCGCGACGCCGTCGCCTACGCGCAGCACTGGCTGCCCGAGCACCGGGCGTAGAACAGGACGTGTCCGATTTCAGGTCCGGGGCGTCTTCTCCCCGTGGACGGCGGTGTACTCGGCCGCCAGCCACGGCCCGAGGTCCTCGGTGAGCACCTTGAGGACGGTCGGGTCCGCCGTCGGCGTACGGGCCACGGTCGCCGCCAGACGCATCTGCTCGGCGCGTTCCGGGTAGTAACGGGCGAACGCCCCGGCGGACTCGGTGAGATCGCTGGTCCAACCACCCCACCGCGGCATCACCAGGGTGAAGCCCGTCCGCACGATCCGGCGGGCGACTGCGCGGCTGAGCGCCCGGCGCTCGGCGGGCGTACCGGCCGAGCCCGCCCGCTCGCGCCAGCGCGGGAGGGCAAGGGCGAGATCACCGTTGGTCTCGCGGGCGAGCGTGGAGGTGGGGCGGTAGCGGGGCAGTCCGGCGGCGAGGTCGTCACCGAGCAAAGGGGTGCACAGGCAGGCCACGAACCAGCCCAGATCGTGACGTTCGAGCTCGCTCAGCAGCGTGTCGGCGCTGAACAGGAGGATTCCGACACCGTTGACCTGCGGGAAGGATGCGTCGAGCCGGGATTCGAGCGCACCGGCATCAGCCCGGTCGGCGGCGGAGGGCTCCTGCCTCAGGGCGAGCAGGAGATCGAGATCGGAGACCTCGGGGATCGCGGTGCCGCGCGGGATGCTGCCGTAGAGGTAGGCACTGTGCAGCCGGGGTCGGTCGAAGACCTCGGCGATCAGCGTGCGGGCGGCGACGACCACGGGTGCGAACGCCTGGGGCACCCGGCCCAACGAGCCCTCCCGTGCGATGAAGCCGTCGTCGTCCAGTCCCGCGCTCGTCATGGGGGTACTCTGCCGGTTCCCGCGCCCCCCGGGCGAGCCGATTTCGGACGCCGGGCACGGCCAATCGTCAACTCTCCGGCGATTACCGGGCATCATTCCAGGCACGGACGCGAGGGGAACGGCGTTGGACCCAGGGAACACCTCGCGCCACCGTCGCCGCACTCCGACGAGCACGCTCCCCGGAACGACGAGCCGCAGGACGGGGAGCAGGGCCGCGCACCGCGCGCGGGCCCGCGGAGGGGCGGCGCCCGTATGCGGCCTGCCCTCCGGAGGATGATCCCCATGCAGCCCGACCCTCAGCCCGCTTCTCAGCCCGCCCCGCAAGCCGCCCCGCAGGCCGTCAAGATCGGCCTCGGTCTGCCCCTCCAGGACCCCGTCCTGCTGTTCGAGTGGGCCCGGCGGGCCGACGCCGGCCCGTTCAGCACGCTGGGCCTGGCGGACCGGGTGGTGTTCGACAACCCCGAGCCGCTGGTGACGCTGGCCGCCCTGGCCGGCGCCACGTCCCGCGTCCGCCTGCAGACCGAGGTGCTGCTCGCGCCGCACCACGTCCCCGCGCTGCTCGCCAAGCAGACCGCCACCCTGGACCTGCTCTCCGGCGGGCGGTTCACGCTCGGCCTCGGCGTCGGCGGCCGGGAGGACGACTTCCTGGCCGCCGGCATCGACCCGCGCCGCCGGGGCCGGCTCCTGGACGAGCGGATGGCGGTGCTGCGCCGCCTCTGGGCCGGTGAGCCGTTCGGCGACGGGGTCGGCCCGGTCGGGCCCGCGCCGGTGACACCGGGCGGCCCCGAGGTGCTGTTCGGCGGCTTCGCCCCGGCCGCGCTGGACCGGGTCGGCCGGTTCGGGGACGGCTTCCTCGGCGCGGGGGTGCCGCCGGAGGCGATGGCCGGGCTGTTCCAGGACGTCGAGAAGTCCTGGCAGCGGCACGGCCGCGACGGCCGGCCCCGGCTGGTCGCCCAGGCGAACGCCGTCCTCGGCTCGGCGGAGACGGTCGAGCAGGCCCGGCGCAACATCCGTGCGTACTACGAGTCCAGCGGCCGTGCCGACCGGATGGAGGAGGGCCTGCTCACCACGCCGGAGGCGATCCGGGCCGCCGTGGCCGGCTTCACGGCCATCGGCGCGGACGAGGTGATGCTGTACTGCTGGTCCCCCGAGGTGGACCAGGTGGACCGCTTCGCCGAACTGCTGTTCCGGTAGCGGTCGCAGAGCCGGAGATCAGTGCGGGATGCCGGAGATCAGTGCGAGATGCCGGAGATCAGTGCGGGATGCCCGCGATCAGCTCCTGTGCGCCCTGCCGCTTGAGTGCCAGCGCCGTGGAGGTGCCGAGGTCCTCGGGGCTGAGCGCGCCGGCCCACTCGTGGGCGTCCAGCACCTGCTTGCCGTCCGGGCTGAAGACCCGGCCGCGCATCGACAGCCGGCCGTCCGGTTCGGCCTTGGCGTAGCCGGCGATCGGGCTGTTGCAGTGGCCCTGGAGGACGTGCAGGAACATCCGCTCGGCCGCCGCCTCGCGCCAGGTGTCGCGGTGGCCGAGCGCGGCGACCGCGTCGACGGTGACGACGTCGTCCTCGCGGCACTGCAGGACGAGGATGCCGGCGCCGACCGGCGGGCACATCGCGTCGAGGTCCAGGATCTCGGTGATCCGCGCCTGCTCGCCGATCCGCTCCAGCCCGGAGACGGCGAGCAGCAGCGCGTCGGCCTCCCCGGCGGCCAGCTTGGCCAGCCGGCTGTTGGCGTTGCCGCGGATCGGCACGCACACCAGGTGCGGGTGGGAGGCGGCGAGTTGGGCGACCCGGCGAACGGAGGAGGTGCCGATCCGGGTGCCGGGCGGCAGTTCGGCGAGGGTCAGGCCGCCGGGGTGGACGAGGGCGTCGCGGATGTCGTCGCGGCGCAGGTAGGCGGCGAAGACCGTGCCGGCGGGCAGCGGGCGGTCGGCGGGCACGTCCTTGAGGCAGTGCACGGCGACGTCGGCCTCCCCGGCGAGCAGCGCGGCGTCGACCTCCTTGGTGAACGCGCCCTTGCCGCCGAGCCGGGCGAGGTCGCCCATCCAGCGGTCGCCGGAGGTGGTGACCGGCACCACCTCGGTGCGCAGGCCCGGGTGCAGGGCGGCGAGTTCGGCGCGGACCCGCTCGACCTGGGCGAGCGCCATGGGCGAGGAGCGGGAGACGATGCGGATCAGCTCAGCGGTGGCCATGGCGCGATGATAGGCGCTCGACCGCCGGGCCTTGACCCGGCGTCAGCCATGCGGCCGAAGGCCCGCCGGACGGCACCCGGACGGCCGGGCGACGAACCGCCCGGCCGGCCGTGCGCTGCCCGCGGGCCGGCCGCGCGACGCCCCCGCTCACTCGTTGTGCAGCACCTCGGCGATCGGCAGCCGGGCCGCCGAGCGGGCCGGGACGAGGGCGCCGAGGACGGCGATCACGACGCCCGCCAGTGCGAGCCCGGCGAGCAACGGGGCGCCCCAGACGTCGATCATGTGCTCCGGGAAGGCCAGGATCCGGACGTTCTCGGCGATCAGCCGGTGCACCACGATCCCGACCGGGATGCCGATGACACCGCTGAGCGCGCCCTGCCAGGCCACCGAGGTGACCGTCATCGCGACGACCTGGCGGGGCGTCATGCCGATGGACTTCAGCATGCCGATGTCCCGGCGGCGCTCGCGGATGGTGAGCAGCAGGGTGTTGAAGACGCCGAGCGAGGCGACCACCGACAGCAGGACGGTGAAGACCGTGCTGAAGGTCTGGATCGCGACGACGGGCCCCACCGAACTCGCGGTGACCACCGAGGGCGCCAGGCTCGGGTCGGCGTCCGTGACCGCCTTCCGGTAGGCCGCGGTGTCGGCGCCGTCGGCGAGCCGCACGTCGTACTCGACCGTGTGCGGGTCGGGGGTGAGTTCGGCCCGGGTGGCGTCGTTGGAGGTGATCGCGTTCGCGTTGCCCTGGATCTCCTCGCCGACGATGGTGACGGCCCGCTGCCGGCCCTCCAGGCTCAGGGTGATCCGGTCGCCGAGCTTGAGCCCGCGCTGGTCGAGGAAGGCCGGCCCGGCCTGGACCTCGTCCGGCCCGGTCGCCGGGCGGCCCTTGACCACCCGCAGCCACCTGGTGGCGGCGATGTCGTCGCCGCCGTAGAAGTCCATGAAGACGGGCTGGGTGTGGCCGACCACGCCCACCCGGACCAGTCCCCGGGTGACGACCTGCGCGGCTCCGGGGGTGGCGCGCAGCATCGCCTCGGTCTGGGCCGGGGTCAGCCGCGGCTCGGCCGGGTTGCTCTGGAAGTGGCCGGTCTGCACGTTGACGTGGGTCTTGTCGTCGGCCGGGGCCATGCTCCTGGCCAGGGTGCTGCTCAGGCCGGTGGTGACCGTCACGGTGACCACGCCGAGCACGATCGCCGCCATGGTCAGCGCCGTCCGGCCCGGGCGGGCGAAGGGCTGGCCGAGGCCGAGGCTGACGGCGCGCGGCAGCCGGGTGCCGCTCAGCCGGCGCTGGACCTTCAGCCCGCGCCCGGTGCGCGGCGCGCTGCCGGCCGAGATCGCCTGGGCGGCGGAGAGCCGGTGGGCGCGCGAGGCCGGGACGAACGCGGCGGCGACGACCAGCAGCGGGACGCCGACCAGGGTGGCGGCGGGCAGCCAGCCGGCCGGCTCGATCACGGCGGTGCCGGTCGAGATGCCGCTGAAGGCGGTCTCCAGGATCGGGTACGCCCCCGCCCAGCCGGCCGCCGTCCCGAGGACCGTGCCGGCGACCGCGGGCACCGAGACCATGGTCAGGTAGACCGTGACCACCTGGCGCGGGGTGAAGCCGATCGACTTCAGCACGCCGATGTGCCGGTAGCCGGAGACCACCGCGCCGCTCACCACGTTGCCGACGATCAGCGCGGCGACGACCAGGCCGAGCACGCCGAAGACCGTCATCAGCGGGAGGTAGGCGTCGGCGCCGGCGGAGAAGGCCTGCTTGAGCGCCAGGTACGACTGCGTGCTGGCGAGCGCGTCCTCGGGCAGGCCCTCGGTGGCCGCGCCGAGGGAGGCCGTCACCTGCTGCTCGGTGTCCGCGTCGGCGAAGCGGTAGAGCATCTGGCGGCCGGTGGGGTGCAGGGCCGCCGCCTGCTCGGGGACGACCCAGCCGCCGGCGGACTGGCTCATGCTGCCGGCGAAGCCGACGATGGTGAGCTTCAGCCCGGTGGCGGTGGTGAGCGAGGTGCCGAGGAACCTCGTCGCGGCGCCGCCGCCCGGTTGCTGGATGACCACCTCGCCGGGCGCCGTGGCCCAGCGGCCGCCGAGCAGCCGCACCCGGTCCACCGGCCCGGCCGGATCGGCCCGGCCGACCAGGGTCAGCGGGCCCGGCGGGCGACCGACCCAGTCGGTGGGGATCTCCACCACGGCCTGGTCGAACGGCCCGGCGGCGGCCTCGACGCCCGGCCGGTGGGCGGTGGCGGCCAGCTGCTCCGCCGAGGCCCTGGCCGGGTCGAAGGCCGCGACGACGTGGGCGCCGCGCTCGGCGGCGAAGGCGTCGTCGAAGGGGGCCCGGGCGGCGCTGATCACCGCGAGGGCGAGCAGCACGGTCGTGGTGGAGCAGAAGACGACCAGGCCGATCACGAAGGTCTGCACCCGGCGGCGCTTCACGGCCGCCCGGGACGCCCGCCACACGGCGCCGGTCATGCGGACGCCTCCAGGGCCCGCTCGCGCGCCACCTTCCCGTCCGCGACCTCGACCAGGCGGCTGGCGCAGCGGGTGGCCAGGTCGGGGTCGTGGGTGACGATCAGCAGGGTCTGGCCGATCTGGTTGAGGTCGATCAGCAGGTCCATCACCTGCTCGCCGGAGCGGCTGTCCAGTGCGCCGGTCGGCTCGTCCGCGAGCAGCAGCGCCGGGCGGTTCATCAGGGCCCGGGCCACCGCGACCCGCTGGCGCTCGCCGCCGCTGAGTGCGGCCGGGTAGGTGTCCTTGCGGTGCGCGACGCCGAGTTCGTCCAGCAGTTCCAGGGCGCGGCGGCGCGCCTGGCGGGCCGTGGTGCCGGTCAGCTGGGCGGCCAGGGCGACGTTGTCGAGGGCGGGCAGGTCGTCGATCAGGTTGAAGAACTGGAAGATCATGCCGATGTGGCGGCGGCGGAACAGGGCCAGGCCGGTCTCGTTCAGCCGCCCGAGGTCCTGGCCGTGCACCCGGACGGTGCCGGAGGTCGGCCGGTCCAGCCCGGCGACCATGTTCAGCAGGGTGGACTTGCCGCACCCGGAGGGGCCCATCACGGCGACCGCCTCGCCCGCCCGGATCCGCAGGTCGACGCCGTCGAGCGCCTTGGCGTCGCCGAACTCCTTGTGGACCCCGGTCAGCTCGACGACGGTCTGCGCGTCGTCCGGCGGGGTGGTCCCGTCGTGGTCGTTGCTCATGGTGGACGACGGTAGGCGCGGGCCCCCGGGCCCGGCGTCCCACCCGGGGTGTAGCCGGGGCGGCCGTAGTACCCGGGATGTACGCGGGCGGCACCCCCGGATGATGTCGATCATGGCCTGGACTGGGAAACTGGCGGCGTGTGGGGAACGGGGACGAACTGGGCCGCCGTAGCGGTGGCGAGTGCGGCGGTGGCGGGTACGGCGGTCGCGGCGGCCGGCTGGCTGGGCGTCGCGCTCGCCCGGGCGCGGCGGCTGCACCGGGCGGCCATCGGCGAGCGCGGCTGGCTGCTGGAACGGGAGCGGGAGAGCGCCGCCCGTACCGCCGTGGAAGCCGAACGGGCGCGCATCGCGGCCGAGTTGCACGACATCGTCAGCCACAACGTGAGTCTGATGGTGGTCCAGGCCGGGGCCGCGCGGGAGGTGATCGCCACCATGCCCGGGGAGGCGGCGGCGGCGATGGGCGCCGTCGAGGCCGCCGGGCGCGACGCGATGACCGAGCTGCGGCACCTGCTCGGACTGCTCGCCCCGGCCGCCGACGGCACCGGGGAGGAGGCGGACGGTTTCGCGCCGCAGCCCAGCCTGAGCCGCCTCGGGCCGCTGATCGACCGGTTCGCCTTCGCCGGGCTGCCGGTGGAGGTGCGGATCTCGGGCGAGCCGAGACCGCTGCCCGGCGGCGTCGACGTGACGGCGTACCGGATCATCCAGGAGGCGCTGACCAACGCGCTCAAACACGGGGACGGGGTGACGGCCGAGGTGACGGTGCGCTACGCGGACCACTACCTGCGGGTGGAAGTGCTCAACAGCGGGCCGAGCGTGCTGGCGGGCGCCCACGCCGCGCCCGCGCGGCCCGCCGATGCCGCGCCCGCGCAGCCCGCCCGGCCGGCCGACGGCGCCGGGCGCGGGCTGCTCGGCCTGCGCGAGCGCGTCGCCGTGTACGGCGGCGACCTCGACGCCCGGCGCCGGCTCGGCGGCGGCTACCGGGTCCGCGCCCGCATCCCGCTGGACCGGCCGTGACCGGGGCCGAGGCGGAGCGGGGGCCGGAGCAGCAGCCGGAGCGGGAGCGCCGCCCCCGGGTGGTGATCGCCGACGACCAGGAGCTCGTCCGCACCGGCTTCCGGATGATCCTCACCGCGCGCGGCATCGACGTGGTCGCCGAGGCCGCCGACGGCGCCGAGGCGGTGGCGGCCGCCGTCGCGCACCGGCCGGACGTCGCGCTGCTGGACATCCGGATGCCCGGCATGGACGGCCTGGAGGCCGCCCGCCGGATCCTCGCGCGGGCGCCCCGCTGCCGGGTGATCATGCTGACCACCTTCGACCTCGACCACTACGTCTACGCCGCCCTCGCCGCCGGGGCCAGCGGCTTCCTGCTCAAGGACGTCACCTCCGCCCATCTCGCCGCCGCCGTGCGCCTGGTGGACACCGGGGACGCCCTGCTCGCCCCCTCGATCACCCGGCGGCTGGTCGAACGCTTCGCGGCCGGCGCCCCGCGTCCCGCCCCCGGCGCCGACGGCCCGCCGCTGCACCGCAACCTCGCCCCGCTCACCCCGCGCGAGGCGGAGGTGCTGGCGCTGCTCGGACGCGGGCTGTCCAACACCGAGTTGGCGGCCGAACTGACGCTCAGCGAGTCGACGGTGAAGACGCACGTCGCCCGGATCTTCGCCAAGCTCGACCTGCGCGACCGGGCCCAGGCGGTCGTCCTCGCGTACGAGACCGGGTTGGTCTCGCCGGGAGGCGGTTCCGATTGACGTCCAGTCAATTCCCTTGATTCGCATGACAATCAGCTATCTAACTCGTTAGAGCTAACTCCCGGTCTGATTCACATTTTTGCCAGTTCATGGGGGAACATCTCTCTGTCCGCGCCCGAACGAGAAATGACCGTTCGGGCGGCATTTCCAAGACATTTGGACAGGCCCGTGACTACCTCCGCCCCCGTGTGGGACTGCCCCTTCAACCACACCGACGGCCTGGAGTTCGACCCGCTCCTCAAGCGGCTGCTCACCGAGGCCCCGATCGCCAGGATCCGACTGCCGCACGGCGAGGGCGAGGCCTGGCTGGCCACCCGCTACGAGGACGTCCGGATCGTCACCACCGACCGGCGGTTCAGCCGCGCCGCCGGCATCGGGCGCGACCTGCCCCGGATGACGCCCGCCCCGATCGCCCAGGCCGAGGCGATCAACCTGATGGACCCGCCGGCCCACAACCGGCTGCGCCGCCTCGTCGCCCAGGGCTTCACCAACCGCCAGGTCGAGCGGATGCGCCCGGCCACCCAGCGGATCGTCGACGGCTACCTCGACGAGATGGCCGAACACGGCTCCCCCGCCGACCTGGTGCACTTCCTCTCCAGCCGGCTCCCGCTCACCACCATCTGCGAGCTGCTGGACATCCCCGAGCAGGACCGCGCCGAACTGCGCGGCCACGCCGTCGCCATGATGACGATGGGCCCCGGCAGCCGGGCCGGCCAGGAAGCCGCCAAGGCCGCGCTGCGCGGCTACTTCACCGAGCTGACCGCCGCCCGCCGCGCCCACCCCGGCGAGGACCTGATCAGCTCCCTCGCCACCGCCCGCGACGGCGACGAACTGCTGGACGACCAGGAGCTGGCCGTCATGGCGATGGTCCTGCTGGTCACCGGCCACGACACCAGCACCTACCAGCTCAGCAACATCACCTACACCCTGCTCACCCACCCCGAACAGCTCGCCAAGCTGCGCGCCCAGCCCGAACTGCTGCCGCGCGGGCTGGAGGAGCTGCTGCGCTTCATCCCGTTCCGCCAGGGCGTCGGCATCGCCCGGGTCGCCACCGAGGACGTCGAGCTGGGCGGCGTGCTGATCCGGGCCGGCGAGGCCGTCCACGTCTCCTACCTCACCGCCAACCGCGACCCGGCGATGTACGAGCGCCCCGACGAACTCGACCTCGACCGCGGCGCCCCCACCCACATGGCCTTCGGCCACGGCCAGCACCACTGCCTCGGCGCGCACCTGGCCCGGATGGAGCTCCAGGTCGCCATCGGCACCCTGCTGCGGCGATTCCCCGGCCTGCGGCTCGCCGTCCCGCCGTCCGAACTCGACTGGCACACCGGGTCGATCTGGCGCTACCCCCGCACCCTGCCGCTCGCCTGGTGACCTCCTCCCCGCGCCGCCGCCTCCGCCACGGAGCACCGCACGGCGCCCGTCCGACGCATCCGTAGGCCGCCTGCCCGGGCCGCTCGCCAGCCCGCCCGGCCAGGCCACCCAGGGGAGACCCGCACCATGGCAACACTCTGCCGCCCTGCCGTCGCCGTACCCGAGAACGTCATCACCCTCGACCAGACCCTCGACCTGGCCCGCAGCCTGCACGCCGGCCACCCGCAACTCGGCCTCGCCCTGCGGCTGATCGAGAACACCGGGGTGCGGACCAGGCACCTGGTCCAGCCGATCGAGCAGACCCTCACCCACCCGGGCTTCACCGCCCGCAACGCGGTCTACGAGCGGGAGGCCAAGCTCCGCGTCCCCGAGGTGGTCGAACGGGCGCTGGGGTACGCCGAGTTGGGCGCCCGGGACATCGACCTGATCATCTACGTGTCCTGCACCGGCTTCATGATGCCGTCGCTGACCGCCTGGCTGATCAACGCCCTGGGCTTCCGCTCCGACACCCGCCAGATGCCGATCGCCCAGCTCGGCTGCGCGGCCGGCGGCGCCGCCGTCAACCGCGCGCACGACTTC
Organism: Kitasatospora sp. NPDC091276; assembly: GCF_040684355.1. NCBI lineage: Bacteria > Bacillati > Actinomycetota > Actinomycetes > Kitasatosporales > Streptomycetaceae > Kitasatospora > Kitasatospora sp. NPDC091276. Next base: position 314,596 of record NZ_JBFBFU010000006.1, on the reverse strand, counting down.
TGCCGCGCCTACCCGGGCGCCAACGTGCTGATCGTCTCCTGCGAGTTCTGCTCGCTCTGCTACCAGCCGACCGACCTCGGTGTCGGCTCGCTGCTCTCCAACGGCCTGTTCGGGGACGCCGTCGCCGCCGTGGTGATGCGCGGACACGGCGGCACCGGCGTGCACGTCGAGCGCAACGGCTCGCACCTCGTCCCGGACACCGAGAACTGGATCTCCTACGGGGTCAAGGACACCGGGTTCCACTTCCAGCTGGACAAGCGGGTGCCCGGCACCATGGAGATGCTCGCCCCGGCGCTGCGCGGCCTGGCCGTCGAACACGGCTGGGACGTCTCCGGGTTGGGCTTCTACATCGTGCACGCCGGCGGCCCGCGCATCCTCGACGACCTCTGCCACTTCCTCAACCTGGAGCCGGCCACCTTCCGGTACAGCCGCGCGACGCTGACCGAGCGCGGCAACATCGCCAGCGCCGTCGTCTTCGACGCGCTCGCCCGGCTGTTCGCCGACGGCGGCGTGGCCGACGGCACCACCGGCCTGATCGCCGGTTTCGGGCCGGGCATCACCGCCGAGATCTCGCTGGGGAGTTGGGTCGGCGAGCCGGTCGAGGCCGCCCGCCGCCGGCCGCGGGCCATCTCCACCTCGGACATCACACTCGTCCATCCGAGCGCCCCCCGGCGTTTCCCGGCCGGCACTACGATCACCGAATGACTGACACCACGCACCAGGCGGACACCGACGACAGATCCGCCGAACTCGCCACCCTCTTCCCCGCGTTGCACGCCCCGCAGTACTGGACCTGGGGCCGGTACGACGCGCTGTTCTCCACCGTGCTGCCGCCGGACGAGCTGGTGACCAACATCCACCTGGTGGGCTTCGCGGACGACAAGGTGGTCCTCTGCCGGGACGACCGGGACCACTGGTTCCTGCCCGGCGGCACCCGGGAGCAGGACGAGAGCATCGCCACCTGCCTGGCGCGCGAGCTGCGCGAGGAGGCCGGCGCCCGGCTGCTCGGCGAGCCGGACTGGCTCGGCGCGCACCGCTGCCGCACCGAGGACCCGACGCCGTACCGGCCGTGGCAGCCGCACCCGGAGAAGGCGTGGCTGTGGGGCTGGGCGGAGGTCACGGTGGACTCGACGCCGACCAACCCGGCGGACGGCGAGCAGGTGGTCGAGGTGCGGGCGGTGCCGGCGGACGAGGCGCAGCGGCTGCTGCTGGCCGGGCACGACGCCTGGTGGGGCGAGCTGATCGGGCTGGCCGTGGAGCTGCGGCGGCGGGCCGGGCGGGGCTGATCCCCCGCCCCTCCGAGCCCCCGCTCCGAGATATTCCCGCCGGGCCGGAAGACCACTGGAACGGCCGAACAACAGAGAGCATTGTCCGTTTTGCGATGATATGACTCGGCCATGGACACCAACATGCTGGCCGTGGACTACCCGGTGCTCAACATCTTCTGGACGATGCTGGAGCTGTTCCTCTGGATCCTCTGGTTCTTCCTGCTGTTCAAGATCATCACGGACATCTTCCGCAGCCACGACCTGGGCGGCTGGGCCAAGGCCGGCTGGCTGCTCCTGGTGATCGTGCTGCCGCTGATCGGTGTGCTGGCCTACGTGATCGCCCGCGGGAAGTCGATGAGCGAGCGGGACGCCGCCCAGGTCCGGCAGAGCGAGGCCGCCGTCAAGGCCTACATCCGGGAGGCGGCCGGAACCGGCACACCCGGGGGCGGCGGCAGCCACGTCGACGACCTGGCGAGACTGGCGGACCTGAAGGAGAAGGGCGCCATCTCCGAGGAGGAGTACCAGAAGGCCAAGGACAAGCTCCTGGCCTGACCCGGCCCGACCCGACCCGCACGGCGGCCGGGGCCGGCGGACGCGCAGACGTCCCCCGGCCCCGGCCGCGGCGATAAGCCGCTCAGCACCTCAGCACCTCAACCGCTCAGCGCCTCAACCGCTCAGCGCCGCCCGGAGCGGCGGTCACCCGAGGCGTCGCCGCCGGTCAGGCCCGCCCGGCGCAGCGCGTCCGCCATCGCGCTGTTCGCCAGCGGCGCGCCGCCGCCCGAACCGCCCGAACCGCCCGAACCGCCGGAGCCGCCGCCCTGGCCGCGCCGGTCCTGGCCGCCGCCCCGGCGCTCCTGGCGCGGCGGGCGGGCCTGCCGGTCGCCGCGCTCGCCGCCCCGGCCACGGTCGCCACCACGCTCGCCGCGCTCGCCCCGGTCACCGCGGTCGCCGCCCCGGTCGCGACCGACCTCGTCGTCCAGCCGCAGGGTCAGCCCGATGCGCTTGCGCGGCACGTCCACCGAGACGACCCGGACCTTCACGATGTCACCCGGCTTGACCACCTCGCGCGGATCCTTGACGAAGGTCCTCGACAGCGCCGAGACGTGCACCAGCCCGTCCTGGTGGACGCCCACGTCGACGAAGGCGCCGAACGCGGCCACATTGGTGACCACGCCCTCCAGCACCATCCCGACCTCCAGGTCGCCGATCTTGTCGACGCCCTCCTTGAAGGTCGCGGTGCGGAACGCCGGGCGCGGGTCGCGGCCGGGCTTGTCCAGCTCGCCGAGGATGTCGGTGACGGTCGGGATGCCGAAGACCTCGTCGGCGAAGTCGCCCGGTCGCAGGGCCCGCAGCCGTTCGCCGTTGCCGATCAGCCCGCTCAGCTCCCCGCCGGTGGACGCCAGGATCCGGCGCACCACCGGGTACGCCTCGGGGTGCACGCTGGAGGCGTCCAGCGGGTCGTCGCCGTCGGGGATGCGCAGGAAGCCCGCGCACTGCTCGAAGGCCTTCGGGCCCAGCCGGGAGACGTCCTTGAGCTGCCGGCGGGTGCGGAACGGGCCGTTGGCGTCGCGGTGGGCCACGATGTTGTCGGCGAGCGTGCCGGTGATGCCGGAGACCCGGGTGAGCAGCGGCGCCGAGGCGGTGTTGACGTCCACGCCCACGGCGTTGACGCAGTCCTCGACCACCGCGTCCAGCGAACGGGAGAGCTTCACCTCGCTCAGGTCGTGCTGGTACTGGCCGACCCCGATCGACTTCGGGTCGATCTTGACCAGTTCGGCCAGCGGGTCCTGGAGGCGGCGGGCGATCGAGACCGCGCCGCGGATCGACACGTCCAGCTCCGGCAGCTCCTGCGAGGCGAAGGCGGAGGCCGAGTAGACCGAGGCGCCCGCCTCGCTGACCATCGCCTTGGTGAGCTTCAGCTCGGGGTGGCGCTTGAGCAGGTCCTCGGCGAGCTTGTCCGTCTCCCGGGAGGCGGTGCCGTTGCCGATCGCCACCAGGTCGACGTCGTGCTTCTTCGCCAGCGCGGCCAGGGTGGCGAGCGCGGCGTCCCACTTGTTGGCGGGCTGGTGCGGGTAGATCGTGTCGTACGCGAGGACCTTGCCGGTGGCGTCCACCACCGCGACCTTCACCCCCGTCCGGAAGCCCGGGTCCAGGCCCATGGTGGCGCGGGTGCCGGCCGGCGCGGCCAGCAGCAGATCGCGCAGGTTGGCGGCGAAGACGCGCACCGCCTCCTCCTCCGCCTCGGCCCGCAGCCGCGACCGCAGGTCGATGCCGAGCCGGACCAGGACGCGGGTGCGCCAGGCCCAACGGACGGTGTCGCCCAGCCACTTGTCGGCCGGGCGGCCGTGGTCGGCGATGCCGAAGCGGGCGGCGATCCGCCGCTCGTAGTCGTTCTCGCCGGGCAGGTCGCCCTCCTCGCCGTCGTACGGCGAGAGGTCGAGGTCCAGCACCTCCTCCTTCTCGCCGCGCAGCATCGCCAGGATGCGGTGCGAGGGGAGCTTGGTGTACGGCTCGGCGAAGTCGAAGTAGTCGGCGAACTTGGCGCCGTCCTGCTCCTTGCCGTCACGCACGGTGGCCACCAGGCGGCCCCTGGTCCACATCCGCTCGCGCAGCGAACCGACCAGGTCGGCGTCCTCGCCGAAGCGCTCCACCAGGATCGCCCGGGCGCCCTCCAGCGCGGCGGCCGGCTCGGCGACGGACTCGTTCAGGAACCGGGCGGCCAGCGCCGCCGGATCCTGCGAGGGATCGGCGAGCAGCGTCTCGGCGAGCGGCTCCAGGCCCGCCTCGCGGGCGATCTGCGCCTTGGTGCGCCGCTTCGGCTTGAACGGCAGGTAGATGTCCTCCAGCCGGGCCTTGGAATCGGCGGCCAGCACCTGCGCGCGCAGCGCGTCGTCCAGCTTGCCCTGGGCCTCGATCGACTCCAGGACGGCCGCCCGGCGCTCCTCCAGCTCCCGCAGGTAGCGCAGCCGCTCCTCCAGGGTGCGCAGCTGGGCGTCGTCCAGGGAGCCGGTGACCTCCTTGCGGTAGCGGGCCACGAAGGGCACGGTCGCGCCGCCGTCGAGCAGCTCGACGGCGGACTTCACCTGCCCGTCGCGAACGCCCAGTTCCTCGGCGATCTTGCGCTCGATCGCCTGCTGGGCCTGCCGGGCCACCTGTTCGACTGGCGTGGTCACGAAGCCGGTCACCTTCTCCTTCAGTGCTTTCGCCGTACGCCCTGCATTCTGGCAGGTACCGGGGACAGCTCCCGGCCGCACCCGGGGCGCCCGGGCGTGGCGCCCTCCGCCCGCGGCCCCAACCAGACTCAAGCAGTGCCCCGTTGCGCCTTCCTACGCTGACGCGCATGGACACCTCCCCCGCACTGGACGCCTCCCGCGCGCCGGACGCCGCCGCCCGGCTGAGCGAACTCGCCGCCGCCAAGTACCTGCTGTTCACCACCCACCGCAAGAACGGCACCCCCGTGCCCACCCCGGTCTGGGTGGCGCGCGACGGCGACGCGCTGGTCTTCACCACCGTCACCCGCACCGGCAAGGTCAAGCGGCTGCGCAACCGCTCCGACGTGCTGGTCGGGCCGAGCGACATCCGCGGCACCCTGCTCGGCGAGCAGGTCCCGGCCACCGCCGTCCTCGACCCCGGCCGCGCGCCCGCCTACCGGAAGCTGCTGCGCCGCAAGTACGGGCTGCTGTGCGCGATCGCGCTGACCGCGAACGTGCTGCGCTTCGGCAGGGGCGGGACGATCGGCGTGCGGGTCACGCTGAGCTGAGGCCGGCCGTACGCATTCCGGGAATCCGCTGAAGGGCACCGATCCGCGCTGTACGCTGCCGGGCATGTGCGCTGCCACCCGGATGCACCCCGACGGACTGGTCATCGACGCGGCCCTGGTACGGCGGTTGATCTCCGCCCAGTTCCCGGACTGGGTCGGGCTGCCGGTCACGCCGGTCCCCTCCACCGGGACGGACAACGCGATGTTCCGCCTCGGGCCCGAACTCGCCGTCCGGCTACCCCGGGTGGAATGGGCGGCCGGGGACGTCCGCCGCGAGAAGCAGTGGCTGCCCGCGCTGGCCCCCCGACTGCCGCGGCCGATACCCGCTCCGCTCGCGGTCGGCCGGCCCGCCGCCGGCTACCCCTGGGAGTGGTCGGTGCTCCGCTGGTTCGAGGGCGCCAACCCGGTCGTCGGCGCCCTCGCCGCTCCCGGCGCGCTCGCCCGTGACCTCGCCGCCTTCGTCAACGCCCTGCGCGCCGTCAACCCGGCCGGCGGCCCGGCGGGCCACCGCAGCGTCCCGCTCGCCTCCCGCGACGGCGCCACCCGCGCGGCCATCGCCCAACTCGCCGGAGCGGTCGACACCCACGCCGCAACCGCCCTGTGGGACAAGGCGCTTCGCCTCTCCGAGTACGCCGGCCCGCCCTCCTGGATGCACGGCGACCTCACCCCCGGGAACCTCCTGCTCGACCGGTCCGGCCGGCTCGGCGCCGTCCTCGACTTCGGCCTGATGGGCGTCGGCGACCCCACCGCCGACCTGATCGTCGCCTGGAACCTGCTGCCCTCCTCGGCCCGCCCCGCCTTCCGCGCCGCACTCCACGCCGATGACGCCACGTGGGCCCGCGGCCGCGCCTGGGCCTTCTCCATCGCGCTGGTGACGATCCCCTACTACCGTCACACCAATCCGGGCCTCACCGCCAACGCCCGTCACGTCGTCCGCGAGGTGCTCGCCGACCGCAGCACCTGACCGGCCCCGCTGCCGACCGGGCCCTGATGCTGACCGCGCACCGCCGCCTGACCAGCGGGGCGGCACTCCCGTCGGCGCCGTCGGCGGCCGTTGCTATGGTTCTCCCCGCCACTACGGGTAGGGGGACGACTTGGCACGCAGAAGCAGTGTGATCGACGTCAGAGTCAGCCGGCGGGTGCTGTGGGTGGGCGGCGACGCCTATCCGCTCCACAACATCGCCCGGGCCCGGCGGTTCCAGCTGCTGCCGCCCAAGCGCGCGCGGGTGATCATCCGGTTCGCCCGGCAGGTGATCGGCCTGCTGGTGGCCACCGCCCTCCTCGGTTCGCTGCTCGGGCGCGGCGCGAACCAGGAGACGACCAAGAACGTGATCGGCCTGGTGGCGCTCGCGCTCTTCGCGGCCAGCCTCTACCGGCTGGTCAAGCGGCTGCAGATGCGCACGGTCTACCAGCTGATCATCGAGACCTCCAGCTCCTCGAACACGGCGGTGGTCAGCCACGACGCCCAGCAGGTCGGCAACCTGATCCAGCTGATCATGGAAGCGATCGACAACCCGCTGGCCGAGTTCGCGCTCCAGGTGGAGAACGTCCACATCGGCGACCAGATCAACCAGTACGGCGACCACAACACCGGGAAGAAGGTCAGTCTGTGAGCGGCGGCATCCACTTCGGGGACTCGGTCACCCAGCACGGCGACCACAACATCGGCATCATCAAGCACCAGGGCCCGGCCGACCCGCAGGCCGCGATGCGTGAACTCATCGCCGCCGTACGCCAGTTGCGCGAGCAGGTGCCGGCCGAGGACCGCGAGGTGCTGGACGAGTCGCTGGCGGACCTCGGCGGCGGGCAGGCCACCCCGCCCGCCACCCTGCGCCGCGCCCTGCGCAACATCTCCGGAGTCGCCGCCCTCGCCGCCGCCGGCGCCCCGGTGGTGGAGTCGATCCGCCGCATCCTGGACTCGCTGAGCTCCTGAGCACCCGAGCAGCAGATGGCGGGCAGCAGGCGGCACCCTACCGGGGGTAAATATCATACCGGGTCAGAAATCTTCCCGGGTCAAGACCTGCTGCTAGCCTGACGCCATGAGCGGACTGCGGGAACGGAAGAAGGAACGGACGCGGCGGGCGATCTCCGAGGCCGCGATCGCGCTCTTCCTGGAGCGCGGCTTCGACCCGGTCCCGGTGGCGGACGTCGCGGCCGCCGCCGAGGTGTCAAAGCCGACGCTGTTCAGCTACTTCTCCACCAAGGAGGACCTGGTCGTCCACCGCTTCGCCGACCACCAGGACCAGGCCGCCGGCGTGGTCCGCGGCCGGGCGGCCGGCGAAACGGTGCTGGCCGCCCTGCACCGGGACTTCCTGGACGGACTCGCCCGGCGCGACCCCGTCACCGGGCTCAACGACGACCCCCGGGTCCTGGCGTTCAGCGATCTGGTGTACTCCACGCCGAGCCTGAAGGCCCGGGGCGCCGAATACCTCGCCCGCGCCGAACAGTCCCTCGCCCGGGCGTTGCACGAGGCCCCCGACCTGGCCCCGCCCCGGTGCCTCACCGCCCCCCTCCTCGCCGCCCAGGTCACCGCCACCCAGCGGGTCCTCGCCGAACACAACTGGCACCGGATCCGGGACGACGGCCGGACCGCCGACGAACTCCACTTCGAGGCCACCACCAACGCCGACCGCGCCTTCGAACTCCTCACCACCGGCTACGAAGGCGCCGGGCACCCGGGCCCCACCGGGCGCTGAGGCCCCACCCAGCACGGAGGCCCCACCGGGCACCCGGGCACCACTGGTTAGAGTGCCGCGCATGACAACGCGTCAGCTCACCTTCGAACGGCTGCACAACTTCCGCGACCTGGGCGGCCACCCCGCCGCCGACGGCCGGTCCGTCCGCCGGGGCCTGCTCTACCGCTCCGACTCGCTCGGCAAGCTCACCTCGCCCGCCGACCTCGACCGGCTCCAGGCCCTCGGCGTGCGCACCGTGATCGACCTCCGCTACCCCTGGGAGATCGCCGCCAAGGGCCGGGTGCCCGACTACGAAGGGCTCGTCTACCACAACCTCTCGATCGAGCACCGCACCTACGACCAGGCCGAGATCGACCCGGACGTCGACCCCTGGCGCTACCTCGCCGATCGCTTCGCCGAGGTCACCGAGGACGGGGTGGAGGAGATCCGCGAGGCCCTGGAGGTGATCGCCGCCGCCGAGGAGCCCGTGGTCTTCCACTGCGCCTCCGGCAAGGACCGCACCGGGCTCATCGCCGCCCTCGTCCTCACCCTGCTCGGCGTCTCCGAGGACGACATCGCCGCCGACTTCGCCCTCACCGAGCTGGCCACACCGCACCTCGTCGCCGAATGGCACGCCGCCCACCCCGGCCGCACCCTCCGCTGGCCCGGCTACGGACGCGCCCCCGAGACGGTCATCCGCCTCGCCCTCGCCGACCTCACCGCCCGCCACGGCTCGGTCGAGGACTACGCCACCGGCACCCTCGGCTTCTCCCCCGCCCGGACAGCCGCCCTCCGCTCCCGCCTGCTCACGACCTGACCTCGTCCGACGGACCGTCAACGGCCAAGACGGTGAAGGGAGTTCACTCGAACACAGTTTGACCTAAACATGTCATGTCGCGTTGCCCCCGCCTCCGCCGCGCTGCCACGATCGGGCCACTGCCCAGACGAACCAACGGGAGAAAAACCATGAGGATGCGTTCCGTTCTGCCCGTCGCCCTGCTGGCCGCGGCCGGCCTGTTCGCCGGCGTCAACACCGCCTCGGCGGCGGGGTACCCCGGCTACCAGTGCTTCAAGACCGCCGACCGCGTCGAGTACTGCAGCGACGCCAAGGTCAAGAACCACGCCGCGGGTACCAACTGGATCAAGACCTGCCCGGCCGACGTCGTGGCGCACATGGGCAAGCCGTACATCGCGGCGAAGCGCCCCTCCGCCGCGCACAGCTGTTAGCACCAGGCACCAGGAACACCGGGCCCGCCCGGCAGACACCTGCCGGGCGGGCTCGACCGTTGGCGCGGCAGGCCTCAGCGGCGACGCGGGCCGCCCGGACGGCCGCCGCTGCGCGGCTTGCGGGGGCCGCGCGCGCCGGTGGCGGCGGCCACCGGGGCGGAGGCCGTGGCGGGCCAGTGGGCGGGCCGGGTGAGGGTGCCCGGCAGGCGGGTGGTGGCGTCGCCGCGGGCCGCGTTCAGCTGGGCCTGGGTGAGGAAGAGGGCCTCGGTGAGGTCGGCGCCGGAGAGGTCGGCGTCGCGCAGGTCGGCGCCGACGAGGTCGGCGAGGCGCAGGTCGGCGCCGCTGAGGTCGGCGGCGACGAGCAGGGCGCCGCGCAGGTTGGCCCCGCGCAGGTCGGCGCCGCGCAGACGGGCGCCGAAGAGGTCGGCGCCGCGGTGTTCACGGCGGCGGGGGACGGCGGCGCGGACGAGTTCGCTGGCGCGCAGCAGCAGGTCGCTGACCCGCTGCCGGTGGGCGGGGACGTCGACGGCGAGGATCTCTTCGGGGGTGCCGCCGGCGAGCCGGTCGGTCTCCTCCAGGGCCTGCCGCAGGTCGGCGTGGACCGGGCGGGCGGGGGCGTAGCCGAGCGCCTCGGTGAGGTACCAGAGCAGTTCGTGGAGCTGGCGCACCACCGGGAAGACGTCGTACATGGGCTTGGCGTCGGCCGGTGCCTCGCGCCAGCTGCGGCCGCCGAAGGTGACCTGGGAGACGCGCTGCCCGGCGCCGAAGCAGTCGTAGACGGTGCAGCCCTGGAAGCCCCGGTCGCGGAGGCGTTCGTGGATGCCGCAGGTGAAGTCGGTCTGCAGGTTGCGGCACGCGCTGCCGGCGGCCTTGTCGACGGCGAAGTCCGTGCCGGCGCCGAAGGGCAGGGCGACGCAGCAGAGGCCGAAGCAGCTGGTGCAGTCGGAGCGCAGCTCGGTCGGCTGAGCCGCCGTGGGGTGCTGCGGCGGCTCGGTCTCGCGCACGTCGCGTGGTCCTTCCAGCGTGGGCACCGGCCGTCCGGTGCGTCGAGCTGCCAAGCCTACTGGGCACTGGCCACACCCGCCCCACCATCGGTAAGGTGTCAACTGGCAGTGCACCTATTACGACGTGCGCGCCCATCGCATATGGCATACGGGGGTAGGAGTGCAGGACCCGAGCATCAACGAACTCGTCCGGATGTGGATCGCCGGCTGGAGCGTCTCGCGCGGCGCGGCCGAAGCGGTGGACGAGCCCTGGGGCTGGACGATCGACGTCGGCGTGGTCGGCCACGTCGCCCGGCACGTGCTGCCCGAGCCGGCCGAGCCCGACGTCCGCAAGATCGCCGAGGCCACCACCGCACCGGGCACCTGGCTGAAGCTGTTCACCGAGGACACCGTCGCCCGGCCCTGGCTGGGCCCGCAGTGGCGGCTCGACCAGCCGGGGTACCTGATGACCGTCCCGCTGAGCGCCGAACGGCCGGAGGTGCCGGCCGGCTACACGGCGACCACCTGGACCCGGGGCGGGACCGTCCGGACCCTGGTCCGCACCGAGGCCGGACACCTCGCCGCACGCGGCCAGGCGGGACTGGCCGGCCCCGTGGCCGTCCCGGACCAGATCCTGACCGCGCCCGAGCACCGGCGCCGGGGCCTGGGCGCCCTGGTGATGCGGACCCTCCAGAGCGCCGGGCACGAGGCGGGCGCCGACACCGCCGTCCTGGTCGGCACCCCGGACGGCCGGGCGCTCTACACCTCGCTCGGCTGGACCACCCGCTCCCCGATGGCGAGCCTGGTCTACGAGCCCGCGGCCGTGCCCGCCGCCGGATCCGCAGCCGCGCCCGCCGCCGGAGCCGGGTCCGGAGCCGAGTAGGGCAGCAGCTCGGCCCGCTTCGGCGGCCGGCCGTCGCCGGAGGAGCGCCCGGTGAGCCGGCGGCCGATCCACGGCCCCAGGTGACCGCCCAGCCAACGGGCGTCGGCGCGCAGCCGCTCGGCCCGGCCGGGCGGGGCGGCGGGCGGCAGCGGGGCGCGCCAGTCGAAGGCGGCGGGGCGGCCGAGCGCCTCCAACACCCCTTCGGCGACCCGGCGGTGGCCCTCGGGCGACAGGTGCAGGCGGTCCTCGCCCCAGAGCCGGCGGTCGTCGAAGCAGGGGGCGGCGAACAGGTCGACGACGGCGACGCCCTCGTCCTGGCCGAGCTCGTGCACGAAGGCCTTCATCCGCAGGATGGCCAGGAGCAGCCGGGCGCTGCCCGCCATCCTGCGGGTCGGGTCGGTGCTGGTGAACAGCACCACGGTGGCGCCGGTGGCGCGCAGTTCCTCGGCGCAGCGGCCGAGCAGCCGCTCGACCCGGGCGATGTCGCAGCCGGGGCGCAGCGCGTCGTTGAGGCCGCCGACGAGGGTCACCAGGTCGGCGGCCATCGCGGTGGCGGCGGGGAGCTGCTCGTCGTGGATCTGGCCGATGAGCTTGCCGCGGACGGCGAGGTTCGCGTAGCGGAACCCGCCGTCACCGCCGTCAGCGCCGGCCTCGGCGGCGAGCGCGTCGGCGACCCGGTCGGCCCAGCCCCGGTAGTGGCCGTCGGGCAGCAGGTCGTCGCACATGCCCTCGGTGAAGGAGTCCCCGACGGCGACGTAACTGCGGTAGGTGGTGGGCACGGGCGGTCTCCGCTCTCCTCCGATGGCTCCGTGGCCCGACGATGCTACGCGCGGCCGGTCCGGGCGTCGGCAGCGGACCCGGCACCGACACCGGCATCTGCGCCTAACCCGCGACGGGCGCCCCGTCGTCCGCCGCGCTGGGGGTGAACCAGTGCTCGCGGACGGCGTCGGTGGGCCGCTGCTCGCCGAGGGCGGGCAGGCCCCACTCCCCCAGCGCCTCGATCACCGGGCGCAGTTCGCGGCCGCGTTCGGTGAGCTCGTAGACCGTGGCGTTGGCGGGCCGTTCGAGCCGGCGGCGCAGGGCCAGGCCGTCGGCCTCCAGCTGCTTGAGCCGGGCGGCGAGGATGTCGGTGGAGACGCCGGGCAGGTCGGCGTGCAGGTCGGTGTAGCGGCGCGGGCCGCCGAGGAGTTCACGGACGATCAGGAGGCTCCAGCGCTCCCCCACCGCGTCCAGGGCGCGGGCGACGGCGCAGTACTGGTCGTAGCTTCGGCGTGACATGCGGATCAGCATAGCCAAAAGGTTGGACTTTCCAAGTGCCAACTTGGTAGAACAAAGCATCAGCAACGATGCGGTGGTGACGGTCGGGAGGCCACAGTGGAGTTTCGGCAGTCCAGCAAGCTGAACAACGTGTGCTACGAGATCCGCGGCCCGGTGGTCGACCAGGCCAACGCCCTGGAGGAAGCCGGGCACAGCGTGCTGCGGCTGAACACCGGCAACCCGGCCCCGTTCGGCTTCGAGGCGCCCGAGGAGATCATCCAGGACATCATCCGCAACCTGCCCAAGGCGCACGGCTACAGCGACTCGCGCGGCATCCTGCCCGCCCGCCGCGCGGTGGTGCAGTACTACCAGCAGCGCGGCGTGGCCGGAGTCGGCGTCAACGACGTCTACCTCGGCAACGGCGCCTCCGAGCTGATCCAGATGGCCGTCACCGCGCTCGTCGACGACGGCGACGAGGTGCTCGTCCCGATGCCGGACTACCCGCTGTGGACGGCCGTGGTCCGGCTGGCCGGCGGCAAGGCCGTGCACTACCTGTGCGACGAGCAGGCCGACTGGTACCCGGACCTCGACGACATCGCCGCCAAGATCACCGCCCGCACCAAGGCCATCGTCGTCATCAACCCCAACAACCCCACCGGCGCGGTCTACCCGAAGGAACTGCTGGAGGGCATCCTCGACCTGGCCCGCCGCCACCAGCTGATGGTCCTGGCCGACGAGATCTACGACAAGATCCTCTACGACGACACCGAGCACCACTGCCTCGCCGCCCTCGCCGACGACGTCCTCACCCTCACCTTCAACGGCCTCTCCAAGGCCTACCGGGTGGCCGGCTTCCGCAGCGGCTGGCTGGTCGTCTCCGGGCCCAAGCAGCACGCCGCCGACTACCTGGAGGGCCTGACCATGCTCTCCGGCATGCGGCTGTGCCCCAACGTGCCCGCCCAGTTCGCCGTCCAGGCCGCGCTCGGCGGCCACCAGTCCATCAACGACCTGGTGCTGCCCGGCGGTCGGCTCACCGAACAGCGCGACGTCGCCTTCAAGGCCCTCAACGAGATCCCCGGCGTCAGCTGCGTCAAGCCCAAGGGCGCCCTGTACGCCTTCGCCCGGCTCGACCCGGCGGTGCACCGGATCGTCGACGACGAGCAGTTCGTGCTGGACCTGCTGCTCCGCGAGAAGATCCACGTCGTCCAGGGCACCGGCTTCAACTGGCCCCGCCCGGACCACTTCCGCTTCGTCACCCTGCCCCGCGCCGACGACCTGGAGACGGCCATCAACCGCATCGGGCGCTTCCTCGCGACGTACCGCCAGTCCTGACGCCTAGGCTTGCCGGTCATGACCGTCCTGCGTTCCGTCGCCCTGTTCGTCGTCGCCGCCCTCGCCGAGATCGGCGGCTGCTGGCTGATCTGGCAGAGCGTGCGCGAGCAGCGGCCGTGGTGGCTGGCCGGGCTGGGGGTGGTGGTGCTCGGCGGGTACGGCTTCGTCGCGGCGCTCCAGCCGGACAGCCACTTCGGCCGGGTGCTGGCCGCGTACGGCGGGGTGTTCGTCGCCGGGTCGCTGCTCTGGGGCGTGGTCGTGGACGGCTTCCGGCCGACCCGCTACGACGTGGTGGGCGCGCTGGTCTGCCTGGCCGGGGTCGCGGTGATCATGTACGGGCCCCGGCGCTGAGCGCACTGGGCCCTCCACGCACGGGGTTCTCCACGCACGGGGCCCCGGCGTCGAGGTGCGGACTCCTCGACGCCGGGGCCCGGCGAGCCGGTTCGGGGACTACCAGCCCCAGCCGCCGCCCTGACCGTCGTCGTCGTGGTCCGAGTCCCAGCCCTCGCCGACCTTGCGCAGGATCGTGTAGTTGTCGATCTGCGTGCCGTCCTCGGCCAGCGCGGTCACCTTCATGGACGACTTCTGGCCCAGGTGGGCCGGGGTGACGTCGACCTTGATGAAGGAGTAGCCGGTGTAGCGCACCCGCGACCACTGGATGGTCTCGGGGACCTTCACCTTGCCCTTCCCCCAGTAGTAGGTCTTCACCTCGTCCTGGTGGTTCTCGTGCCCCTCGTAGGTGTCCGGCACGTCGAACTTGTACAGGCTGCGGCCGGCCGCGCCCGCGGTCACGTAGACGACGCCGTCCTTCGCCGGCTCGATGGTGGCGCCGCTCGGCACCTGCTTCGAGACCTTGTTGCCGAGGATCGCGTCGGTGCGCTCGTAGATGTGGTTGTGGCCGTTGATGACCAGGTCCACCCGGAACTTCTCGAACAGCGGCACCCAGGCCTCGCGGACGCCGCCCTCGGAGGCGTGCGCGACGGTGGTGGAGAAGGCGCAGTGGTGGAAGAAGACCACGACGAAGTCGATCGTCTCGTCGTTGCGCAGGTCCTTGAGGGTGCGCTCCAGCCACTTGGTCTGCTTGTTCGCCGAGATCCCCAGGTTGGCCGGGATCTCGTAGGAGACGTCGTTGGCGTCGAGCGAGATGACGCCGACGTTCTTGTAGCGGAAGGTGTAGACGCCGGGGACCTTGCGCGGGTCCGGGCCGTTGTCCGGGAGGAAGAAGCGGGTGTTCTCGCCGCCGTACCCGTTGGGCGAGTACCAGGCCTCGATGTCGTGGTTGCCGTAGGCGACCATCCACGGCACGGTCGCCGCGACCGTCTCGGTCTGGACGAGGAAGTCGTCCCAGGTCCTGGCGTTGTACACGGACTTGTCGGGGTCCGTGCCGGAGCCCGCCGGGTCGGCGTAGCAGATGTCGCCGGCGTGCAGGTGGAAGGACGGCTTCTGGGCCAGGATGACGTGGTCGTTGCCGGCCGCGTGCGAGCTGACGCCCTGGTCGCCGAAGGCGGTGAAGGTGAACGGCTCGTAGACCTTGCCCCAGCGGTGGTCGCGGGAGGGCGCGGTGCGGAAGGTGTGCAGGGTGGAGATCTGCTGCTGCGAGGCCGGGTCGAAGCCCTCGTGGCCGACACCGTAGTAGTAGGTGGTGTCGGGGTGCAGGTCCTCCAGCGCCACGTGCAGGTAGTACTGGTCCACCGGCTGGCTGTTCGGGCTCAGCGCCGGGGTGTGCAGGGTGCGGACCTCGGCCTGGAGCTTGTGGCTGAGCTCCCACGGGGTCTTGCCGTAGCGCAGGAACGGCTTCTTGACCGGCGCCGGGACCTGCCAGGAGATGCGGAACTGGGTGTCGGGCTCGGGGCCGAACTGGAGGTGGCGCCCGATCGGCGCGACCAGCGAACCGTCGACGCCGGCCGTCGTGGCACCGGTCAGCAGCTGCGGGCTCGCCGGCGCGGCGAAGGCCGTTCCGCTGCCCAGCGCGCCGCCGACGGCGACGGCGCCGACGGTCACGGCGCCGGCGCGCAGCATCCGGCGGCGGGAGAAGCGGGCCCGCAGGTACTCGTGCTGCTCGGCCGTGCTCATGCGGTCGGCGAGCTTGGCCGGTACGCCCATGTGAGGGATATCCATGCGCGGGACTCTTCCAGCGGCGCGTTGACCGCACACGGACGCGGGGTGAACGGGCCGCAGCGCGCCGCCCATTCGAACACCAATGTTCGACCATGATCAGGTAAAGGACGCGCCCGCACCGGGCCGACCCCGGATCATGGCCGCCGCCGGCGGCGCGGCCTGAGCCCCCGTCGGCGCCGCCGCGGCCGGGGGCGCTCAGCCGGAGGGCTCGTCCCAGGTGGAGGGGGACCGGTTGCCGGTGCCGTCGCAGGTGCGGCAGATCTCGTCCCGGTAGGCGTGCTTGGCGCCGGTCGCGTCCACCCGGTAGCGGACGTACACCCCGGTGCCGTCGCAGAGGAAGCAGTTGCCGCCCCCGCCGCCCACCTCGGTGGTCCCGGTGCCCTGACAGGTCCGGCAGCTGAGACCGGCGGTCCGGCCGGTGCCCGCGCAGATGCGGCAGACCGTCGTCATCGTCGTCCTCCCTGGGCGGAACCGCTGGCAGCCACCGGTCATGCTAGTGGGACCGCCGAGGGCGGCGTCCAGCGGATCCTGCTCGGCCGCCGGATCGGCCAACCCCGCTGCGTCCCAACCGTGATGAGGACGGTTCGGCTCCACCGTCCGCTACTCCGCCAGGCCTTCGCGGACCCGGCGGGACACCGAGATGAGCTGGAGGTCGAGCAGTCCGGGCGGGTCGGCCAGCCCGGGGCCGCCCGCGTGCACCCAGGCGGCTATCTCGTCGATCATGTCGTCCGCCAGCACGAAGCCCAGCCAGACCGGGCGCCCGCCCGCCGCCCGCCCCTCCCCGGAGGGGCCGACCACCACCACGTTGGACTGGGTGCACACGTCCAGGCACTTGACCGCGCGGACCCGGCCCGCCGTACCCACCGCGGCCCGCAGCCGCTCGTACTGCCCGGCGTGGTCCACCCCCGGGTGCTTGGCCTCGGTGCCGCAGCAGCAGCCCCGGCAGACGGTGACGGTCACCGGGGAGGCGGCCGCCTGCTTGCGGTCCCGGTCTCGGCGGCTCATCGGCTCTGGAACTCCTCCTGGTCACGGGGCACGCTGCACGCGCAGCCTACCCGTCATGCCGAGAACCACTGCCGGGTACCGGGTGCCGGGGTTCGGCGGCGGTCCGTAGGATGCCCCCATGGGACACGCGACCACCGAGAAAGCCGTACCGCGGATGCGCCTGGACGCCTCCAACGCGGCCAAGGTCGCGACCACCCTCCAGGCGCTGGCCACCCCGTCCCGGCTGCTGATCCTCGCCGAACTGCGCGAGGGCCCGCGCGCGGCGACCGAACTCGCCGACGCCGTGGGCATGGAGCAGTCCGCCTGCTCCCACCAGCTGCGGCTGCTGCGCAACCTCGGCCTGGTCGTCGGCGAGCGCCGGGGCCGCTCGGTGGTCTACTCCCTGCACGACGACCACGTCGCCGCCCTCCTCGACCAGGCCGTGTACCACGTCGAGCACCTGCGGCTGGGCCTCACCGACGAGCGCTGAGGCCGCACCCGCCCCGGTCCCCTACGCCGTCGCCTCCGCCGCCGCGCGGCCGGCGGTGCGGCCGGAGAAGAGGCAGCCGCCGAGGAAGGTGCCCTCCAGGGAGCGGTAGCCGTGGACGCCGCCGCCGCCGAAGCCGGCGGCCTCGCCGGCGGCGTAGACGCCCGGGAGGGGTTCGCCGTCGGGGCGCAGGACGCGCGCGGAGAGGTCGGTCTCCAGCCCGCCGAGGGACTTGCGGGTGAGGATGTTGAGCCGGACGGCGATCAGCGGGGCGGCGCCGGGGTCGAGGATGCGGTGCGGCGGGGCCACCCGGATCAGCTTGTCGCCGAGGTAGCGGCGGGCGCCGTGGACGGCGGTGACCTGGAGGTCCTTGGCGAAGGGGTTGGCGAACTGCCGGTCGCGGGCCTCGACGGTACGGCGCAGTTCGGCGGGGTCGATCAGCGATTCGCGGGTCCTGGCGTTCATGCCGCGGGCGAGGTCGGCGAGGTTACTCGCGACGACGAAGTCGGGCCCGTGCCGCAGGTGGCTCCGGACCGGACCGGGGGCGCCGGGCAGGGCGCGGCCGAGGACGCCGCGCACGGACTTCCCGGTCAGGTCCGGGTTCTGCTCGGAGCCGGAGAGGGTGAACTCCTTCTCGATGATGCGCTGGTTGAGCACGAACCAGGTGTGCCCGTAGCCGGTGGACATGATGTGGTCGAGCGTGCCGAGGGTGTCGAAGCCGGGGAAGAGCGGGACGGGCAGCCGGTTGCCGCGCGCGTCCAGCCAGAGCGAGGACGGGCCGGGCAGGATGCGGATGCCGTGCCGGGCCCAGATCGGGTCCCAGTTCTCGATGCCCTCGGTGTAGTGCCACATCCGGTCGCCGTTGATGAGGCTGGCGCCGGCGTCGCCGGCGATGCCGAGCATCAGCCCGTCGACGTGGGCGGGGACGCCGGAGAGCAGCTTGGCGGGCGGGGTGCCGAGCCGGGCGGGCCAGGCCTTGCGGACGAGGTCGTGGTTGCCGCCGATGCCGCCGGAGGTCACGATCACGGCCTGGGCGCGCAGTTCGAACCGTCCGGCGGCCTCGCGCGAGCTGGCCTCGCCGCGGGCCGCCGGACTGGGCACCAGCACCTCGCCGGTGACGGTGTCGGTGACGCCCGCGGTGGCGGCCAGGCCGGTGACCCGGTGCCGGAAGCGCAGGTCGACCAGCCCGCGGGCGGCGGCGGCGCGGACCCGGCGGACGAAGGGCTCCAGCAGTCCGGGCCCGGTGCCCCAGGTGATGTGGAAGCGGGGCACCGAGTTGCCCGGGCCGTCCGCGAGGAGGCCGCCGCGCTCGGCCCAGCCGACGACGGGGAAGAACCGGACGCCCAGGCCGTGCAGCCAGGAGCGCTTCTCGCCGGCCGCGAAGTCGACGTAGGCCTCGGCCCAGCGGCGCGGCCAGGCGTCCTCGGGCCGGTCGAAGCCGGCGGTGCCGAACCAGTCCTGGCGGGCCAGGGCGTGCGAGTCGCGGATCCGCATCCGGCGCTGCTCGGGCGAGTCGACCAGGAAGAGGCCGCCGAAGGACCAGTGCGCCTGGCCGCCGAGCGAGGCCGCGGGCTCCTGGTCGAGCAGGATCACCTTCCGTCCGGCGTCGGCGAGTTCGGCGGTGGCGGCGAGTCCGGCGAGTCCTGCTCCGATGACGATGACGTCGGCGTCCAGGGCCATGCGCAGTCCTCCGTCGCGGCGAGCGGGACGGCGCGCGCGGGGTGGGCGCCGTCGCTGTGCGCCCGATACTGCGGCCTGCGGTGACGTCCGGTCAACCGGCCGGTAACAACCGACTGCGGCAATTCCGCTCCACACCGTTTCGGAAATGCCCTCGATACACGGTGGAGCGAAATGCGAAATGCGATCTGACGGAATTTCGGAAATTTCCGCGCACGGCATGGACGTCCACGAAACCAACAAGTAACTTACCTGCGAGTAGCCGCGGCCCGGCACGACCCCCACCCGTCGTTTCTCTCCCCCCAGGAGGAACCGTGCTCCCCCCTGCCCGGAAACCCCGATACCTGCGCAGCTCCACCGCGCTCGCCTCCGTCGCACTGGGCGCCGCCCTCGCGCTCACCTCCACCAGCGCCCAGGCCGCCACCCCGGCGCCCAAGCACCTCGTGGCGCTCGGCGACTCCTACGCCGCCGGCGCGGGCGTGCCCGGCCAGTCGGCCGGCCTGTGCCTGCGCTCCGACCGCAACTACGGCCACCTGGTCGCCGCCGCCCTCAAGGCCGGCGCGTACACCGACGTCACCTGCGCCGCCGCCAAGGTCAAGGCCATGACGCAGCCGCAGTACGACGCCTTCATCCGGGTCAACGACCCGCAGCTGGACGCGGTGACCCCCGACACCGACCTGGTCACCCTCGGCATCGGCGGCAACGACCTCGCGGCCAGCGACCTCGGCCTCGGCGAACTCGTCGCCACCTGCATCGCCGGCGCGGTCGTCAACCCGCTCGGCACGCCCTGCAAGGACGTCTACCACCACGGCTACTGGGACTGGAGCAGCTGGTCCTGGCAGTACGGCAACGACGACCTGGCCGAGCGGATCACCGGCAGCATCGCGCCGCAGGTCGCCGACACGCTGCGGCGCATCCACGCCAAGGCGCCGCGGGCCCGGGTGCTGCTGGTCGGCTACCCGTCCGTGCTGCCCGCCGACGGCCGCTCGTGCATCCTGCGCCAGCCCGTGACCCCGGGCGACGTCGAGTACATGCACGGCGTGCTCGACAAGCTGAACGCCGCGCTCAGGAGCACCGCGGCGGCCGGCGGCGCGACGTACGTCGACACCGCCACGCCCACCGCCGGGCACGACGTGTGCTCGGACGACCGCTGGATCGAGGGCGCGCTGCCCGGCTCGCCCGCCGTGCCGTTCCACCCGAACGCCACCGGCGAGAAGGTGATGGCGGACGCGGTGCTCGCCGCGCTGCGGTAGGCCCCGGAACGCCGAGGGGGCGGCGACCGGACTCCGGTCACCGCCCCCTCCGCCCCGTCGCTACTCCGACTTGGCGGCCGCGGCGGCCAGGCCGGCCGACCACTTCTCCTCGACCTTGCCGAACTTCCAGTAGGCGATCGCCGCGACCCAGGTCAGCACGAACAGGCCGACGATCGCGTAGCCGACGAAGTTGAGGTCCAGCCCGCCGATCCAGGCGATCGGGCCGCTGGTGATGTCCAGCTTCTCGCCGAGCAGGCCGATCAGCTCGACCAGGCCGATCACCAGCGCGACCAGCACCGACAGGCCGGTGACGGTCAGGTTGTAGTAGATCTTGCGGACCGGCTTGGAGAAGGCCCACTCGTAGGCGAAGTTCATGAACGAGCCGTCGATGGTGTCCAGCAGGCTCATCCCGGCCGCGAACAGGATCGGCAGCGTGAGCAGCGCGTACCAGGGCAGCGAGAACGCGGCCGCGCCGCCGGCCAGCACCAGCAGCGACACCTCGGTCGCGGTGTCGAAGCCGAGGCCGAACAGCAGGCCCACCGGGTACATGTGCCAGGGCTTGGTGACGGCCCTGGTCACCCGGCCGAGGATGCGGTTCATCAGCCCGCGCCGCTCCAACTGGCGCTCCAGCTCGGCCTCGTCGTACTCGCCCACGCGCATCCGGCGGAACACCTTGAGGATGCCGTTGAAGGCGCCCAGGTTGATCAGGCCGAGGAGCAGCAGGAACGTCCCGGAGACGGTGGTGCCGATCAGGCCGGTCATCGTGTGCAGGGTCGAGTCGTCCGCCTCCACCTGGTCGGCGAGCGAGCGGATGCCGAAGGCGAGCAGCGCGCAGAGGCCGAAGACGATCGAGGAGTGCCCGAGCGAGAACCAGAAGCCGACCGACAGGGGCCGCTTGCCCTGGCCCATCAGCTTGCGGGTGGTGTTGTCGATCGCCGCGATGTGGTCCGCGTCGAAGGCGTGCCGCATCCCGAGGGTGTAGGCGGTCAGGCCCATGCCCGCGCCGAACACCTGGCCGCCGACGTCGTAGTGCTCGGGCGCGACCAGCGCGAGCAGGGTGAACCAGCCGACGACGTGCAGCACGAGGATGAAACCGCCCATCCCGGCCAGGCGCATCCACTCCTCCCGGGTGAGCCGGTCACGCCATCTGACGGGCGAGGCACCTGCGGCGGGGCTGGACATCCTGTGGTCCTTTCGGGTGGTCCGGGCGAAGCTGGGCCATCTTTCCCCCCTCGGGGAAGCAGTTGCAAGTCATGTGCAAATGCCGGACGGCGGCGAACAGGGGCACGCGGGCGCGGACGGGGGGCGTGCGACGGCGGGCACACGCCCGCTCGCGCCGGGCCCCACCCGGCCGCGCCGACCGGCGGGCCGCGACCACCGCGCAGCCTTCGTCAGGAAATCGGACGATTCCTCCCCTAGGGTCGAGATGCCGACACCCGCGGCGCGCTCCCCGTACGCGCCGCGGACCCTCCGGCGCTCACCGGCCCGGGATCCGATGGGAGCGGCCATGCCGTCCTACCCCTTCCGCACCACCCGCGAGGACGTCCGCATCCCGCTGCCCGACGGCACCCGGCTGGCCGCCCGGCTGTGGCGCCCGGTCAGCGACGAACCCGTCCCCGCCGTGCTGGAGTACTCCGCCGGCCGGCTCACCGACCGCACCGCCGCCGAGGACGCCCGCCGCCACCCCTGGTACGCCGGCCACGGCTACGGCGCCGTCCGCGTCGACACCCGCGGCCACGGCAACTCCGACGGCCTGCCCGGCGAACCCGGCGGCGGCCAGGAGCTCGACGACGGCGCCGCCGTCCTCGACTGGCTCGCCCGCCGCCCCTGGTGCAGCGGCCGGGTCGGCCTGCTCGGCGTCGGCGCCGCCGGCACCACCGCCCTGCTGCTCGCGGCCCGCGCCCCCGACACCGTCGGCGCCGTGGTCACCGCCTGCCCCGAAGGCGGCCACCGCCTCGGCGGCGCCCTGCTCGCCGCCGACCTGCACACCCGGCTCACCGCCCTGGTCGCCGACGCCGCCCTCCCGCCCGACCCCCGGCACGTCGGCGACGCCTGGCGCACCAGCTGGCTGGCCCGCCTCGAATCCCTGGACCCGCCCGTCGACGCCTGGCTCGCCGCCGGCGGGACCACCGTCCCCGTCCCCGCCCCCACCTTCGCCGTCGCCGGCTGGGGCGACCCGTCCTGCTCCTTCGTCCTGCGCCTGCTCGCCACCTCCCCCACCGCCCGCGCCCTGCTCGGCCCCTGGCCGCACGGCCTGCCCGAGGACACCCTCCCCGAGACCCTGCGCTGGTGGGACCACTGGCTGCGCGACCTCGACACCGGCGCCCTGGCGGAGCCCACCCTGCGCAGCTGGATCGGCACCCGCTGGACCGGCGAGGAGACCTGGCCCTCCCCCGACGTCCGGGAGATCCACTACGGCCTCGACGGCCCGCTGCGCACCGCCGGCACCGCCTCCGACGACCGCCACGTCCGCGTCCGCTCCCCGCAGCACACCGGCCTCAACGCCGGCGCCTACGTCCCGCGCGGCCGCCCCGCCGACCAGCCGCCCGACCAGCGCGAGGAGGACGGCCGCTCGGTCTGCTTCGACTCCCACCCGCTGCCCGAACCGGTCGAAGTGCTCGGCACCCCGACCGTACGGCTGCGCCTGCGCGAGGGCGGCCCGCCCGCCCAGATCACCGCCCGGCTCTGCGCCGTCGGCCCGGACGGCACCTCCACGCTGCTCACCCGGGGCGTCCTGGTCGCCACCGGCCCCGACGCGGACGTCGAGCTCGCCGCCTGCGCCGGCACCCTCCCGGCCGGGCACCGGCTGCGGCTCGCCCTCTCCTCGGTCTACTGGCCGTGGGTGTGGCCCACCCCGGACGACGCCGGCTACGCGCTCGACCCGTCCCGCTCCGCCCTCACCCTGCCCACCCGGCACCTCGCCGCCGACGTCGGCGCCGCCCCCGTCGTCTTCGAGGCCCCCGCCCTGCCCGAGCCGCTCGACATCCACCGCACCGAGCCGCTGACCGCCCGGCCCGAGCACGTCACCGTGCACGACATCGGCCGCCGGGAATGGCGCGCCGAACTCTCCCCCGCCACCGACGGCAGCCGCACCCACCCCGACGGCCTGGTCCGCGACGAGCACACCGTCACCGCCTACCGGGTGCTCACCGGCGCCCCGCTCAGCGCCCAGGCCCGCACCGACCACACCGTGCGCCTCGAACGCCCCGACATCGGCTGGGACGTCACCGTCCAGACCCGCACCCAACTGCGCTGCGACGCCGGGCACTTCCTCAGCATCGTGCAGCTGCGCGCGCTGGAGGCCGGTTCGGTGGTGTTCGCCCGGGAATGGCAGCACCGCGTGCCGCGCTGGATTCCGCAGGACGATTCCAAGTAATCCTTATACCTTTGCTTTCAATTCCCGAATTGCTTTATAAATGGCGGCATGAAGACCCTCGGCCTGATCGGCGGCATGAGCTGGGAATCCACCGCCGAGTACTACCGCCTCCTCAACGAGCTCACCCGCGACCGCCTCGGCGGCCTGCACTCCGCGCCGCTCGTGCTGTACTCGGTCGACTTCGCCGCCATCGAACGGCTCCAGGCCGACGGCCGCTGGACCGAGGCCGGCGAGGTCCTGGCCGGCGCGGCACGGTCCCTGGAGGCGGCCGGCGCCGAACTGCTGCTGATCTGCACCAACACCATGCACAAGGTCGCCGACCAGGTCGCGGCCGCGACCCCCGTCCCGCTGCTGCACCTCGCCGACGCCACCGCGGACGCCGTCCGGGCCGCCGGACTGCACCGGATCGGGCTGCTCGGCACGGCCTTCACCATGGAACAGGACTTCTACCGCGGCCGGTTGGCCGCCCACGGCCTCGACGTCCTCGTCCCCGGCCCCGGCAGCCGCGCCCTGGTCCACCGGGTGATCTACCAGGAGCTGTGCCTCGGCCTGGTCCGCGAGGAGTCCCGCGCGGCGTACCGCCGGGTGATCGACGAACTGGTGGCCGCCGGCGCCCAGGGGATCATCCTCGGCTGCACCGAGATCGAACTGCTCGTACGCCCCGAGGACAGTGCCGTCCCCACCTTCCCCACCACCCGCCTGCACGCCGAAGCCGCCGTCACCG
Source organism: Kitasatospora sp. NPDC091276 (assembly GCF_040684355.1). Lineage (NCBI taxonomy): Bacteria > Bacillati > Actinomycetota > Actinomycetes > Kitasatosporales > Streptomycetaceae > Kitasatospora > Kitasatospora sp. NPDC091276. Next base: position 290,592 of record NZ_JBFBFU010000006.1, on the reverse strand, counting down.
CCGCCCTGGCCCCGTGACGGCCCGGCGGGTCGGGGGCCCTCGCGCCGGGTCGGCGGCGGCATCGCCCTAGGCGGTCAGGGCCTCGACGGGGGCGACGGCCACCAGCTCCTCGGCGGCGCGGGCGACCTCCAGGTCGAGCGTGATGAACGCGTCGGCCTGAAGCCGGGTCAGCGCGATGTACTCGGCGTCGAGGGTGTCGGGCCAGCCGAGGCGCTCGGCGATCCCCCAGGCGGTGGACTGCAGGACGCGGTCCCCGAGGAGCCGGATCCTCAACGCGCGCAGGTAGTCCAGCCGGCGGTCGGCCTCCGCCCTGGTCAGCCCGCCCTGGCGGACGGCCTGGTAGAGGAGCGACAGCACCTGCGAGCGGAGCAGCGTCGGGGCCAGCAGCCGGTGCTCCTGCGGGATGACGGCCCGCTCGCCGGCCAGGCGCAGCGCCACGGCCGGCGCGATCACGTACTTGGTCACGGGCGCTCACCTCCGGGAAGGGCCTCGCGCGACCTTGCCGCGCCTTCCGCAGGGTAGGCCCTCCCGGTCAGAGCCGGTCGTAGATGGCGGCCAACTGCCGGAGCACGTCGGTCGCGGCGTCCAGGGCGGGGGCGTCGTGGTGCGCCAGTGCGGTGTCGAGCGCCCGCGCCAGGGTGGCCTGGCGTTCGTCGTGGCGGCGCCGGCCCGCGTCGGTGAGGGCGACCAGGACGGACCGCTTGTCGCCCGGGGGGCGCTCCCGGGTGACGTAGCCGGCCGTGGCGAGGTTGTTGACCAGCTGGGTGGTGGCGGCGCTGGTGGTCTCGGTGGCGGCGGCGAGCTGGCCGATCGACAGCGGGCCCGTCTCGGCCAGGACGCGCAGGGCCCGGGCGTGGGTGAGGGAGAGCGCGCCGGGGGTGCGGGTGGCGCGTCCGCGCAGTCGGGAGTCGGCGGCGCTGAGGCTGTAGGCGGCGCGGGCGAGCCGGTCGAGGGCCTGCTCGCGGGCGGGGGTGGGTTGGGGCTGCGACATGGGGGCGGCCTCCGTGGCTCGTATCGACGGTCGGGTTGACAACAGAATATCCTAAGTACTTAATAGATAAGTACTTAGCGACTCGGCGGCACAGCCACCGAGCCCCCTATCGACACGGAGGACACCCGTCATGACCGTTCGTTCGACCGGACAGAACTGGGCCCTGGACATCGCCCTCGCCCAGGGCGGCTTCGACGCCCTGCACCCCCAGGCCAAGGGCACCCTGGAGCAGCTCGGCCACGACCACACCGACTTCGACAAGGTCTTCGCGCTGGTGCAGAGCGGCGTGATGCTGCCCAAGGCCTGGGCCACCATCGCCGGGCAGGCCGAGGAGCGCGCCGCCCACCACGAGCGCGGCGGCTTCGCCCAGACCGCCGCCGACCTCTACGTGCGCGCCTCGGTGATGTGGGGCCGCGCGCAGTACTCGATCTTCGACGCCGCCGACCCGCGCAAGCTCGCCTTCCGCGAGCACGCCAACCACTGCGTGGAGCGCCTGGGCGCGCTGCGTGACAACCGGGTGCGCCGCGTCGTCCTCGACTTCGAGGGCAAGCAGATCTTCGCCCTGCTGCACCTGCCGGCCGGCGAGGTCCGCAACGCCCCCGCGGTGATCCTCGGCCCGGGAATGGACATGATCAAGGAGGACTACATCCACGCGGCGGAGCGGTACTACACCTCGCGCGGCATCGTGGCCCTGTCCATCGAGGGTCCGGGCCAGGGCGAGAGCCGGGCCAACGGGCTGACCGTCGACCTCACCAACTACGAGCGCGCGATCAGCCGCTACATCGACCACCTGGCCTCGCTGCCCGAGGTCGACGCGGCCCGCATCGGCATGTTCGGCATCTCGATGAGCGGCTACTGGGGCTCGCGCGCCGCCGCCACCGACCGCCGCCTCGCCGCGCTGGCCGCCTTCGAGGCCGTCACCGGCGACTTCACCACCATCTTCGAGCGCGCCCAGCCGACCTTCAAGAACAACTACATGTACATGGCCGGCTACACCGACGAGGACGCCTTCGACACCGAGCTGGTCGCCCGGATGCCGCTGGGCGACCTGGTCCGGGAGATCGCCTGCCCGGTCGTCTACGGCATCGGCGAGTTCGACGAACTCACCGTGCTGGAGCAGGCCCTGGCCAACTACGAGCGCATCCGCGCGCCCAAGGAGATGCGCGTCTACGAGAACGAGTTCCACCCGCTGGGCGGCACCGCCGCCGAGGTCTTCCGCTTCGGCGCCGAATGGGTCGAACGCGCCCTGAACGGCGAGCTCGCCGAGCCCGGCCGCGACGTCCGGCACTACGTCCACAGCGACGGCCGCACCACCGACGGCACCGCCAACCCCACCTGGTGGCTCGGCACCACCCCGGCCGTGATCGCCGACGCCCGCCGGGCGTGACACCGGGCGGCCTCCGGCGCGCACGGTCCGGCCCCGGGGTGCGGGAGCCCCGGGGCCGGACGGTGTGCTGGTGGTGCGTCAGCCGGTCTGGATGGAGGTGTCGTCGATCACGAAGCTCGTCTGCAGCGAGGCGTCCTCGGTGCCGGTGAACTTCAGGGTGACGCTCTGGCCCGCGTAGGACGAGAGGTCGAAGGTCCGCTGCTGGTAGCCCGCCGCGGCGTCCGCGTTGGAGTACGTCTTCAGCGTGGTCCCGTTCACCGACACGGCCAACTTGTCGTACGCGGTGCTGCCCGACTCAGCCGTGTCGATGTGCAGCCAGAAGCTCAGCGTCGCCTTGCAGCCCGCCGGGATCGTCACCGTCTGCGCCAGCGTGTCGGTGTGCGAGGAACCGTAGCCGTTCAGCCACGCCTTCCACGAACCACCGTGCGCCGCCTGCGAGGAACTGTTGTCCACCACGCCGGAGCTGGTCGTCCACGGCGCCGCCGAGCCCGTCTCGAAGCCCGCGTTGCCCAGCAGCTGCGCCGGCGTGCAGGTGCCGCCACCGCCACCGGTCACCGTCCACGTGAAGCTCGCCGTACCCGACTTGCCCGCCGAGTCCTTCACCGTCACCGTCACGTTCGACGAACCCGCCGTGGTGGCGGTACCGGTGATCGCACCCGTGGAGGCGTTGATCGCCAGCCCGGCCGGCAGGCCCGTGGCGCTGTACGACAGCGGCGCGGCACCACCGGAAGCGTTGATCTGGAGGTTCACCGCACCGCCGACCGCGGTCGACTGGTCACCGGGGCTGCTGACGGAGACCGTGCCGCTGCCGGCCGGCTTGGTGAGCAGGCAGCCCGCCACGTTGAGGTCGATGACCCGGCCGTTGCCGAGGCAGGTGGTGAACCAGTAGGTCTCCTCACCGTAGCTCTGGCCCTTGGTGGCCGTGGTGGTGCCGTCCGCGGCGACCTCGCACGGGTTGTCCAGGGTGCACATCTCGCCGTTGTCGTTGCCGGTGTTGTTGATGCCGATGATCCGCCCGCTGGCGGAGTCGATGATCGGCGAACCGGAGGTGCCGTGCGTGGTGTTGCAGCCGGAGCTGTAGCGCAGCGAGTCGTGCCAGGTCCACTGGTCCTCGCGCAGGGTGGGCACGAACCCGTTGACGGAGCAGTTCCACACCTGCTTCCAGTACGAGGAGGGTATGTACATCGCGGCGCCGTCGGTCGGGTGCGTGTCGTTGACGGTCAGCGCGGTGGCGCCGTACTTGGAACTGATCGAGCCGTAGGTGTCGGTGAGTTGGTAGAGCGCGACATCGGTGCCGGTCATGGTCGCGTAGACGACCTTGTCGGCCTGGACGGTGCCGAGGCTGTTGCCGGCGCCGTCCAGCAGGGTGCCGCTGCGGCTCGCGCTCGCGTTCTGGATGACCTGGCCGGCCGTGGGCATGGTCGGCAGGCAGTGGCCGTTGGTGAGCATCAGGGCCCGGTCGCCGGCCACCGAGGTGGGGTAACGCACCAGCGAGGCCGAGCAGTTGCTCAGCGCGATGGTGGAGGTCAGGTCGCTGGCCTGGACGGCGTGCGCGGGGACGGCGGCGAGGGTCAGCCCGCCCGCGACGACGGCGCCGACGCCGGCCATCGCGGCAAGTCTCTTGAACATGGCTCTCCTTGTGGGGGATCGCGGGGTGTACGACTGGTCGCCGAGGCCCGCGCCGCACGAAAGTGCCATGGTCACTTCAAGTGGTCAACCGTATTGGCCGAACTCGCCGACGGCAATCGGCCGTTGCGGCCCGGGGCGGCAACCATCCGCCCCGGTATGCCCGTTAAGGGCGGGCGCGATGGCACCCCACGGCACCGGCCGTGCCCGCCCGCCGGAGCGCCATGTCCACCCGTCGGCCCGCCCGCTCCGGCTACGGCTAGGGCTGCGGGAAGGAGTCCGCTTCCACCTCGTCGGTCTTGGCGTTGCCGCCGACCGTCGGCTGGAGGGTGATCGACCAGGACGTCGCGGTGCGCCCGGTCTCGAACGCCAGCGTGTCCTGGAACTTGGTGAACCGGCAGCTCTGCGTGAACGCCTTCGCGTCGGAGTCCCAGTCCACCCCGCCCGCGAAGTACACCTCGTACGTGCCGTCCTCGACGCCCTCGATACTGGCCTTCTGCCCCTTGGCCACGTACACCGAGTGCACCGACTTGCCGTTCAGCGCGAGCGAGACGACCGCGTCCCCCCTGCCGCCGTTGTCGACCTTGAACACGCCCTGGCCGCGCAGCCGCCCCTCGCGCACCAGGGTGCCGTTGTCCAGCGAACGGGACTGCTGCTTCGGGGTCTGCGGGACGGCGAAGGTCGTCGGGTAGCCGGCCGCCGCCATCTTGGCCAGGGCCGCCGACACCGCCGCCAGGCCCTCCGAGGCGCCCAGCTCGGCCTGCGCGGAACCCACCGCGCAGACGCCCCTGCTCTTGATGTCGCCGCGGACCTTCGTCGCGTCGGCGGCCAGCGAGGTCAGCGCCGCCACCAGCTCGGTCCGCGCCGTGGTGACCGCGGCCGGTTCGTCCGCCAGGCCCAGGCTCCGCCCGGCCGTCCGCGCGCTGGTGGCGATGCCGCCGAGCACGCCGTCGAGGTCCCCCAGGGTCTTGGCCCCGGCCACCTGGCCGAGCGCGGCGTTCACCGGGTCGATGTTCGTACCGAGCACCGGGCCGTACGGCGGCGGCGTCGGGGTGGGGGTCGGGGTCCGCGTCGGAGCGGGCGGGGCCGGGGCCGCGCCGGTGGACGGCCCGCCCGCGGCGCTCCCCCCGCCGCCCCCGGTGCCGCTGGAGCAGGCCGCGAGCAGCAGTACGGTGCCGACGGCCAGACCGGCCTTGGTGATGGACTTCATGAACCCCGCCCCCGTGACGCCCCGCGCACACAACGTGCACGTGTCCGCCGCCATGCTGGCGGGCCCGCCCGGCGCGGTCAACCGGATTCCGAGGGCGTGCGGAGGGCGTGCAGGGGGCGCCCGGGGGCGCTGATCGAGGTCAACTACGATCGGGGCGTGCTCAGCCTCACCGGACTCCCCCTCCAGATCGTCGCCTCGGTCGTCGCGATCCTCGTCTTCGGCGCCACCATGTGGCTCTGGCCGCGCTTCGGCGGGAAGGGCTGGAAGTCCTGGACGGGCCGGCTCGGCGCCTTCCTCGCCACCCAGATCGCCGTGCTGGTCGCCATGGGCCTGATCGCCAACGGCTACTTCGGCTTCTACAGCTCCTGGAGCGACCTGCTCGGCACCGACGGCAAGCCGGGCACGGTCGTCGACCACACGCCGAACGCCTCCGTGGCCGTCACCGGCGAGCAGAAGTTCTACTCGGCCCAGGGCTCCGACCGGGAGCGCTCCGGGCTGATCCAGCAGGTCGCCGTCAAAGGAGCCTCGACCGGCCTGAGCACCGAGGCGTTCGTCTACCTGCCCCCGCAGTACTTCCAGCCGGACTACGCGCAGCAGCGGTTCCCGATGGCCCTGGTGCTCACCGGCTACCCGGGCACCCCGGAGAAGCTGATCTCGCTGATGCAGTACCCGGCCTCCACCCTCACCGCGATCGAGCAGAAGAAGCTGCCGCCGACCGTCCTGGTGATGATGCGCCCCACGGTCGTCGGAAACCGGGACACCGAGTGCGTCGACGTGCCGGGCGGCCCCCAGGCGGAGACCTTCTTCACCACCGACCTGCCCAAGGCGCTCGCCACCACCTACCGGCTCGGCACCGACCCGGCGAGCCGCGCCGTGATCGGCAACTCGACCGGCGGCTACTGCGCGCTCAAGTTCGCGATGCGCAAGCCCGACTCCTACCGCGCGGCGGTCGCGCTCTCCGGCTACTACAGCGCGGCGCACGACGAGACCACCGGCGACCTCTTCGGCGGCAACGACCAGCTGAAGCAGCAGAACGACCTGCTGTGGCGGCTGAAGAACCAGCCGGCCGCCCCCGTCTCCCTGCTGCTCACCACCAGCTACGACGAGAACAACTACGCCGACACCCAGGCCATGGTCGGCGCCTTCAAGGCCCCCACCAAGCTGTCCACCATCACCCTGGACACCGGCGGCCACAACTTCCACACCTGGACCCGGGAGATCCCCCCGGCCCTGGAGTGGCTCGGCCAGCACCTCACCATGCCGAAGGCCGCCTGACCACGCCGAAGGCCGCCTGACCGATCCCCCGGCGGCCCGCCCGATCACCCGATCACCCGAACGCCCCGCAGATCACACCCGTCTCACAGCGTCGTCTCACGCTCCTCTCAGCCACACCACGCACGGTATGGCGCATGACCACGACCAGCTACTCCACTCCGGCCGGCGAACCGTGGCCCGAGGCCGCGGACTTCCCGCCGCCGGAGGTGCCGCGGCCGGACCCCGACCGGCCGGACCCGGCGCCGCTCTTCCCCGAGCAGCCCCTGCCGCCCACCGGCCCCAAGGGCCCCGCCTCCTGGTCCGGCCGGCTGCGCACCCTCCCCGCCCGCGCCTGGCGCGGCCGCGCGGACGACCCGCGCTGGGTGCGCCCGGCCCTGCTGGCACTGCTGGCCGCGACCGTCGTCCTCTACCTCTGGGGCCTGAGCGCCTCCGGCTGGGCCAACGCCTTCTACTCGGCCGCCGTCCAGGCCGGCAGCCAGAGCTGGAAGGCCTTCTTCTTCGGCTCCTCCGACGCCGGGAACTTCATCACCGTCGACAAGCCCCCGATGTCGCTGTGGCCGATGGCCCTCTCGGTGCGGGTCTTCGGCCTGTCCTCCTGGTCCGTGCTCGCCCCGCAGGCCCTGATGGGCGCCGCCACCGTCGGCGTCGTGTACGCGACGGTGCGCCGGCGCTTCTCCCCGCTCGGCGGCCTGCTCGCCGGGGCCGCCCTGGCGCTCACCCCGGTCGCGGCGCTGATGTTCCGCTTCAACAACCCCGACGCGCTGCTGGCCCTGCTGCTCACCCTGGCCGCGTACGGGCTGGTACGGGCCATCGAGGCGGCGGGCACCCGGTGGCTGGTGTTCACCGGGGCGATGTTCGGCCTGGCCTTCCTCACCAAGACCCTGCAAGCCTTCCTCGTGCTGCCCGCCTTCGCGCTGGTCTACCTGGTCGTCGCGCCCACCGGCCTGTGGCGGCGGGTGCGGCAGCTGCTGCTCGCGGGCGCGGCCATGGTGGTCGCGGGCGGCTGGTGGGTCGCGGTGGTCGAGCTGCTGCCGGCCTCGGCCCGCCCGTACGTCGGCGGCTCGCAGGACGACAGCTTCCTCTCCCTCACCTTCGGCTACAACGGCCTCGGCCGGATCAACGGCGACGAGACCGGCAGCGTCGGCGGCGGCGGGCGGCTCCCGGCCGGGCTCGACCTGCCGGCCGGGGCGATGCGCGGCGGCCGCGGCTGGGGCCAGAGCGGCCTCACCCGGCTGTTCGGGAGCGACATCGGCGGGCAGATCGCCTGGCTGCTGCCGGCCGCGCTGATCCTGCTGGTCGCCGCCCTGTGGGCGACCCGCCGCTACGCCCGCACCGACACCGCCCGCGCGGCGTTCCTGGTCTGGGGCGGCGCGATGCTGTCCACCGCGCTGGTGTTCAGCTTCATGTCCGGGATCTTCCACCAGTACTACACGGTGGCGCTCGCCCCGGCCGTCGCGGCGCTGGTCGGCATGGGCGTGGACGGCCTGTGGCGGGCCCGGCACCGGCTTCCGTGGGCGCTGGTGCTGGCCGGCACCCTCGCGGTGACGGCGGTGTGGGCGTTCGTCCTGCTCGGGCGGAGCGCGGAGTTCCTGCCCTGGCTGCGCTGGGCGGTGCTGGTCGGCGGGCTGGTGGCGGCGGCCGCGCTGGTCGCCGGACAGCTGGCCGGGCGGGCCGACGGGCGGCTCGGGGCCCGGATCGCCTCGGTCGCCGGCCTGGTCGGCCTGGCGGCGGCGCTCGGCGGGCCGGCCGCGTACGCGGTGGACACCGTCGGCACGGCGCACAGCGGCTCCATCGTGACGGCCGGGCCGGCCGTCCAGGGCGCCTCCGGCCCGGGCGGCGGCCGGCACGGCGGGCAGGGCTTCCCGGGCAACGGGCGGGCGTTCCAGCCCGGCCAGAACGGCGGCGGGCAGAACGGCGGCTGGCAGAACGGCGGCGCACCCGGCTTCCCCGGCGGGGGCGGCGGGCAGAACGGCGGCCGGCCGGGCGCCCAGGGCGGGGGCAACGGGTTCAACGGCGGGGGCAACGGCGGCCAGGGCGGCTTCAACGGCGGCAACGGCGGCTGGCCGGGCGGCGGTTCGGGCAAGGGCCCGGGCGGCGGCAACGGTCACCGCGAGCGCGGCACGGGCGCCAACCCCGACACCGCCAACCCCGACACCGGCAACCCGGGCACCGGCAACCCCGGCAGCGGCGAGGATCCCGGCGCCTTCGGCCCGGGCGGCGCGGGCGGCCCCGGAGCGGGCGGCATGGGCGGCGCGGGCGGCATGGGCGGCCTGCTCGGCGGCACCAAGGTGAGCGAGGAGGCCTCCGCCCTGCTCAAGGAGAACGCCGACCAGTACACCTGGGCGGCCGCCACCAGCGGCTCGCAGAACGCCGCCAGCTACCAACTCGCCACCGGGAAGCCGGTGATGGCCCTCGGCGGCTTCAACGGCACCGACCCCTCACTCAGCCTGGCCGGCTTCCAGAAGTACGTCCAGGAGGGCAAGGTGCACTGGTTCATCGCCGGCGGCTCCCACCGCGGCTTCGGCGGGGCCGAGAGCGGACGGGGCGACACCGGGGAGAAGGAGTCGGAGACCTCCCAGATCGAGAGCTGGGTGACGAGCCACTTCACCGCGAAGACGGTCGGCTCCACCACCTTCTACGACCTGACGGCCCCGACGTCCTGACCGTCCGACCTCCTGACCGTCCGACCTCCTGACCGTCCCACCCCAGGGGGCGCACCGCAGCCGGCGGTGCGCCCCCTTCGCGTTGCCCCTGGCCAGCTCCCGCCGGCCCCCGTCAGCTCCCGTCAGCTCCCGTCAGGCGGACGGGCAGTGCGTCCCGGCGGCGGGCAGCGTGCCGTCCACCAGGAACGCGGCCACCGCGTCCCGCACGCACCCGCTCTTGTCGTAGCCGGTGTGCCCGTCGCCGTCCCGGGTGAGCAGGACGGCGTCGGCGAGGGCGGAGGCCATCCGCTGCGCCCACGGGTACGGCGTGACCGGGTCGGCGGTGGAGCCGACCACCAGGATCGGGGCGCTGCCCTCGGCCCGGATCCGGGCGGGCCGTTCGGCGGTGCGGTACGGCCAGGAGCGGCAGTCCGGGGCGAACAGCGCCGCCGAGGTGTCGTGCCGGCTCATCAGCGGGGCACGGGCGGCGAGTTCGGCGCGGTCGGTGCGCAGGTCCCCGGCGCCGGGGGCCATCAGGGCGTCCGCGCAGCTGATGGCGACGAAGGCGTCCGCCGCGGTGGAGTATCCGCCGTCCTCGGCGCGGCCGTTGGCGCCGTCGGCGAGGGCGAGCAGTTCGGCGGCGTCGCCGCGGGTGATCGCCGGGTCGAGGGCCTGGCGCAGCCGCTCCCAGGAGCGGTGGCCGTCGTAGAGGGTGTCGAGGGTGCCGTTCCAGGCCAGGGTGGCGGTGAGGCGGCGGCCGTCGGCGGCGGGCAGCGGGTGCGCGCGCAGGCCGTCCAGGAAGTCGGCGAGCCGCTGCGGGGCGGCGGCGCGGTCGCGGCCGAGCGGGCAGCCGTCGCGGCCCGCGCAGTCGGCGGCGAAGTCCCGCAGCGCGGTCTCGGTGGCGGCGGCGGCCTCGACGTTCATCCGGACCGGGTCGAGGCTGCGCTCGAAGGCGCCGTCCAGGGCGAGGCGGCCGGTGCGGGCGGGGAACTCCTCGGCGTAGAGGGCGCCCAGGTAGGTGCCGTAGGAGCTGCCGAGGAAGTCGAGCCGCCGTTCGCCCAGGGCGCCGCGCAGCACGTCCAGGTCGCGGGCGGTGTCGCGGGTGGAGAGGTGGGGCAGCAGCGTGGCGTACCGGGCCTGGCAGGCGTCGGCGAGCACCCGGCCGCGGTCGTAGCCGGGGTCGTCGGTGCTGGTCCACTCGTCCCGGGTGCGGTCGTCGAGGCAGTGCACGGGGGTGGTGCGGCCGGCGCCGCGCGGGTCGAAGCCGACCAGGTCGAAGTGGTCGGAGAGGGTGCCGCGGTAGTCCTCCCAGCCCCAGACGACCCGGTCCACGCCGGAGTTGCCCGGCCCGCCGGGGTTGAGCACCAGTGCCCCGATCCGCCGGTCGGCCTCGGTGGCGCGGATCCGGGAGACGGCGACGTCGATCGTCTCGCCGCCCGGATCGGCGTAGTCCAGCGGGACCTTGAGTCCGGTGCACTGCGCGACCGGCTCCCCGGCCGGGCGCTCGGGCCGGTCCGGGCAGTCCTTCCAGTCCAGCGGCTGGAGGTACAGGGCCGCGAGCGCGGGGGCGGCCGTGCCGGGCACCAGCTCCTGGGGCCCGGCCGCGGCCGCGGTGCCGGGCCGGCGGGCGCCCGGGTCCGACGGCCCGGTGCAGCCCGCGGCGAGCACGAGGAGGGCGACGGTGAGCAGGGCGCGGAGCGGGCGCCGGGGGTTCGACGAGTGCACCGCCCACGAATACCACCCGGCGCCCGCTCCCGTCACACCAGCACCTGCCGTAACGATTCCTCAGCCGCCGCACTGCTGGAGCATGGCCTGCTTGTCGGCCGCGGTGACGGGGAGCTGGTACTTCAGGGAGACCTGGGCGAAGCGGACGGCGTAGGAGCAGCGGACGGCGGTGTTGGCGGGGAGCCAGGTGGCCGGGCCGGAGTCGCCCTTGGAGGCGTTCTGCGAGCCGTCGGCGGGGATCAGGTTGAGCGGGTCGTTGGCGATCTGGACGCGCTTGGCCTTGTCCCACTTGGCGGCGCCCAGCTGCCAGTCGTAGGACAGCGGCATCACGTGGTCGATCTGGATCTTCGTGGCCTGCTGCTTGGTCCACTGGACGTTCTTGCCGGTGTACGGGTCGTAGATGGTCATCGCGGTGACGACGCAGTTCGACCCGTCCTTGCGCTCGACGGCGGCGCCGTCGCGGGCGAGCAGGTCGTTGCGGGTGTCGCAGTTGTTGTGGCCGAGCGGGACGCCGTCGACGTTGTCCGTCCAGGCGGGGCCGAACTCGTTGCGGTCGTAGCCGTCCTTGGGGCCGGCGGCGGCGGTGGCGACCTTGGCTATCACGTCCCGGCCCGCCTTCTGCTCCTCGGGCGTGGTCAGCGGGGCCAGTCCGGGCTTGGTGCCGTCCGGGTTCTGCAGCGGGCTGGTGCCCAGGCCCCCGGCGGGCGCGGCGGAGTCGCCGCTCTTGTGGTCACGGCCGCCGAGCAGCCAGCCGGCCAGCGCGAGCGCGCATATCAGGAACACGGTGGCGGCGGAAAGGGCGGTGCGGCGGGCGGGCACGGATAACTCCCGGGATCTGGGGCGGGTTGACGGCGAACCAGCAGATCAGCCACCCCGAGAGCAGGTCAAGGCGACGCCACGCGAACCCCGCCGACCATGTCGAAGCTCACACCCCGGGCGTCAGCCGCCGATGGCGGACATCGGGCGGTCGGGCCGGACGAAGCCGGCGGAGTTGACGGCGTGTCCGGGCCCCTTCCCGGCCACCGAGGCCCGCCAGGCCGCCTCGATCCGGTCGTCGTCGGCACCGCCGCGCAGCAGCGCGCGCAGATCGGACTCCTCCGTCGCGAACAGGCAGTTGCGCAACTGGCCGTCGGCGGTGAGCCGGACCCGGTCGCAGCCCCCGCAGAACGGGCGGGTCACGGAGGCGATCACCCCGATGACGGCGTCCGTGCCCGCGACCCGCCACTCCTCCGCCGGGGCGTTGCCCCGCCGCCCCACGGGCAGCAGGTCGAAGCGCTCCCCGAGCCGCTCCAGGACCTCCGCGGCGGTGACCATCGCCGAACGGTCCCAGGCGCCCTGCGCGTCCAACGGCATCGACTCGATGAACCGCATCCGGTACCCGTGCTCCACCGCGAAGGCCGCCAGCTCCGGGATCTCGTCCTCGTTCACCCCGCGCACCGGCACCGCGTTCACCTTCACCGGCCCCAGCCCCGCCGCCCGCGCCGCCGCCAGGCCCGCGAACACGTCCGCGATCCGGTCCCGCCGCGTGATCCGCGCGAACCGCTCCGGGCGCAGCGTGTCGAGGCTGACGTTCACCCGCTCCAGCCCCGCCGCCCGCAGCGCCACCGCCGTGCGGGCCAGCCCGATCCCGTTCGTCGTCAGCGACACCTCCGGCCCCAGCGCGGCGATCCGCCCCACCAGTTCCGGCAGGCCCCGCCGCAACAGCGGCTCCCCGCCGGTCAGCCGCACCGAGGCGATCCCCAGCCGCCCGACCGCGATCCGCACCAGCCGCACCACCTCGTCGTCGCCCAGTGCCTGCGCCCTCGGCAGCCAGTCCAGGCCCTCGGCCGGCATGCAGTAGGTGCAGCGCAGGTTGCAGCGGTCGGTCAGCGAGACCCGCAGGTCGGTGTGGACCCGGCCGAAACGGTCCAGCAGCGGGCGCGGTGCGGTGTTCATCGACCCAGTACAGGGGCCGGCGGGCCGCAGGACCAGCGGCCGAACCGCCGGGGGGCGGCCACCACCTGCGGGTTCCCCTTGTACATTCGTACAACTGTGGGTTCGTACGGCTGCGCGGCGGCGGCCCCGGCGGGCAGGCTGGGCCCATGCAGACCACCGAAGACCCGACCGGGCCCGTTGCCGCGCTGGTGCTCGCCGCCGGGGGCGGGCGACGCCTCGGCGGGCGGCCCAAGGCCCTGATCCGGTACGCGGGCCGCCCGCTGGTCGAGCACGCGGTGGCGGTGGTGCGGGCGGGCGGCTGCGCGGACGTCACGGTGGTGCTGGGCGCGGCCGGCGAACGCGTCCGCTCGACGGCGCACCTGCCGGGCTGCCGGCTGGTGGCCAACCCGGACTGGGCGGGCGGCATGGGCTCCTCGCTGCGCGCCGGGCTGGCCGCGCTGGCGCCGGAGGTGTCGGCGGTGCTGGTGATGCTGGTGGACACCCCGGGCGTCACCGCGGCCGCGGTGGCCCGGCTGCTGGCCGCGCACCGGGCCGGCGCGGAACTGGCCGCGGCGGCCTACGGAGGGCGGCGCGGGCACCCGGTGCTGATCGGCGCCCGGCACTTCGCGGAGGCGGCCGCCGGCGCGTCCGGCGACGCCGGGGCCCGCACCCTGCTGGCCGCGCACCCGGGCGCGGTCACGCTGGTCGAGTGCGCCGACGTCGCCGTCCCGGACGACCTGGACACCCCCGCCGACCTGGCCCGCTGGTCCGCCGGCTGACCGCACCCCGCCGACCGGGGTGTCCGAAGCACCCGTGGTGGGAACCGGCCGGGCGCACACCCCTGATCCGACCCTGAGGATTGCCCCATTCCGTGCCAAGGACCCAACGTTTCGGGGAGCATGGAAACCGTTCCACCACCCGACTCGAACGGACGGAGCCCGCGATGGCCGGACTGCCCGAAGACTTCACCGGACACGACCCCGCGAGGCCAGGGCACGGGGCGGGCGGTGGCGCCCGGGCGATCCGCTGCCCCGCCTGCCGCCGCGAGCACCTCTACGAGCCGCCGTCGCTGCCCTGTCCGTGCGGCGCCTCGCTGAAGGTGCCGCTGCTGCGCGGCGGGGTTCCGGTGCAGGTGCGGTTCCGCTCCTGGGAGGACTCCTGGCTGAGCATGCGCTGTCCGCACTGCGGCCGCTCCGACCAGTGGCCGCAGCCCGAGTTCACCTGCAACTGCGGCGCCACCGTCCGGCTGCCGGTGGACCGCACCACCCGGCTCGGCGGCGGCACGGCCGGCCCGCTCGCCACCCCCGGCCCGCAGTCCTCCCGCCCGTACCCGGCCCACCCGATGGGCGCCCCGGTGCCCGCCCCGCCCGGCGGCTCCGGCGGCCAGCCCAAGCCGTTCCGCCACCGCGCGCCGTTCCGCCCGCACCCGGTGCGCACCTCGCAGGACGCGGTCTTCACCGCCGCCCGCTACCTGGAGTGGCTCGGCTTCGACGACCTGGAGCTGACCGAGGCCCAGGAGCGCGACGGGGTGACCCTGCTGGGCAGCCGGATGGTCGCCCAGGTGGACACCTGGACCGAGCCGGCCGACGTGAAGTCGGTCGAGTGCCTGTGGCTGCAGACCCTGCACGCCGAGGAGATGGCCGCCGCCATGTTCACCCTGGCCGGCTACTCGCACCAGGCCACCGTGCGCGGCGAACAGCTGCTGGTCGCCCTGTTCAGCCTGGACCTGGCGGGGGTGCCGCAGCCCGCCAACGGCGCCGCCGAGGCCCTGATGGAAACCGGCTGGACGTCCTGACCGACCGGAGGCCGCCGGGGCGCGTCCGCCAGGGCGTGCCTTGTGGATCAGGCCAGGCCCTAGATCATTTCCCCCGCGAATGCAAGAACCTCCGCTCGTGATCTGGTGCACAAGCTCACCCCCGTGTTGAATTGCCGCCACAGCGCGGGCCCTTGCGCTGCCGTCGCCGTGCCGCCGACAGTCGACGGCGGCGACGCCGGGCAGGGCCGCGCCCCGCTGGATGGCGCACACAAGGAGGTGGCGTTGTCAGAGCACGGATGGGGCCCGAACGGCCCGAACGGGCGGGGGCGGGCGGCAGCGGAGGAGCCGGGCGACACCGTGTGGCGACTGAGGTCCCGGGGGTGCTGGCAGGAGGCGGCCGAACTGCTGCGCCCGGCCGCCGAACAGGACCCGACGGCGGCCCTGGCACGGGCCGAACTCCTCATCGAGCAGTGCCTGTTCACCGCCGCGCAGTGGACCCAGGCGGAACAGGCGCTGCGCCTCGCGGAGGCCGTGGTGGCCAGCACCGAACAGCGCGCGGCCGCGGCCTGCGCCCGCGGCTTCCTGGCGTACGTGGCCAGCGTGCTCGGCCCCCGGGACCGGCTGGACGAGGCACAGGCCGCGCTCGGACGCACCTCGGCACTGCTGCCGCCGGACGCGCCGGGCCGCCCGCTGCTGGACTTCCGGCGCGGACTGGTCGCCGAGAACCTGCTGCGCGACCGCGGCGCCGCCTGGATCGCCTACCGCCGGGCGCACGACGGCGCGGGCGAACGCGGGGACGAACTGCTGCGCTCGTACACCTGGCGCCACCTGGCGGCACTGGCCCTGGCCCGCGGGGACCGCGACCACGCCCGCGAGGGCTTCGACGCCTCGCTGCGGCTGCGCGAGCAACTCGGCTTCACGGTGGGGGTGGCGCCGGCGCTCGCGGCGCTCGCCGAGGTGTCCGAGCCGGCCGAGGCCGCCCGGTTGCGCGCCGAGGCGGCCCGGCTCGTCCACGCCCTGGGCGGCGTGCCGGTCTGGCTCGCGCGCCAGTTGGGCACCGCCCGCACGCCGGGGCCTGCCCCGGAAGGGGCCCGCACGCCGGGGCCTCCCCCGGACGGGCGCATCACCCGCGAGACCTGGGGGACGATCAGCTAAGGTGAGCCTAACCTGGCCGGGGTGAGCAGTACCCCGGCCGGGTTCGCCTTGCCGTTCCCCGGGCACCGCCATGCCCCGGTCCGGCCGGGCCCGGGCGGGCCACCACCCCGACCGGGCACCGCCGGGCGGTCCATGGGCGGTCCCCGGTCGACCCGATGGGGCCCGCCCATGACCGCGAGCAGCACCCGGCCCGGCCCCACGCCGTGCGCCCCCCGCACCACCGAGGCGCACGCCCTCACTCCCCCGCCGGCCGCCGACGCCCCCGGCGCGACCTCGTACCACCGGCTCACCGCGCTCGCCCCCGTCCTGCGGGTGCGCTGCGCCCCGCCCCGCCGCGGCGACGGCTGGATCCCCGCCGCCGACCTGACCACCCGGCCCGAGGCGGTCCGCGAGCTGATCGCCCACGACGCCCGGCAGGGCCTGGCCCGCTACGGGCGGCCGCTGCGCCCGGACGTGGCGGCCGGCTTCGGCCTGCACCGCGTCGTGTGGCCGCTCTCGCTGCTGTTCACGCTGCCGTGGTTCCTGGAGCGCCGGGTCCTGCTGCTCGGCCCGGAGGACGTCTCGGTGCGCCGCGGTGCCGACCGGGTGGAGCTGACGGTCCGCCCGGAGGCGTTCGCCTGCCTGCCGGACGACCCGGCGGGCGGCGTGCCGCGGGCCCGTACGGTGCCGGACGCGAACGCGTTGGCCGCCGAACTGCGGTGCGCGCTGGGCGGGTTCCTGGAACCGGTGCTGGCCGCCTTCCGGCCCGAGGTGCGGCGCGGGCCGCGGGTGCTGTGGGCGATGGCCACGGACGCGGCGGTGGAGGGGCTCTGGTACGCCGGCGGGCTGCTCGGGGAGCAGGAGCGGGCGCGCGCCGAGCTGTCCGCGCTGCTGGAGCCCTCGCAGGCGGGCGGCGCGGCGGCGGCACCGGCGTGCGCGCCCGGCGTGACCGGCGGCCCCGCTCCTGCCCCGTCCCCCTTCACCCCGGGTGCCGGTTTCGCCGCGCCGGCGGCCGGGTGCGGGGGTGCTTCGGGCACCGACCGGGCCCGGGCCAGCTGCTGCCTCGTGTACACCGCCCAACCGGAGGACATCTGCGGCGGCTGCCCCCGCGTCATGCGGGGTTGACGAAAACACGTGCGAGGCCGGATCCGGAAAGCCCGGAATTCCGGGAATAACCCGCTTCGAATGCATAAGAAAATGCGATTGTCGCGGGGTCAGAAATCCCTCTACTCAGCGCATTGGCACCGAATCGGCCATTCCCCCGCCGAGCATCCGCCATGATGGTCCCCGCCATCACGACGCAGGAACGCGACGCAGGAAAGCGAGGCTGGTTCCGGCGATGAAATTGTCCGACATACCGCTCGGCTGGGCCGTCACCGGAGGTGCGGGGCTGCTGGTCAGCGCGCTCCTGGTGGCCCTGGTCCGGAGCCGGGGATCCGCCGCCGCCGGAGGGCCGGATTCCTGGGAGCGTTCCGAGGAACGGCGCCGCCGCAAGGAATCCCTGTACGGCGGCGCCTCGTACACGCTGCTGTTCTGCTGCGCCGGTGTCGCCGCCGCGCTGTCCTTCCACGGGCTGGTCGGCTTCGGGGTGCAGAACCTCGGGCTGTCCGGCGGCTGGGAGTACCTCGTGCCGTTCGGCCTCGACGGCGCCGCGATGTTCTGCTCGGTGCTCGCCGTCCGCGAGGCCAGCCACGGCGACGCCGCGCTCGGCTCCCGGCTGCTGGTCTGGCTGTTCGCCGGCGCCTCGGCCTGGTTCAACTGGGTGCACGCCCCGCGCGGCTTCGGCCACGCCGGCGCCCCGCAGTTCTTCTCCGGCATGTCCCTCTCGGCGGCCATCCTGTTCGACCGGGCGCTCAAGCAGACCCGCCGGGCCGCGCTGCGCGAGCAGGGGCTCGTCCCCCGCCCGCTGCCGCAGATCCGCATCGTGCGCTGGCTGCGCGCCCCGCGCGAGACCTACGCGGCCTGGTCGCTGATGCTCCTGGAAGGCGTCCGCAGCCTCGACGAGGCGGTGGACGAGGTCCGCGAGGACAAGCGGGAGAGGGCCGTGGAGCGGGAGCGCCGCAGGCTCGCCGGGCGCCGCGAGCGGGCGGAGATCCGGGCGATCAGCCGCAGCAACAGCGCCTGGCGCGGACGCGGCGGCGGCGCACGGCAGTTGGAGTCCGGCTCGGAATCCGCCATAGCCGGCGGGCCCGCGGCGGAGCGGCCCGCCGGGCCGCGCGAGGTCGAGGCCGCCGAGGGCGCGGTGGTACCCGCCGAGGGCACGGTGGCGCAGCCGGGCCTGCCCGCCCGCCCGGAGCGGCGCACCATCGACCTGACCGTCGACGAGGACACCGTGACGCTGCCCCGGCTGGACTCGCTGGAGCGCAAACTGAAGGACCTGGAGCAGCAGTTCGGGTGACCGGACCTAGGTAGCGGGCGTGCCGCTGAGCTCGAACCACATCCGCTTGCCGGAGCCGCGCGGCTCCACGCCCCAGGCGTCCGCCAGCGCCTCGACGAGCATCAGCCCGCGCCCGGAGGAGGCCTGCTCCCCCGGGGTCCGGCGGGTCGGCCACAGGTCCGACTCGTCCTCCACCTCGACCCGCAGCCGGGCCCGGCCGCCGTCCGAGGCCGGCTCCCGGTAGAGCCGGGCGGTGAACATGGCGTCCCGGTCGGTGTGCCGGATGGCGTTGGTGACCAGTTCGGAGGAGAGCAGTTCGGCGGCGTCGATGAACTCGGCGACGCCCCAGCGGCGCAGCGCGTCGCGCAGTTCGGCCCGGACCTCGGAGATCCGCGCCAGGTCGGCCTGGCCGATCCGGCGGCGCAGCTGCTGGGCGGCCAGGCCGCCGGCCGGACCGTCCCAGCGCAGGAGCAGCAGCGCTATGTCGTCCTCGCGCTCGCTGGAGTCGGCGGCCTGGGAGGCGATCCGGTCGGCCAGGTCCTCCAGCGGGTCGCGGGCCGCCTCCTCGGCGGGCGGCATCGGGCGGGCGAGCGCCCGGGTGAGCCGGGCGATGCCCTCGTCCAGGTCCATGCCGCGCGCCTCGACCAGGCCGTCGGTACAGAGCAGCACCGTCTCGCCCGGGTCCAGGCTGAACCGGGTGACCCGGTACTCCTGGTCCGGGTCGATGCCCAGCGGCAGCCCGCCGGCCACCGGCACCACGGCGGCGGTGCCGTCCGCCCGGCGCACCACCGGGTCGAGGTGGCCGGCCCGGACGGCGTAGACCACGCCGTAGTCCACGTTGACCTCGGCGTAGGCGCAGGTCGCGAAGTGGTCGGTGTCCAGGTCGGCGAGGAAGCGGGAGGCGCGGGCCATCACCGCGGCCGGCGGGTGTCCCTCGGCCGCGTAGGCGCGCAGCGCGATCCGCAGCTGGCCCATGATCCCGGCGGCGTGCACGTCGTGGCCCTGGACGTCCCCGATCACCAGGCCGACGTGCCCGCCCGGCAGCGGCACCACGTCGTACCAGTCGCCGCCGATCTGCAGGCCGGAGCCGGCCGCCAGGTAGCGCACGGCGGTCGTCACCCCCGGCACCGACGGCACGGTGCGCGGCAGCATCACCCGCTGGAGGCCGGCCGCCAGTTCGTGCTCGGCGTCGTGCAGCCGGGCCCGGGCCAGGGACTGGGCGACCAGCCCGCCCAGGGTGGACAGCAGGGTGCGCTCGTCAGCGTCCAGCTCGCGCTCGTCGTCGAAGCTGACCACGCAGACGCCGATCGCCCGCCCGCTGGCCACCAGCGGCAGGAACGCCCAGGAGCCGCGCCCGGTACGGCTGGTCGGCTCCCAGACCTCGGGGTAGGACGCGCGGAACTCCTCGCGGGTCGGGATGAACACCGGCGCCCGGTGGCGCACCGCCTCCGCGGCCGGGTGCCCGGCCGGCAGCACCGTGCGGTCCCAGACCGCCAGCGCCTCGGTCCGGTAGCCGGAGGCGCCGAGCACCTGCGCCCGGCCGGCCTCGAAGGAGGCCAGCACCAGGCCGTCCGGCGGCAGTCCGGGCAGCGGCAGTCCGGTGAACACCCGGGCCACGTCGCGGACGGTGACGGCTTCGGAGAGGGCGCGGGCCGCCTCCTTGATGAACCGGGAGCGCTCCTCGCGCAGCAGGGCCATCCGGTCGGCGCGGTCGCGCTTGTGCAGTTCGACGGTGGCGTCCCAGACGAAGCCCACCATCCGCGAGGCCCGGCCGAAGGCGTCCGCGAGCACCCGGCCGCGGAAGCGCACCGCGCGCATGGTGCCGTTGGGCCCGACGGTGCGGTAGTAGGCGCCGCACTGGCCCAGTTCGGCCACCGCGCGCTCGACCCGGCGGCGTACCACCGGCGCGTCCTCGGGGTGCAGCAGGGCCAGGAAGGAACCGGCGGTGCGGTCGAAGCGGCCCTGGTCCATGCTGTCCAGGCCGATGATCGCGCAGGCCCGGTGGTCGCCCTCCAGGACGTCGCGGCGGATGTCCCAGTCGAAGGAGCCGATGCCGTTGGCGGCCATCGCGGGCTCCAGCCAGTCCGGCATGGTGTCCGCGGAGGCGGGCGGCAGGCTGCCGGGGAGCACCGTCGCCAGCCGTCCGGCGGCGAGCGCGGGCGCCGGGCGCGGCACGGGCCGGCGCACCGCCTGCGCGGGCGGCTTCGCCCGGCCCGGCCCGGCCGCGGGGCGGCCGGCGGGGGGCTGGTCGACCGTCACGGGAGCGGTGGGGCCGGCGGGGTTCGGACCGGTGGTGTGGGTGGAGGCTGCCTGCTGCGGTTCGGCGGTGGGCGCACCGGATGGAAGCGCCGGCCCCGGCGACTCGGGCTCAGTGGGCATGCTGCTCCTGCCGCTGCCGTGGCGGACCGCGCCGACCGTCCGGACGGGCCGCGTGGCGGTGTGATGGGTGGTGCTGGATCGGACGGTGTCGACGGGCGGGGTCGGTCGAGGTTCGGTCTCCCCGCTGCTTCCCGCACGTGGACACACATTCCCACCATCCTGTCCAATGTTGGGCCGAGCGGCAATGGCAACGGGCCGGAAATCTTCCGCTCCGCCTTCTGTTCTGGGCATGCTTCGAAGGCGAATGAATCGACGGCGAACGGTACGGCGGGCCACGCGCACCCGCATGCCCCGCGCCCCGAGCGCCCTGGGCCCGCGCTCCGCGCTCCGTGCCCGCGCCCCGTACCCGTGCCCCGCGAGCGGCCGGGCTCAGGGCAGGGCGAGCTCGAACCAGGTGACCTTGCCGTCGCCCCGCAGCTGCACGCCCCACGCGTCCGCGAGCGACTCCACCAGCAGCAGGCCGCGCCCCGAGGTCGCGTACTCGGCGTCCGGATCGCGGCGCCGGCCGGGCAGCCGGGTCGTGCCGTCCTGCACCTCGATCCGCAGGCGGTGGTCCGACCCGAGCACCGCGTCGAACACCGCGCCCTTGCCGGTGTGCAGCAGCGCGTTGGTCACCAGCTCGGAGGAGAGCAGTTCGGCGGTGTCCGACAGCTCCGGCACCCCCCAGTGGCTGAGCGCGGTCCGCAGCCGCCGGCGGACCGAGCCGACCGCGACCAGGTCGGCCGGGTCGAGCGTCAGGTGCAGCCGGCGGTGCAGGGCGCAGCCGGGGGCCGAGGTGCCCGGCAGGGTCGTCCCGGTGCCGCCGGCCGCGCCCGGGGCGGGCCCGGACCGGTAGGCGTCACCCGAACTCGTCCGCTGCCGCGGGAATCGCGACTGACCGTCCATCAACACATGCCCCCGCCCTCGAATCCGAGCCCCCGCCTCCGGATCCCCCGCCGGCCGGGTGGCCCCCACGTTCTGACCACCCATCCTCATGCCCAGTTGACGGCGTTTGCAACAGTGTGCGTCCGATCACGTGGGGTGAAAGGGGCACGGGGAGGTTCACGTGATCCAACTGCCCGCGCCGGACAGGTTTGCGAAGCGCAGAGCCTGTTTTCGAGCCCGCCCCCGCCCGATCCCGCGCACACCCGGCGCCCGGGCGCCGGCCCGCGCCGCCCTCCCGCTCCCCGTCGCACCCCGCCGCGCGCCAGGCCCCGTCCTGCTCCGCGCGCCCGGCGCACCCCGGCCGCGCGCCCTCCCCTCCAGGGCTCCGCCACCACCGTGACGGGGCCCTCGCCCCCGCCCCCTCCAGGGCTCCACCCCCGCCGCTCCGGGGCTTCACCCCAGCCGCGCGCCCGGCGGGCCGAACCCCTGCGGACCGGCAACGCTGGACACGGCGGCCCGGTCCGGGTTCAATGGCCCGAGATGTTTGAACGACGTTCTAACATCGCCCCCGAAAGCCGACCCCCTCCCCCGGCGACCGCGAGCGAGGAACCGTGCGACTGACCCCCACCGAGCGGGACCGGCTGCTGATCTTCACAGCAGCCGAACTGGCCCGCGCCCGCCGCGCCCGGGGCGTACGCCTCAACATCCCCGAGGCCACCGCCCTGATCGCGGACACCGTCTGCGAGGCCGCCCGCGACGGCCGGCGCCTGGCCGAGGCCATCGAGGCCGGCCGCAGCGTGCTCACCGCCGCCGACGTGCTGCCCGGCGTGCCGGACGTCGTCACCGTCGTCCAGGTCGAGGCCGTCTTCGACGACGGCACCCGCCTGGCCGTCGTCAACGACCCGTTCCGGGGCGCCGGCTCGCTCGGCGACGAGGCCCCCGGCGGCGCGCTGATCGGCGACGGCGCCGGCTACGACCCGGTCGAGGAGACGGTGCTGCTGCCCGTCCACAACACCTCCCAGGTGCCGATCTCGGTCACCTCGCACTTCCACTTCTTCGAGGCCAACCCGCGCCTCGCCTTCGACCGCGCCGCCGCCTACGGCACCCACCTGGCCGTCCCGGCCGGCTCCTCGGTGCGCTTCGACCCGGGCGCCACCGTCCAGGTCGGCCTGGTGCCGATCGGCGGCGAGCGCGTCGCGATCGGCTTCGCCGGCCTGGTCGACGGCCCGCTGGACGCGCCCGGCGCGAAGGAGGCCGCCCTGGCCAAGGCCCGCGCGACCGGCTACCTGACCACCTTCGACGACGCGGAGGTGCCGTCATGACGTCCATCACCCCCCACGACTACATCTCGGTGCACGGCCCCCGGGCCGGCGACCGGATCCGGCTCGGCGACTCCGGCCTGATCGTCCGCGTCGAGTCCGACTCCCAGGCCCCCGGCGAGGAGTTCCTGGCCGGCTTCGGCAAGACCGCCCGCGACGGACTGCACCTCAAGGCCGCCGCCGTCCGCGACACCTGCGACGTGGTGATCAGCAACGTCCTGGTGATCGACGCCATCCAGGGCATCCGCAAGACCTCGATCGGCCTGATCGGCGGCCGGATCGCCTCGATCGGCCGCGCCGGCAACCCCGACACCCTCGACGGCGTGGACGTCGTCGTGGGCACCGGCACCACCATCGTCTCCGGCGAGGGCATGATCGCCACCGCCGGCTCCATCGACACCCACGTCCACCTGCTCTCGCCGCGGATCATGGAGGCCTCCCTCGCCTCCGGCGTCACCACGATCATCGGCCAGGAGTTCGGCCCGGTCTGGGGCGTCGGCGTCAACTCCCCCTGGGCCCTGCGCCACGCCTTCAACGCCTTCGACGCCTGGCCCGTCAACATCGGCTTCCTGGGCCGCGGTTCGTCCTCCGACGCGGCCCCGCTCGTCGAGGCCCTGGCCGAGGGCGGCGCCTCCGGCTTCAAGGTCCACGAGGACATGGGCGCCCACACCCGCGCCCTGGACACCGCGCTGCGCGTCGCCGAGGAGTACGACGTCCAGGTCGCCCTGCACACCGACGGCCTGAACGAGTGCCTGTCGGTGGAGGACACGCTCAAGGTGCTGGAGGGGCGGACGATCCACGCCTTCCACATCGAGGGCTGCGGCGGCGGACACGTCCCCAACGTGCTGAAGATGGCGGGCGTGCCCAACGTCATCGGCTCCTCCACCAACCCCACCCTGCCGTTCGGCCGCGACGCGCTCGGCGAGCACTTCGACATGATCGTCTCCGCCCACGACCTCAAGACCGACCTGCCCGGCGACGCCGCCATGGCCCGCGACCGCATCCGCGCCGGCACCATGGGCGCCGAGGACGTCCTGCACGACCTCGGCGTCATCGGCATCACCTCCTCCGACGCCCAGGGCATGGGCCGCGCCGGCGAGACCGTCCGCCGCACCTTCGCCATGGCCGGCAAGATGAAGGCCGAACTCGGCCCCCTGGACGGTGGCTACGGCACCACCGAGAGCGGCGACGACAACGAGCGCGTCCTGCGCTACATCGCCAAGCTCACCATCAACCCCGCCATCGCCCACGGCCTCTCCCACGAGGTCGGCTCCATCGAGGTCGGCAAACTCGCCGACATCGTGCTGTGGCGCCCCGACCACTTCGGTGCCAAGCCGCAGCTGGTCCTGAAGGCCGGCTTCCCCGCCTACGGCGTGGTCGGCGACCCCAACGCCTCCACCGACACCTGCGAACCCCTCGTCCTCGGACCGCAGTTCGGCGCCCACGGCGCCACCGCCGCCGACATCTCGGTCGCCTTCGTCGCCCAGGCCGCCGCCGACGGCGCCTACCTCGACCGCCCCGCCGACGGGCTGCCCACCCGCCGCCGCCGCGTCGGCGTCCGCAACACCCGTGGCATCGGCCCGCGCGACATGGTCCGCAACGCCCGGGTCGGCCGCGTCGACGTCACCCAGACCGGCCTGGTCTCGCTGGACGGCGAACCGCTGCGCTCCGAACCCGCGGACAGCGTCTCGCTCAGCCGCCTCTACTTCCTCTGACACTTCCGCCGAACGCCTCCCCCTAGGACTCCCGGATGACCACCCCCACGCCCGCCTCCCTCGGCTACCGGATGCCCGCCGAGTGGCACCCGCACGACCGCACCTGGATGGCCTTCCCCACCGCCAACCCCACCTTCGACACCCCCGAGAACCTGCACGCGGGCCGCGAGGCCTGGGCCGCCGTCGCCAACACCATCGTCCGGTACGAGCCGGTCACCCTGGTCGTCAACACCGGCGAGACCGCGGACGCCCGCCGGTACGTCTCCGAGCAGGTCGAGATCGTCGAGCGCCCGCTCGACGACGCCTGGATGCGCGACATCGGCCCGTCCTTCCTGATCGACGGCAAGGGCTCGCTGGCCGCCACCGACTGGATCTTCAACGGCTGGGGCGCCCAGTCCTGGGCCCGCTGGGACCACGACCAGCACATCGCCGAGCACATCAGCGAACTGACGGGCGTCCAGCGCTTCGCCTCCCGGCTGATCAACGAGGGCGGCGGCATCCACGTCGACGGCGAGGGCACCGTCCTGGTCACCGAGACCGTCCAGCTCGGCGAGGGCCGCAACGCGGACTGGACCAAGGAGGAGGTCGAGGCCGAGCTGCACGCCTTCCTCGGCACCACCAAGGCGATCTGGCTGCCGCGCGGACTCACCCGCGACTACGACGAGTTCGGCACCCGCGGGCACATCGACATCGTCGCCTCCTTCGTGCGCCCCGGCGTCGTCGTCGCCCACGTCCAGCCGGACCCCGCCCACCCGGACCACGCGGTCTGCCAGGAGCTCGTCGCCATCCTGCGCGCCGCCACCGACGCCCGGGGCCGGGCGCTGGAGGTCGTCGAACTGGCCGCCCCCACCGTCCTGCTGGACGAGGACGGCGAACCGGTCGACTACTCCTACATCAACCACTACGTGGCCAACGGCGCCGTGATCCTGTGCGCCTTCGACGACCCGCGCGACCAGGAGGCCGCCGCCGTCCTCGGCCGCGCCTACCCGGGCCGCACCGTCGAACTCGTCGACGCCCGCGAGATCTTCGCCAACGGCGGCGGCATCCACTGCATCACGCAGCAGCAGCCGAAGTCCGCCTGATCCCAGGCCACTTGAGGCACCTGGGCCACCTTGGGCACCTGGGCCACCCGGCTGCCGGGGCGGGGGCACCTCCCCCGCCCCGACAGCCTTCCGACCTCCGCACCACCGAGGGAGCGCACCGCACATGGCCGACCCCCGCCCGCGCCGGCCGGCACGCCCCCGCGAGGAGGTCTTCGCCACCGCCCGGGCCGCGATCGCCGAACACGGGCTCGCCAAACTCACCATGGCCGGGCTCGGCAAACAGCTCCAGATGAGCGCCGGACACCTGCTCTACTACTTCGGCAGCAAGGACCAGCTGCTGCTGGAAACCCTCCGCTGGAGCGAGGACCAGCTCGGGGCCCGGCGCCGCGACGCCCTCGCCGACCGCTCGCGCGACCCCTGGCAGCGGCTCGACGCCTACCTGCGCCTCTACCTGCCCGACGGGGCGGGCGATCCGCGCTGGATCCTGTGGGTCGAGGTGTGGGGGCGCTCTCCCGCCAGCGCCGAGATCCGCCAGGGGCAACAGGAGATCGAGGCGCCCTGGCAGGCCGACCTGGTCGCCCTCATCGAGGAGGGCACCGCCACCGGCCACTTCACCCCCGGGCCCTCCGCCGACCGGGCCACTCAGATCCGCGCCCTCCTCGACGGCCTGGCCGTCCCCCTCGCCATCGGCCTCCCCGGCACCCACCGCCCCGCCGCCCTCACCCAGGCCACCGCCGTCACCGCGATCCTCCTGCGCACCTGACCAGGGGCTGCGGCGGCGAGGGAGAAAATATACCAACCGGTCTATAGATTTTCCTCGGTGACGCGACGGCGCGATGCGCGCGCGTGATGCGTGGCGTGTGGGGCGCGTGGCGTGGGACGTGGGGCGCGTGGGTGCGCGCAGTGCACAGGAAGTCGGCCCGGTCGACTTCCTGCGCGATCCACTCCCGTCGGCGCGGTCGGCGCGGTCGTGACCAGGGAAAAATATGTCGGTCGGTCTACATATTTCGCCACGGGAGGGGCCCGGATCAAGCTAGGGCTTGCTCAGGTAGGTGAGGACGGCGCGGACGCGGCGGTCGGTGTCGTCGTCGGTCATGCCGCCCTCACCCTCGTCCTGCCGATCGCCGTCATCGGCGGCAACCGATCCCGGGCGCCTGCCCGCCCTGGCACGCCGCGGTGCAGGTCGTCCGCGCGCTGCCCGCCCTCCGGGCCGCGGTCACCGTCCGCGGCGCGGCACCGGCGGGCCGGCGGTGCTCCAGCCGTCCCGCGGTCGTCATGCGGTCGTCATTCGGTCCAGACGGCGGCCGCCGTACGGTCGTCGGCGTATCCCTTGGCGCGGACCTGGACCTGGCGGAGGAAGTCGACGGTGCCGGGCGGATGCGGGTGGGCCCAGTGGGTGGACAGGAAGTGGGCGACGGCCGGCTCGTCGGCGATCGGGCTGGCCAGGCCGGGGGTGCAGAGCAGCAGCACGTCGCCCGGAGTGGCGGGGACCAGCCGGAAGCGGAACGGCCTCGGCTCCTCCGGCGGCTGCCGGCCGTCCGGGTGGTGCAGCAGGCGGGCCGCGTAGGCGTCGATCCAGTGGCCGGAGCGCAGCAGGTAGAGCCCGCCCGGGCCGACCCCGAAGGCCGCCCGGTGGCCGACCGCCGGGTCGAGCGACAGCAGCAGGCAGTGCAGCGAGGCCGGGGAGGGCGTGCCGTCCTCCTCGTTCCCGGGCACGAGCGCGCGCAGCGGGGCGACGGCGCCGGTGGCGAGCCGCTGGAGGCCGTAGCGCAGCCGGTCCCGGGCACCGTCGCGCAGGTCGGCGGCCAGGCCCTCGCGGCTGCGGCCGACCGCGGCGGCCAGATGGCGGCAGGCCTCGCGGGTGCTGGTGGCGACGGCCTCCGGGGCGAGCGCCTCGTCCGCGGCGGTGCCGGTCCGGTCGATGCCGGCGAGCACGGCGAGCAGCAGCCCGTCCGGGCCGTCCCCGAACCTGGTGATCAGCAGCGCATCGCGCCGCGACTCGCCCCGGTAGCGGGCGGAGTCGCCGCGGACGGAGACGGCGCGCAGGACGGACGGCCCGTACTGGGCGCCCTCCAGGACGGTGTCCGGCACGAGTGCCCCGAGGACGCCCGGGTCCGCCTCCGGGACGGCGGTCGGCTCCGGTCCGTAGGTCGGCGGGCGCTCGCCGATGTGCGGCACGGTGGGGGCGCCGTCGGCGAGCGGCGAGCGGACGGCCGGGCGCGGGTCGGGGACGGTGGGGGTGGCGTCGGGTTCCTCGGCCGCCTCGGCTTCGGGCTCGGGCTCCTCAGCGGCGGCCTCCGGTTCGGCCTCGGGTTCCGGCTCGGGTTCCGGCTCAGGTTCCGGCTCAGGTTGCGGCGCGGGCTCGGAGGTGGGCTTGTCCAGGGAGACCGGTGTGGGGAGGGTGTCGGCTTCGCTTTCCTGGACGTCAGGGGCGAGGACCCGCTCCTCGTCCGCCCGCTGGGGTCCGATGACGCCGATCGCGGTGTCGAACCAGTCGTCGATGCTGTCCCGTTCCAGCACCTCGGCCGCTGCCGGCACCGCTGCCGACTCCGGCTCCGGCACCGCGTCCAGCACCGGCCCCGTGTCCAGCACCGACTCCGGTTCGGCCGTGCGCTGCTGGCCGATGAGGCCGACCGCCGTGTCGAACCAGTCGTCGACGCTGCCGTCGCCGGGGTCCGCGTGCGGGGTGTCGGGGAGGGTGCCCGCCGGGCCGTCGTAGACCGTGTCCCACCAGCCGTCGTCCGGCCGGTGCGACTGTGCGGGGGCACCCTGCTTGCTCATCTGGCGGCTCCTGGTCGGTCCGTGGTCGCGCCGCCCCCGGCGGGGCCGGACTCGACGTCATTGTCTCCAAGTGCAACGACGCTGTCCGGGTTTCGGCGACAACCGGTCAGCGCCGGGCCGTTCCCGGCCACCGCGCCCACCTCGGGTTTCACCGGGGAATCCGGCCCCGCGTCCGGCCCCGCGTCCACCCCCGGGTTCACCCCCGCGTTCGGTCCCGTTCCGTCCGTGCTTGCCGGATGTGCCCGGAGCAGGGCGTTTCCGGGGTGTTCGGGTCCGCGAGCGGCCGAAAATGGGGGTGGAGGAGGGGCATCGCTTCACTCGTTCGGCTGATTAAATGTGCGCATGACCGCGTCGGCCCCCAGCTCACCTCGACCGGGGAGGGCCGCACCGGCGGGCCGCCCGGTGGGTGTGCTGTGGGTCCTGCTGCTGGTCGCGCTACTCACGACGCTGCCGTGCGCCGGTCAGTCGAAGGCGGTCGGCGCGCACGCCGCTCCGACGCCGACCACCGTCACCGCCGCCGTCACCGCCGTCACCGCCGTCACCGCCGTCACCGTCACGACGGTCGCCAGTCACGCCCCGCACGCCGGCCCCGCCGCCAAGGCCTCCGACCAGCGCCAGCGCGCCGGGGAGCAGCGGCACTGGACGTGGTGCACCGCCGACGGCGGGCAGCCGCGCCGTGACAACGGCTGCTCCAGCCACCCGTACTGCGCGCAGGACGCCCAGCTGCCGAACCCGCCGCCGCATCCGCAGCCGGCCGCGTCACCGCTCGCTCCGGCAGCCGAGGCGCTGCCCAGGGTGGTGCCCGCCGGGCTGCTGGACGGTCCGCATCCGGCACCCGATCTACACGAGCTGCAAGTACACCGGTCCTGAGCGGAACCCACCGCCCGGCATCCGCCGGCGGATCCGCCCCTCCCCTTCTTTCAGCTGACCGCCGCGCCTCCAGCAGTGCGCGGCGGGGACAAGGACAACCACCATGGGTTCCGCCTCGAAGCAGTCCGGCAAGCAGTCCGGCAAGCCCGGCCCGACCGACCGCCGCGCCCGGATAGCCGAGCTGCGCGCCGGCGAGCAGCGCCGCGACCGCCGCAACAAGGTCATCGCCTCGGTCGCGGCCGGTGTGCTGGTGATCGGCGCGATCGCCACCGGCACCTGGATCGTCATGGACGCCAACCAGAGCAAGAAGAAGGAGCAGGCCGCCGCCAACGCGGACATCCCGGGCGTGCAGACCTTCGGCGAGCTGAGCCGCACCCACGTCAAGGACAAGGTCAGCTACCCGATGACCCCGCCGGTCGGCGGCGACCACAACGCGATCTGGCTGGACTGCATGGGCCACGTCTACGACCAGCCGGTCGAGAACGAGCGCGCCGTCCACTCGCTGGAGCACGGCGCGGTCTGGGTGACGTACAACGGCAAGGCGACGCCGGACGACATCAAGACCCTGTCCGACAAGGTCAAGACCACCCCGTACTCGCTGATGAGCCCGTACCCGGACGAGAAGGGCACCATCACCCTGAACGCCTGGAGCACCCAGCTGATCGTGGAGAGCGCCAGCGACCCGCGGGTGAACCAGTTCTTCACCAAGTACGTCCAGGGCAAGCAGACCCAGGAGCCGGGCGCCTCCTGCACCATGGGGCAGATGTGACCGCCGACGCGGCGCCGCCCGAGGACGGCTCCGAGCGCGCCGCCGAGGAGTTCGCGGACGAGGCCGGGGCGCCGCGCCCGGCCCGTCGGCGGCTGTGGTGGCCGGCCGCGCTGGCCGCCGCCCTCGCGCTGGCCCTCGGGGTGCCCGCCCTGGTGGCGAGCGGGACGTCGGCGTCCGGGTCGGCCTCGGTGGCCGTCCCGGCGGACGACTCGCCCGAGGCCGGGTTCGCCCGCGACATGGCGACCCACCACCAGCAGGCGGTGGACCTGTCGTTCATCGTCCGGGACCGCACCGGCGACGACGCGACCCGCACCCTCGCCTTCGACATCATCAACACCCAGGCCAACCAGCGCGGGATGATGATGGGCTGGATCGACCAGTGGGGGCTGCCGCAGCACTCGGCGGCCAAGCCGATGGCGTGGATGAAGATGGGCCACGACTACCAGGCCCACGACGGTTCGCTGATGCCCGGCATGGCCACCAACACCCAACTGGCGAAGCTGCGTTCGCTCAGCGGGCGGGACGCCGAGGTGTACTACCTGCAGCTGATGATCCAGCACCACAAGGGCGGCGTCGAAATGGCCCAGGGCTATGTGGACCTGGCGAAGAACGACGCCGAGAAGCGGCTCGCCCAGTCGATGGTGGTCGCACAGACCTCGGAGGTGCAGCTGATGACCGACATGCTCACGGAGCGCGGCGCCGCCCCCGGCGTGCCCGAGTCCTGACCCACCCCACTGCGCGTGCCCTCGGACGGCCGGGGCGCGGTCGACGGTCCCGTACCGTGCGTACCGTGCCCCGGCCGTCCCGCGTCCGCGACAAGCCCCTGGAGTTCCCGATGACCCCCGCCGCACCCTGGCTGATCGCCGGACTGGGCAACCCCGGCCCGTGGTTCCGGCTGACCCGGCACAACGCCGGCTTCCTGACCGTGGAGCGGCTGGCCGAACGGCACGGCGCGCGGTTCCGTCGGCGCGGGATCGGCGCCCTGGTGGCGGAGATCGAGGTCGACGGCCACCGGGTGGTGCTGGCCAAGCCGCAGTGGTTCGTCAACCTGTCCGGCCGGCCGGTGTCCGGCCTGCTGCGGCGTTACGGCGTCCCGGTCGAACACCTGGTGGTCGTGCAGGACGACCTGGACTTCGCGTTCGGCACCGGACGGCTCAAGCGCGGCGGCGGCCCCGGCGGCCACAACGGCGTGCGCTCGGTGGGCGAGGTGCTCGGCACCCCCGACTTCGTGCGGCTGCGCTTCGGCATCGGGCGCCCGCCGAAGGGGCAGAGCGTCGGCGACTTCGTGCTGAAGAAGTTCTCGGACCACGAACAGGCCGCCCTGCCAGGGGTGTTGGACCGGTGCGCGGACGCGCTGGACACGCTGGTGCGACGCGGCCTCAACCGGGCCCAGGACGCGCTGAACGTCCGCTCGCAGGCTTAGGCCCTGTCCGGCCGAGAGGAAGGGGCCCCGGCTCAGAAAGTGTTGGGTAATTGATCAACTTCGTGGCGTGATGCACTGGTGGTGATCGTCGCGGGCGAGGCATCCGCGACGATCACCGCCATGTGTGTCTGTTCGTGCAAGCCGTCCTATGAATCGTCGTTGACGGATGCTCAGTGGCTGGTAATCGAGCCGTTGCTGCCGGAGCGGGATCCGCGTCGGGGTGGCCGTCCGCTGAAGTTCCCGCGCAGGCTGGTCGTGGACACCGTGTTGTACGTGCTGGTCAGCGGGTGTTCGTGGCGGCTGGTGCCGCACGATCTGGCGCCGTGGGACGTGGCCTACCGGTGGTTTCGCGCCTGGACGGCCGACGGCACGTGGAATCGGGTCCACGACGTGCTGCGTGAGCGGGTCCGGGTGGCGGACGGCCGGGACCCGCAGCCCTCGGCGGCGGTGCTGGACTCGCAGTCGGCCCGCAGCCATCAGGGCGGCGAGGCGATCGGCTACGACGCGGGCAAGCGCGTGCGGGGCCGCAAGCGCCACCTGCTCGTGGACACCTGCGGGCTGGTCTTGCGGGCGGTGGTGCACTCGGCCTCGGTGCAGGACCGGGCGGGCGCGAAGCTCGTCCTCTCCGGCATCCGTGAGCTGTTCCCGCAGGTCGGGCTCGTCTGGGTCGACGGCGGCTACGTCAACATCGTCGATGCGGGCCTGGTCGGCTGGGCGGCTGAGCACGAGAACCTGGAGATCGTCGCGGTGCCGCGCAACGCTGATGTGAAAGGCTTCCAGGTGCTGCCCCGCAGGTGGGTGGTCGAGCGGACATTCTCCTGACTGGGACGGTGCAGACGGTTGGCACGGGACTACGAGCGCAAGACCGCGCATGCCGAAGCGATGATCAAGGTTGCCATGATCCGGCTCATGGCCGCCCGCCTCGCCGGCGAGGAGGTCGAACCGCGCGGCCCCATCGAGACCGAAGCCGCCCGCCGCCTCGCCGACGACCTCAAGAACGAGTGATCACCCGATTACCCAACACTTTCTCAGGCCTGGCGGACCGGCCGGGTCAGGGCCACGGCCGCCACCGCGACCGCCGCGAGAGCGAGCAGCACCGTCCGGCCGCCGGACGCCGGGCCCGCCAGATGGACTCCGAGGACGGGCAGCGCGGTGCCGAGCGCCGTCCCGAGGCTGCGGGCCATGTTCACCATGCCGCCGCCGACCGCCGAGCACTGCGCCGGGATCGCCCGCATCACCAGCGCGTTGTTGGCGGGCAGCAGCAGTCCCAGCCCGTAGCCGGCGAGCAGCAGCGGCACCGCCACGGCCGCCCCGGAGACCGGCAGCAGGGCGAACAGCAGCAGCCCCGCGCCCGCGAGCGCCGCGCCCGCGCGGCAGCGGGCGACGTCCGACCAGCCGCGCGGCAGCAGCGCGCCGCCGACGGTCGCGGCGAGCGCGAACGCGGCGGGCAGCAGGGTGATCACCAGGCCGGCCCGGGCCACCGGCACGCCCGCGCCGGTGAGCAGCACCGGGCCGAGCACGAGCGGGCAGAACAGCAGCAGGTAGCCGATCAGCGAAACCACCAGCCCGGACCGCACCCCGGGGGTGTTGA
The DNA here is from genome assembly GCF_040684355.1 of Kitasatospora sp. NPDC091276. Classification (NCBI taxonomy): domain Bacteria; kingdom Bacillati; phylum Actinomycetota; class Actinomycetes; order Kitasatosporales; family Streptomycetaceae; genus Kitasatospora; species Kitasatospora sp. NPDC091276. The sequence goes on along the minus strand of NZ_JBFBFU010000006.1, from coordinate 257,801 downwards.
CCAGGCCGGGCGCCAGGATCGGCCGGGCGGCCCGCCGTTCCTGACGGACCAGCGCGAGCGCGAGGACGGCGGCGGCGAGCAGCAGGGCGGCGGCGGCCCAGCCGGGCAGCGGCAGTCCGGAGGCGGTGGACAGGGCGAGCAGCAGCGCGGTGGTGGAGCCGGTGAGCAGCAGCAGGCCGGGCAGGTCGAAGCGGGCTCCGGACGCGGTGGCGGGCACGGTGGCGGGAGGGCTCGCGGCGGCACTCGCGCGGGGGGCGCCCCCGGCGCGGGGAGCGGGCAGGCTCGCGGCGGCTCCTGCGGGCGGGGTCCCGGAATCGGCGGTGAGCGGGGCCCCGGCACCGGCGATGAGCTGCTTCCCGGCACCGGCACCGGCGGCGGCACCGGCGGCGGGCGGGGGCCCGGTGCGGGTACGGGGCAGCAGGAACCATCCGGCCAGGATGCCCAGCACCCCGATCGGCACGTTGATCCAGAACACCCACCGCCAGGAGGCGTGCTCCACCAGCAGCCCGCCGAGGCTGGGGCCCAGCGCCAGACCGAGCCCCTGGGCCGCCGCCTGGATGCCGAGCGCGCGCCGCATCGCGTGCTCGGGGACGCCGCGCGCCACCAGGGCGACGCTGTTGGCCTGCATCATCGCGCCGCCGACGGCCTGGACGGCCCGGCAGGCGACCAGCACGCCGAGGCTTCCGGCGTATCCGGCGCCGAGCGAGGCCAGGGCGAAGACGGCGAAGCCGCCGAGGTACATGGTCTTGCGGCCGACGAGGTCGGAGAGCCAGCCGACCGGGGCGAGCAGGGCGACCAGCACCAGGAGGTAGGCGAGGGCGACCCATTCGACGGCCGCGAAGCCGGCGTTGAAGTGCCGGCCGAGGGCCGGGAAGACGAGGGCGGTGACGCTGGCGGTGAGCTGGCCGAGGAAGGCCCCGAGGCAGACGGTGCCGACGGCCAGCCAGTGGGCGTGACGCCAGCCGGCTATGCCGCGGGGCCGGGGCCGCTCGGTGAGCAGCCGCGCGGCAAGGGCGGTGGCGTTCATGCCACAAATATATCGGACGCAGATATGTTCTTTCTACGAGCTGCTCGCTTTCCGACGGGAGCCCGCAGAGTTCCACCGCGCTCCACGAGGCCCCGCAGAGTTCCGGGAGGCCCCCGCTCGACGGTGGACAACCCGCCGGACCGGCCCGTACCAGGCGATACGCTGTCCGCCATGCCGTCGTCACCACACGTCCCCGACCCCGCCACCGAAACCCCCGAAACGGCGGTCGACCACGCCCGGCGGCTCACCGACACCGTCACCCGCCTGCGCCGCGCCCTGCGCAGCAGCATCCGCACCGACTACCCGTGGGAGTCCCTGCCCATGGCGCAGGTCGAACTCCTCCAGACCCTCGCCGCCGCCCCCCTGCGGGTCGGCGAACTCGCCGCCCGGCAGCGGCTCGCCCCCAACACCGTCAGCGGGCTGATCGGCAAGCTCCTCGACGCCGGATTCGTCGACCGCCAGGCCGACCCCGGCGACCGTCGCACCGCCCGCATCGCCCTCACCCCGGCCGGCCGGCGCCAGCTCGACGACTGGCAGCGCGCCCACGAGCGCCGCATCGCCACCGCCCTCGACACCCTCGATCCCACCGACCGCGACGCCGTCGTCCACGCCCTGCCCGCCCTCGAACAGCTCGCCCGCGCCCTCGCCGAGACCGGCCAGGGCCCCGACCAGGCCTGAACCCCGGCCGGGCCCAAACCGGGGCCGAGCCGGGGCCGAGCCGGGGCCGAACCCCGGCCAGCACCCCCGGATGCCTGCAAAACCGCTGGTCACCTACCCGTACGGACCGCTACCGTCCCCGGCATGAGCACAGCACAGGTACAGATCGAGCCCTGGACGGACGCCGACCTCGCACTGCTGCGCCGGGTCAACACCCCGGAGATGAAGAAGCACGTCGGCGGCCCCGAGACCGAGGAGCAACTCCTCGTCCGGCACCGGCGCTACCTGGACTTCGTCCCGTCCGGCCTGGGCTGCATGTACCGGATCGTGCTGCTCCCCGAGGGCGAGGCCGTCGGAACCGTCGGCTACGGCACCCGCACCTGGGAGGACGAGACCGTCCACGAGATGGGGTGGAACGTCCTGCCCGGCCACCAGGGGCGGGGCATCGCCGTCGCCGCCACCCGCGCCGCCGTCGCGGCCGCCCGCCGAGAGGCCGCCCACCGCCACCTGCACGCCTTCCCCTCGGTGGACAACCCGGCCTCCAACGCGGTCTGCGCGAAGGCCGGGTTCAGCCTCGTCGGCGAGACGGACTTCGAGTTCCCGCCCGGGCGGTTCATGCGCAGCCACAACTGGCGGGTGGACCTGCGGGCGGCGGGCTGAGCCCCGCGCCGCCGCCCGGGCGGACGTGTCAGAACAGCGTGCCGCTCTCCAGCTCCAGCAGCCGGCGCTTGCAGTCCACGCCCGCCGCGAAACCGGTCAGCGAGCCGTTGGCGCCCATGACGCGGTGGCAGGGGCGGACGATGAGCAGCGGATTGGCGCCCACCGCGCCGCCGACCGCCCGCACCGCGCGCGGCGACTCCCCCGCCAGATCGGCGAGTTGGCCGTAGGTGACGGTCTCGCCGTACGGGATCTCGTCCAGGGCGGCCCAGATCCGCCGGCGGAACTCGGTGCCCGCCGGGGCGAGCGGGAGGTCGAAGGAGGTGCGCTCGCCCGCGAAGTAGGCGGTCAGCTGGGCGACCGGCTCGGCGAGCGCCTCCGGGTCGAGGACCCAGTCGTCGGCGGGCTCGGCCAGAGCGTACTTCTGCCCGGGCGCGGTGACGGCGGCCAGCGCCGCCGCGCCGCCGCCCTCGGGCAGGACGCCGGACAGCAGCAGCCGGCCGAACGGGCTCTCCATGGTGGTGTAGACGGTGGTGCTCATGCCTCTGCCTTCTCCGTTCCAGTGCTGGCGCTCGTGGGCCCGGCCCACAGCCGGTGCACGGCGTAGGAGCGCCACGGGGCCCACTCCTCGGCCGCGCGGGCGGCGTTCTTCGGGTCGCCGGGGGCGCCGAGCCGGACGAGGCCGTGCTTGACGCCCACATCGCCCGGGAGGAAGACGTCCGGGTCGGCGAGGGCCCGCATCCTCAGGTAGCCGACGGTCCAGGGACCGATGCCGGGCAGGGCCAGCAACCGGGCCGCGGACTCCTCCCGGTCCACCCCGCCGTCGAGTCGCACCGCCCCCTCGGCCAGGGCCGCGCACAGGCCGGTGAGCGCGCGGCGGCGGGCGGCGGGCATCGCGAAGTCCTCCGGGTCCGCGGTGGCCAGCACCGCCGCCGTCGGGAACAGCAGCCGCAGGCCGCCGCTCGGCTCGGGCAGCTCGGTACCGTACTTCTCGGTCAGCCGGCCGGCCAGCGTGCGGGCGGCGCCGACCGTGATCTGCTGGCCGAGCACGGCGCGGACGGCCAGCTCGTGCGGGTCCACGTGGCCGGGCGAGCGCAGGCCGGGGCGTTCCCGGACCAGGGGGCCGAGCAGGGGATCGGCGCCGAGCTGCTCGTCGACCGCGTCCGGGTCGGCGTCCAGGTCGAACAGGCCGCGCAGGCGCTGGACGGCGGTCGGGAGGTCGCGCAGGTCCCCGAGCAGCAGACGGCAGTCGAGCCAGCCGCGGGTGCGCGGTTCGCCCGGCGCCAGCCCGTCGACTTCGGCGATGCCGTGCCCGTACGGGAGCGCCAGGGTGCGCCGGTACGTGCGGACGCCGGGGCGCGGACCGGGGACGACCTCCTCCACGCCGGGGACGGCGCGCAGGGCGAGGAAGTCGATCAGGTGGTCGCTGTCGAGCGCGCCGCGGTAGGCCAGGCGCAGGGTGAGGCCACCGGCCGGGGTCGCGACGCGGCGGCCGGCCACGACCTCGGCGCGCAGACCGCTGGGGGTGCGGTCGTAGACCTCGCGGACGGTGTCGTTGAACTGCCGCACCGAGGCGAAGCCGGCGGCGAACGCGATGTCGGTGACCGGGAGTTCGGTCGTCTGCAGCAGCAGGCGGGCGGTCTGGGCGCGGCGGGCGCGGGCCAGCGCGATCGGGCCGGCGCCCAGTTCGGCGATGAGCTGGCGCTGGAGCTGGCGGGAGCTGTAGCCGAGGCGGCTGGCCAGGCCCGCGACGCCCTCGCGGTCCACCACGCCGTCGCCGATCAGGCGCATCGCGCGGCCGACCAGGTCGGCGCGGTGGTTCCACTCCGGGGAGCCCGGCACGGAGTCGGGGCGGCAGCGGCGGCAGGCGCGGAAACCGGCCCCCTGGGCGGCCGCGGCGCTGGGGTAGAAGACGCAGTTGACGCGCTTGGGGGTCACGGCGGGGCAGCTCGGTCGGCAGTAGATGCCGGTGGAGGTGACGGCCGTGAAGAAGACGCCGTCGAAGCGGGCGTCTCGGCTGTCCACGGCTCGGTACCGGATGTCGTCGTCGATCACGCTGTCCAGTCTGCGGCACTGGGGCGGGGGGTGACTGGCGGAAATCGGACATGGCCGTTGGGGGCCCTCCCCCTCCCCCCACCCCCCTCCCCCCACCTCCGCCCACCCATCCCGAGCACCGGCCCGGAGGGCCCACGCCGGGGGCCCGCGCTGGGGCCCGCGCCGGAGACCCGCACCGGCGAGCCCGCCCCGGGTCCACGCCGGGGGAAGACCGCGCCGCAGCGCTCGGCGCACGCGCGCGTTGCTCGCGGTCTGGCCGCCGGCCAGGGCGGCTCGCCGCCCTCGGTGACCCGGGTTTCACCGTGGACGACGCCACCGCAGTGGCCCTGAAGCACTTCCGGCTGCCGGCCCGCCCGGCCTCCGCCGAGCCGGGTGGCCCGGGCGGAGGCCGGCCGCGGCCTCCTGATTTCCTGGTCGGCTTTCCTGGTCGGCTTTCCTGGTCAGCGCTTCACGGGGCCTCCTGCGGCGCGCATCGACTTGGAGAGCGACTTCCACTTCTTCGCCCGGGCCGAGGCCAGTCGGGCGTCCGAGCGGGAGGCGATCCACTCGTTCTCGCGCTGGAGCTTGAGGTAGCTGTCCATCCGGCGCTGCGGCAGGGTGCCGTCGGCGAGCGCCGCCTGCACCGCGCAGCCGGGCTCGGTGTGGTGGCCGCAGTCATGGAAGCGGCAGTCCTCGGCCAGTCCGGCGATGTCGGCGAAGGCCAGGTCCACGCCCTCGCCGCCGTAGAGGCCGACCTCGCGCAGCCCGGGGGTGTCGATGAGCACGCCCCCGCCGGGCAGCGGGATCAGTTCACGGGTGGTCGTGGTGTGGCGGCCCTTCTGGTCGACCGATCGGGCCTCCTGGACGGCCATCGCCGTGACGCCGGCGAGCGCGTTGGTGAGCGTGGACTTGCCGACGCCGGACTGGCCGATCACGGCCGTGGTGCCGGGCGCGCAGGCGCGCAGCACGTCCATGCCCTCGCCCGTCCCGGCGCTGACCACGAGCACGGTGACACCGGGCGCGACCGCCTCGACGTCGGCGCGGATGAACTCGGCGTCGTCCACCAGGTCGGCCTTGGTGAGGACGACCAGGGGGTCGGCGCCGGACTCCCAGGCCAGGGCGAGGAAGCGCTCTATCCGGCCGAGGTCCGGATCGGCGGCGAGCGAGGCGGCGATCAGGACGGTGTCGACGTTGGCGGCGAGCACCTGGCCGTCGGAGCGCTTGCCGGCCACCTTGCGGATGATCGCGGTCGAGCGGGGCAGCAGTGCGGTGACGGCGGCCATCGGCTGGGCGTGGAGGTCCACGGCGGCCCAGTCGCCGGTGCACGGGCAGTTGATCATGTCGACGTCGCCGACCGGGCGGGTGTCGAGCCGTACGGTGCGCGGCTCGCCCGTCTCCGGATCGGCGAGCACGGCGTCGCACTGGCCGCGGTCGACCCGGACGATCCGGGCCGGGATCAGCCCGGCCTCGGCGAGCGGGGTGAAGAGTTCGGCGAGCTCGGGCGTCCAGCCGTAGCCGGACAGCGGCAGCTCGTCAGAGAGGGAGCCAGAGGGGGAGGTGGAGGGGGACGACGAAGTGGAGGCAGCGTTGAACAACGCGGTGGGCCCTTCGGGAGGAGATGATCCCGGCGGGCTGCGGCTGGCGCGGAAAGGTCAGCCGGCGGCCGGGAAGAGGAGGTGAACGCGAGTACTGCCCAAGGCAGCTATCGGGGCGACAACGACCACGGGGTTCACCTCCTGCTCTCTACTCCTCGGGCGGCCGTGAAGGCCCCCGATCCGGACGGGAGAAACGCTAGCGGGTCGGGGTGGCAGGGCCAACTGATTTTTGACCTGCGGAAACGCGGTGAAGGGATCCACAGGGGGCCAGCATTGGACCTACAGAAGTGCGGGCCCTCGTTCAGGAACCGGCCGGAGCCGGCTACCCTCCGGAGCCGGCTACCCGCCGTACCGGTGCTTGAGGTTCGGGTCGTCCAGCCACCAGGGCCGCATCCCGGCCTCCTCCTCGGCCGGCAGCCCCGCCTCCTGCGCCCGCGCCGCGGCCTCCTCGAAACGGGCGTCGAGTTCGGCGTCCACCGCCTTGATCTCCTCCCGCCCCTGCACCACCATCCGCCGCACCAGCGCGGCCAGGAACGGCAGCCCGACCAGGTCGCCCAGCACCCAGAGCATGTTGCCGCCCCAGGTCTGGTCCTGCGCCAGACTCGGCCCCCACGGCCGCCCGAGCGCCACGTAGTAGTGCTCGGCGACCAGGTGGCCGCCGTAGATCAGCACCAGCCCGAGCCCCGCGTCGAAGATCACCTCGGCGAAGGTGATGAACAGCCCGACCAGGTGCGGGTACTCGCGCCCGACCGGGTCGATCTGCAGCCGCGGCCAGAAGTACGCCAGCCCGAGCAGCACCAGCGCCAGGTGCAGCAGCACGTTCCCGAACGCGCTGGACACCGACTCCTCGTACCAGGGCGTGAAGTAGAGCAGCCACGGCGGGGCCATCAGCAGCGCGGTGGAGACGGCCGGGAACATCAGCACCTTGGACGGCCGGCTGCGCAGCGCCCGCAGGATGCGCTCGCGCCGGGCCGGCGGCGCGGCCGCGACCAGCAGCGAGACCGGCGCACCGAGGGCGAGCAGCAGCGGGACGAGCATCAGCAGCAGCACGACCTGGACGGCCCGGTCGGTGAACAGGATCCGCTCGTACACGCCGAGGCCGGAGCAGGTGCACCAGATCCACAGCAGCAGCCCGCCCAGGAAGGCGGCGGTGCGGGACGGCTGCCAGCGCTCGCCGCCCGCCCGGTGGACGGTGCGCACCGCGGCCAGGTACCAGCCGCCGAGCAGCACGGAGAGGGCGAGCACGAGCGGTTCGGCCGTCCACGAGGTGGCCAGGTCGGACCACTGCCAGGGCGGCGGTCCGCTGTAGGCGAGCACTCGCACCGCGCCGTCCATCCGTCCACCCACCTCGTTCGCGCCCTGCCGCCGCCCGCGCCGTCCGGCGGTCCGTCGGACGCCGCGGACCGGACCGCGGCGCCCGGCCATGATGGCCTCCCGGCCGGGGCCCGCCGCGCCCGGGGCCCGCCTCTATACCTGCACCTGGACAAAGCTTTACCGAGCCCGGAAAAAGCTTTGCCCAGGCAAAGTTCCGGCCTCGACGGCCCCCGGACCGCAACCGGCGCAGGGCCGTGTTCGTCTGGCAGGATGCACCGTCGGCGATACCGGCCACGCGGGTGATGACAAGGGGACGACAAGGGTGCAAAGCACTGCACGCGGCGAGGGCCGCCGGCTGGCGGCGCGCCACCGCAACATCGAGCTGGGCCTGCTGGCGCTCGCGGTGGCCGTCTGTCTGGCGGGACACATCGACGCCGATCTGGCGCTGACCGGCAAGATGCCGCCCGGGCTGCTGGTCCACGGCCTGGCGCTGGGCGGCCTGGCCGGGGTGGCGCACCTGGCGGTGCGGCGGTTCGCCCCGTACGCGGATCCGCTGATCCTGCCGCTGGGCGTCTTCCTGACCGGCTTCGGACTGATGCTGCTGGACCGGCTGGACATCTCCTACGCGGCGGCGCACGCCAGGAAGGGCGACTACCAGAAGCTCCCGGCCGCGCCCTCGCAGCTGATGTGGGTGTTCATCTCGGTCGCGGTGGCGATCGCGCTGATCGTGCTGATCAAGCACCACAGGTTCTTCCAGCGGTACGTGTACCTGCTGATGACGGGGGCGCTGATCCTGCTGGCGGCGCCCGCGTTCTTCCCGGGCCGGGCGGAGGACTTCGGCGCCAAGCGCTGGATCCGCCTGTTCGGGCTCTCCTTCGAGCCGGACGAGTTCGTGAAGGTCGCCATCACGATCTTCTTCGCCGGCTACCTGATGGCCTCCCGGGACGCGCTCGCGCTGGCCGGCCGGAAGATCTGGGGGATGACCCTGCCGCGCGGGCGGCACGTCGGCCCGGTGCTGGCGATCTGGGTGGTCAGCCTGCTGGTGCTGGTCTTCGAGCGCGACCTCGGCACCTCGCTGATCTTCTTCGGCGTCTTCGTCGTGATGCTGTACGCGGCGACCGAGCGCACCAGCTGGGTGGTGCTCGGCCTGCTGATGGCGGTCGGCGGCGCGGCCGTGGTCGGCACCGTGGAGCCGCACGTGCACGGGCGCGTCGAGGCCTGGCTGCACCCGCTCGACATCTACAAGGAGCACCACGACCCGGCGATCATCTCCGACCAGCCCGCCGAGGCGCTGTTCAGCCTGGGCACCGGGCACCTGACCGGGACGGGCCTGGGCTCGGGGCGGCCGTGGCTGATCGGCTTCGCCGGGCGCAGCGACTTCGTCTTCACCACGATCGGCGAGGAGCTGGGCCTGGCCGGGGTGACGGCGGTGCTGCTGGTGTACCTGCTGCTGGTCCAGCGCGGGCTGCGGACGGCGGTCGGGCTGACCGACCCGTTCGGCAAGCTGCTGGCGACGGGGCTGTCGACGGCGCTGGCGCTGCAGGTGTTCGTGGTGGTCGGCGGGGTGAGCGGGCTGGTGCCGCTGACCGGCAAGGCGCTGCCGTTCCTGGCGGCGGGCGGCTCGTCGCTGCTGGCGAACTGGCTGATCGTGGCGCTGCTGATCAAGCTGAGCGACTCGGCCGGGCGCACGGCGCTGGAGCCGGCGCCGCCGAGCCCCGATCCGCTCCCGGCGCAGGCCGGGCCGGCGGGCCGGTCGGCGGCCCCGGGCGGTCCGGCCGCGATGGATCCGAGCCCGAACCCGAACCCGAGCCCGACCGCGCCGAGCGGCCCGAACCCGACGGCCCCGGAGCTGACGCTCCCACGCCCGGCCGCCCCGGGCCCGGATCCGGACCGGACCGAGGTCAACCCGGCCGCCCCGCACCCTCCGGCCGAGCAGTCCCCGTACGGGTACCACCCGGCCCCGCAGTCCCCCTTCCCGCCGAATCCGGCGACCGCCTGACCCACCGCCTGACCCACCGCCGGGGCCCCGGGCCGCCCTCCGGGCGACGGGCGACGGCGAACCGGCGAACCGGTGAACCGGCACCAGGAGACGACCGGACGTCAGGAGACGACGGACGGCACAGGGCCTCCCCCGCATCCCGCGGGGGAGGCCCTGTGCCGTCCGTCGTGGTTTGCCGCAGCCTGCCCCTACTGCCGCTCCCACGGCGGCCGGGGCGGGTAGTCGGGCGCCCGCCGCTCCGGCGGCGGCCCGGACGGCCGGTCGCTGTCCGGCGGGGGCGGGCCGGGCCGGTGGTGGGGCCCGCCGCGGGCGGTGAGGCGGCCGCGGACGTTGTCGGCGGCCAGGACGTCGGCCCAGCGCTCCGGGTACTCGGAGGGGACGTCGACGTCGTCGCCGTCCTCCTCGCCCCACTCCTCCTCGGCGCCTTCGGCGAGGCCGAGTTCGCGGGCGCGCCGGGCCCGTTCGGCGGCGCGCCGGGCGGCGACCTCGCGGACCACGGCGGCGGCGGCCTCCTCCTGGGCGCGCTCGTTCTCGGCGCGGGCGTCGGCGGTCTCCAGGGTGGGCCAGCGGCGGTCTATGGCGGCGTTCATGGCGGCGCCGATGAGGACGGCCAGGGCGACCACGAAGATCCACAGCAGTACGGCCACCGGCGCGGCCAGCGAGCCGTACACCGAGGGGACCTCGACCGAGCTGACCAGGTAGATCCGCAGGGCGACGCTGCAGACGACCAGCACCACGAGGGCGACCAGGGCGCCGGGGACGTCCTCGCGCCAGGGGGTGGAGACGGGGACGGCTAGGTGGTAGAGGGTGGTGAGGGAGACGATCAGCAGCACGATGGCGACCGGCCAGTAGGCGGCGCCGACCAGTCCGGCGACGCCGGGCACGGCGTTCTCGATGAGTCCGGGTCCGGCCATCAGCAGCGGCAGCACCAGGGAGCTGATGACGAGGGCGCCGAAGTAGAGGCCGAGGGACATCAGCCGGGTCTTGACGATGCCTCGCTTGCCGTCGAGCCCGTACATGACGGTGATGGTGTCGATGAAGATGTAGAGCGCTCTGGAGCCGGACCACAGCGACAGCAGGAAGCCGATCGAGACGAGGTCGGGCCGGGAGTGGGCGAAGACCTGGTCCAGCAGCGGCACCACGACCTCCTTGACGGACGAGTCCGACAGGACCGTCCCGGAGGCCGAGACGATGTCGTGCTTGAGCCGGTCGATGGTGCCGGCGCCGAGGAACTCGTCGAGGTAGCCGAGGGTGCCGGCCAGGCCGAGGAGCAGCGGTGGGATCGACAGCAGGGTGAAGAAGGCCGCCTCCGCGGCGAGTCCGGTGACCCGGTACTCGACGCAGGTGTTGGTGGTGTCCTTGACCAGCTCCCACGCCGTGCGGCGCCAGGCGGCCTGTTTGGCCGCGCGTCGGGAGCCCTTGCCCCGGCGCCGGGAGGGCCGTTCGGGGTTCGGTCTGCTCGTCTCGCCTGCTGCTTGCACGGGTCTAACGGTATCGGGCCGGGGCCGCGCGGTTGGTCTCCCCCGGGGTACGGGCGCGTGGACGGACGTCGGGGCGGGGAGCGGCGGGGATCCCCGGCAGTCTCACATGGCGAAACATCAGCGTCCGCCATCCGGATGTTAGTGGACCGCGAGTCCCGCGCCGTGCCAATCTCTTGCCATGCCGAGCGCCGGAACCACCCTAGTTGGTCGACTCCACGTCGATCTCCTTCGCGTGTCCAGCGCCATCTGTCCGGCGATCTGAGCCCACCCCGCCGCACCACCGCACCCGGCGCCACCCACCTCGCAGTCCCCGCTGGAGCGGACGCGCGGGCGCCCGGCCGGCCACGGTCACTGCTCTCCCCGGCCCTGGGAATACCCGCAGGTCACAGCAGCACCGCACCGCCACGCACCCCCAGCGACCCACCCGGCGTCAGAGCCATCTGCCCCGAAGGACTTCACCATGGCCACCACCCCCGAGACCGCCGAGCCCACGGCCGACCGCGCCGCCGCGCGCCGCCCCGCCGCGCCTCGCAAGGTGACCCGTCACCGCGGCGAGGGCCAGTGGGGCATGGGCCACTTCACCCCCCTGAACGCCAACGAGCAGTTCAAGAAGGACGACGACGGTCTCAACGTACGGACACGTATTGAGACGATCTACGCCCATCGGGGCTTCGACTCGATCGACCCCGCCGACCTGCGCGGCCGGATGCGCTGGTGGGGCCTGTACACCCAGCGCAAGGAGGGCATCGACGGCGGCAGGACCGCGATCCTGGAGCCGCACGAGCTCGACGCCGAGTACTTCATGCTGCGCGTGCGGGTCGACGGCGGCCGGCTGACCGTCGCCCAGCTGAAGGCGATCGCCGAGGTCTCCGAGCAGTACGCCCGCAACACCGCCGACCTGACCGACCGCCAGAACGTCCAGTACCACTGGATCCGGATCGAGGACGTCCCGGCGATCTGGCAGAAGCTGGAGGCCGTCGGCCTGTCCACCACCGAGGCCTGCGGCGACACCCCGCGCGTCATCCTCGGCTCCCCGGTGGCCGGCATCGCCGAGGACGAGATCATCGACGGCACCCCCGCCATCGAGGAGATCCAGCGGCGCTTCATCGGCAACAAGGACTTCTCCAACCTGCCGCGCAAGTTCAAGTCCGCCGTCTCCGGCTCCCCGCTGCTGGACGTCGCGCACGAGATCAACGACATCGCCTTCGTCGGCGTGGTCCACCCCGAGCACGGCCCCGGCTTCGACCTCTGGGTCGGCGGCGGGCTGTCCACCAACCCCAAGCTGGGCGTGCGCCTGGGCGCCTGGGTCCCGCTGGACGAGGTGGCCGACGTCTACGGCGGCGTCATCGGCATCTTCCGCGACTACGGCTACCGCCGGCTGCGCAACCGCGCCCGGCTGAAGTTCCTCGTCGCCGACTGGGGCGTGGAGAAGTTCCGCCAGGTGCTGGAGGACGAGTACCTCGCGTACCGGCTGGTCGACGGCCCCGCGCCGCAGGAGCCCAGCGGCCGCTGGCGCGACCACGTCGGCGTCCACCGGCAGAAGGACGGCCGGTACTACATCGGCTTCGCGCCGCGCGTCGGCCGGGTCGACGGCCGGCTGCTCGGCCAGATCGCCGACCTCGCCGCCGCGCACGGCAGCGACCGGCTGCGCACCACCGCCGAACAGAAGATGCTGGTCCTCGACATCGCCGAGGACCAGGTCGACTCGGTGGTGGCCGGCCTGGAAGCGCTGGACCTGCGGGTCACCCCGTCGCCGTTCCGCCGCGGCACCATGGCGTGCACCGGCATCGAGTACTGCAAGCTCGCCATCGTCGAGACCAAGGAGCGCGGCCGCACGCTCATCGACGAGCTGGAGAAGCGCCTGCCGGACTTCGCCGAACCGCTGACCATCAACATCAACGGCTGCCCGAACGCCTGCGCCCGCATCCAGGTCGCCGACATCGGCCTCAAGGGCCAGCTCGTCCCGGACGGCAACGGCGAGCAGGTCGAGGGCTACCAGGTGCACCTGGGCGGCGCGCTCGGCCTGGAGGCCGGGTTCGGCCGCAAGGTCCGCGGACTCAAGGTCACCAAGGACGACCTGCCCGACTACGTCGAGCGCGTCCTGACCCGCTACCAGGCCGACCGCACCGAGGGCGAGCGCTTCGCCCAGTGGGCGGCCCGGGCCGACGAGGAGCAGCTGTCGTGAGTGAGCGTGCCGCGCCGTTCTTCTGCCCGTACTGCGGGGACGAGGACCTGCGCCCCTCCGAGGCCGGGCACGGCGCCTGGGAGTGCCACGGGTGCCGCCGCGCCTTCCAGCTGAAGTTCCTCGGCCTGCTGTCCCCTACCGCCTCGACCGCCTCGACCGCGGCCAACTCGGCTTCGGCCGCCACGACTTCGGCCAACTCGACTGCGAACGACGGGGGTTCGTCCGGTGACCAGCTCGACGACTGACCACGAGGAGATAGCCGTCCGGGCCGGCCTCGAGCTGGAGGAGGCGACGCCCCAGGAGATCCTGGCCTGGGCCGCCGACACCTTCGGCCGCCGCTTCTGCGTCACCTCCTCGATGGAGGACGCGGTCGTCGCCCACCTCGCCTCCTCGGTGTTCCCCGGCGTGGACGTGGTGTTCCTGGACACCGGCTACCACTTCCCGGAGACCATCGGCACCCGGGACGCGGTGGCCGCGACCATGCCGGTCAACGTCATCACCCTCAGGCCGCTGCGCACCGTGGCCGAGCAGGACGCCGAGCACGGGCCGCACCTGCACGACCGCGACCCGGACCTGTGCTGCTCGCTGCGCAAGGTCGAGCCGCTCAACCGCGGCCTCGGCGGCTACGACGCCTGGGCGACCGGGCTGCGCCGCGACGAGTCCCCGAGCCGGGCGGACACCCCGGTGGTGTCCTGGGACGCCCGGCGCCGCAAGGTCAAGATCGCCCCGATCGCCCGGTGGACGCAGGAGGACGTGGACGCCTACGTCGCCGCCCACGGGGTGCTGCTCAACCCGCTGCTGTGGGAGGGCTACACCTCGATCGGCTGCTCGCCGCTGTCCTGCACCCGCAAGCCCGCCGAGGGCGAGGACGCCCGGGCCGGGCGCTGGTCCGGCTCCGGCAAGACCGAGTGCGGCATCCACCTCTGACCCACTCCCCACTACCGACGAAGGACTTGAGACTGTGACAGCTCACACCCGGGCCGCCGACGGAGCCGCGGAGGCGGCCCCCGCGGCCACCCCCTGCGAGCGCGGCGCCACCGTGTGGCTGACCGGGCTGCCGAGCGCGGGCAAGACCACGCTCGCCTTCGCGCTGGCCGGACGGCTGCGCGCCGAGGGCCACCGGGTCGAGGTCCTGGACGGCGACGAGATCCGCGAGTTCCTCTCCAAGGGCCTCGGCTTCACCCGCGAGGACCGGCACACCAACGTGACCCGGATCGGCTTCGTCGCCGAGAAGCTCGCCGCCCACGGCGTCAAGGTGCTCGCCCCGGTGATCGCCCCGTTCGCCGACTCGCGCGCCGCGGTGCGCGAGCGGCACGCGGCGGCCGGCACCGAGTTCCTGGAGGTCCACGTCGCCACCCCGGTCGAGCTGTGCGCCGAACGCGACGTCAAGGGCCTGTACGCCAAGCAGGCCGCCGGGGAGCTGGCCGGCCTCACCGGCGTGGACGACCCGTACGAGGCGCCGGAGAAGCCGGAGCTGCGGATCCAGACGCAGGGCCGCGCGGTCGCCGAGTCCGCCGCCGAGCTGCACGCCTTCCTGACCGAGAGGGGTCTCGCATGACCACCGCGACCGACGGCCCGCTCCGCACCGCCGACGCCCAGAACCAGCCGGCCGGGGGCCCTTTCGCGCTGTCCCACCTGGACGTGCTGGAGGCCGAGTCGGTGCACGTCTTCCGCGAGGTCGCGGGGGAGTTCGAGCGCCCGGTGATCCTCTTCTCAGGCGGCAAGGACTCCATCGTCATGCTGCACCTGGCTCTCAAGGCCTTCCACCCGGCCGCCGTGCCGTTCTCGCTGCTGCACGTCGACACCGGCCACAACTTTCCCGAGGTGATCGCCTACCGCGACCGCGTCGTGGCCGAGCACGGCCTGCGCCTACACGTCGCCCACGTCCAGGACTTCATCGACGACGGCCGGCTGCGCGAGCGCCCGGACGGCACCCGCAACCCGCTGCAGACCGTGCCGCTGCTGGACGCCATCGAGACGAACCGCTTCGACGCGGTGTTCGGCGGCGGGCGCCGCGACGAGGAGAAGGCCCGCGCCAAGGAGCGGGTGTTCTCCCTGCGCGACGAGTTCGGCGCCTGGGACCCGCGCCGCCAGCGCCCCGAGCTGTGGTCGCTGTACAACGGCCGGCACGCCGTCGGCGAGCACGTGCGCGTCTTCCCGCTGTCCAACTGGACCGAGCTGGACGTCTGGCAGTACATCGAGCGCGAGGGCATCGACCTCCCGGAGATCTACTACGCCCACGAGCGGGACGTCTTCGCCCGCGGCGGCATGTGGCTGACCGCCGGTGAGTGGGGCGGCCCCAGGGAGAACGAGCCCGTCCAGCGGCGGCTGATCCGCTACCGCACCGTCGGCGACATGTCCTGCACCGGCGCCGTCGACTCGGACGCCACCGACATCCAGGCCGTGATCGCCGAGATCGCCGCCAGCCGCCTCACCGAGCGCGGCGCGACGCGGGCCGACGACAAGCTGTCCGAGGCCGCGATGGAAGACCGCAAGCGCGAGGGGTACTTCTAACGATGACCAGCACCACCCAGGAAGCAACCGCCACGTCGCTGCTGCGCTTCGCCACCGCCGGATCCGTCGACGACGGCAAGTCCACCCTGGTCGGCCGCCTGCTGCACGACTCCAAGTCCGTGCTCGCCGACCAGTTGGAGGCCGTCGAACGCGTCTCGCTGGGCCGCGGCCAGGAAGCGCCCGACCTCGCGCTGCTCACCGACGGCCTGCGCGCCGAGCGCGAGCAGGGCATCACCATCGACGTGGCCTACCGCTACTTCGCCACCCCCCGGCGGCGGTTCATCCTCGCCGACACCCCCGGGCACGTGCAGTACACCCGCAACATGGTGACCGGCGCCTCCACCGCCGAACTGGCCGTGGTGCTGGTCGACGCCCGCAACGGCGTCGTCGAGCAGACCCGCCGGCACGCCGCCGTCGCCGCGCTGCTGCGGGTGCCGCACGTGGTGCTGGCCGTCAACAAGATGGACCTGGTCGACTACGCCGAGCCCGTCTTCGCCGCCATCGCCGAGGAGTTCACCGCCTACGCCGCCTCGCTCGGCGTGGGCGACGTGGTGGCCGTGCCGATCTCCGCCCTCGCCGGGGACAACGTCGTCGAGCCGTCCGCGCACATGGACTGGTACGGCGGCCCGACCCTGCTGGAGCACCTGGAGACCGTCCCGGTCGGCAGCGACCCGGGCGCCGAGCCGGCCCGCTTCCCGGTCCAGTACGTGATCCGCCCGCAGAGCGAGGAGCACCCCGACTACCGCGGCTACGCCGGGCAGTTGGCCTCCGGCGTGCTGCGGGTCGGCGACCCGGTGACGGTACTGCCCTCGGGCCACACCACCACCGTCGCCGGGATCGACGCGCTCGGCCGCGAGACGGACCTCGCCTGGGCACCCCAGTCGGTCACCGTCCGGCTCGCCGACGACCTCGACGTCTCCCGCGGCGACCTGATCGCGGCCGGCGTGATCCCCACGCCCACCAGGGACATCGAGGCCACCGTCAGCCACCTCGACGAGCGCCCGCTGCGCACCGGCGACAAGGTCCTGCTCAAGCACACCACCCGCACCGTGCGCGCGCTGGTCAAGGACATCACCTACCGCATCGCTCTGCCGACCAAGGCGGGCGACACCCTCGAACAGCGCTCCGGCGCCGAGGGGTTGAACGTCAACGACCTCGGCCACGTGGTGCTGCGCACCGCCGAGCCGCTGGCGCTCGACGCCTACTCCGACAACCGCCGCACCGGCTCGTTCCTGCTGATCGACCCGGCCGACGGCACCACCCTCACCGCCGGCATGGCGGGCGAGGCCTTCGCGACCGTACGCGCCACCGAACCCGCTGAGGAGGACTGGGTCTGATGCCCAGCGAGGCGTTCTCGGACATGGACAAGGAAGGCGGCCGCATCGGCAGCGGCGTCCTCGGCAGCGGCCAGGGCGGCCTGACCCGATGTGCGGGCCGACAGCGCTGAGTTGCGACCCCCGGCCGCCCCGACGGGCGACCGCCACGTCCCCGAGACCGCCTCCTGACGGTCCGTCGATGAACAGGACTTCACCATGGCACCGAACCCGGCCCTCTCGCATACCCGTGCCCGCCCCGACGCCGGCCGGATCAGACGCTCCGCGGTGGCCGCGGTGGCCGGCCTGACCGCCGTGACCCTGCTGTCCGCGTGCAGCTACGGCTCCAAGGCGGACGACAAGAAGGCGGGCGCCGACTCCGCCGCCAGTTCGGCCGGCGCCTCCGGCGCGAAGCTGTCCGCGGACACCGTGAAGATCGGGTACTTCGCGAACCTGACCCACGGCACCGCCCTGGTCGGCCTCCAGGAGGGGCTGTTCCAGAAGGAGTTGGGCGCCACCCAGATCAAGACCCAGGTCTTCAACGCGGGCCCGTCCGAGATCGAGGCGCTCAACGCCGGCTCCATCGACATCGGCTGGATCGGCCCCTCCCCCGCGATCAACGGCTACACCAAGTCCGACGGCCAGTCCCTGAAGATCATCGGCGGCTCGGCCTCCGGCGGGGTCAAGCTGGTGGTCAACCCGGACAAGATCTCCTCGCTGGACGACCTCAGGGGCAAGAAGATCGCCACCCCGCAGCTGGGCAACACCCAGGACGTGGCGCTGCTCAACTACCTGGCCGGCAAGGGCTTCAAGGTCGACGCGGCGTCCGGCGCCGGCGACGTCTCGGTGGTGCGCACCGACAACAAGGTCACCCCCGACGCCTACCGGCAGGGCTCCATCGACGGCGCCTGGGTGCCCGAGCCCACCGCCTCCAAGCTGGTCACCCTCGGCGCGAAGGTCCTGCTCAACGAGAAGGACGTCTGGCCGGACAAGAAGTTCGTGATCACCAACATCATCGTCTCGCAGAAGTTCCTCAAGGAGCACCCGGACGTGGTGGAGGCCGTGCTGCGCGGCTCGGTGAACACCAACGCCTTCATCAAGGCCAACCCGGACAAGGCCAAGGCCGACGCCAACGACGCGATCAAGAAGGAGGCCGGCAACGCGCTGGAGCCGGCCATCCTCGACCCGGCCTGGGCCGACATCGACTTCCTCGACGACCCGCTGGCGAACACCCTCCAGGCCGAGGCCGACCACGCCGTCACCGCCGGGCTGCTCAAGAAGCCCAACCTGAACGGCATCTACGACCTCACCCTGCTCGACAAGGTGCTCGCGGCCAAGGGCCAGGGCCCCGTGGCGGACGCCGGACTCGGCGCCAAGTAGCGCCACCCGGCTCCGAAACGGCACCGAGCGGCACCGAGCGGCGCCGAGCGGCGCCGAGTAACGCCGAGCCGCGCCGAGTCCGCCCCAGACTCCGCCCCCGACTCCGCGGTCCGGACCCCCGCCCGCCCGGTCGATCCGCGATCGATGCCCACCGGGACGGGCGGGGCCGGGCCCCGGCCCCGCTCCCGCTCCGCCAGCCCTCAGCCAGACCACTCACGCAGGAGGTGCCCGGATGACACCGGCACTGACCACCTCGGCGGACACCGCCGACGCCGCCGGCGCCGACGCCGACGGCGCCGCGCCCGCCGTCCGGATCTCGCACGTGCACAAGTCCTTCGGCCGCCCGGGCGCGCAGACCCACGTCCTGGACGACATCACCCTCGACGTCGCGCCCGGCGAGTTCGTCACCCTGCTCGGCGCCTCGGGCTGCGGCAAGTCCACCCTGCTCAACCTGGTCGCCGGCCTGGACAAGCCCAGCCGCGGCACCATCGAGGTGCCCGGCGGCCGCCCCGCGCTGATGTTCCAGGAACACGCGCTGTTCCCCTGGCTCACCGCCGGCCGCAACATCGAACTCGCCCTCAAGCTGGCCGGCGTCCCCCGCCCCGAGCGCCGCGCCGAAGCCGAGCGCCTGCTCGAACTCGTCCGCCTCAAGGGCTCGTACGGCAAGCGCGTGCACGAGCTGTCCGGCGGCATGCGCCAGCGCGTCGCGATGGCCCGCGCGCTCGCCCAGGGCAGCCAGGTGCTGCTGATGGACGAGCCGTTCGCCGCGCTCGACGCCATCACCCGCGACGTGCTGCACGACGAGATCACCCGGATCTGGGCCGAGCGGCAGCTGTCCGTCCTGTTCGTCACCCACAACGTGCGCGAGGCCGTGCGCCTGGCCCAGCGCGTCGTCCTGCTCTCCTCCCGCCCCGGCCGGGTCGCCCGCGAGTGGCGGATCGACCTGCCGCAGCCGCGCCGCATCGAGTCCGCCGGCGTCGCCGACCTGTCCATCGAGATCACCGAAGAACTGCGTGGGGAGATCCGTCGCCATGGCCAGCACTGACAGCACCCCGGTCCTGGAGAAGACCGGCAAGGCCGGCAGGGCCGACAGGACCGACGGGGCCGCCGCCACGGACACCGCCGGTGTCGGCGCCGGCCTGGACGCCCTCGACGCCGTCTCCACCCAGCGCGGCTCGCTCGGCCAGGCGCTGCGGACCAAGGCCCTGCCGCCGCTGATCGGCGTCCTCGTGGTGCTCGCCCTGTGGCAGGGCGCCTACAGCCTGCACCTCACCTCCGCC
This sequence comes from Kitasatospora sp. NPDC091276, assembly GCF_040684355.1. Lineage (NCBI taxonomy): Bacteria > Bacillati > Actinomycetota > Actinomycetes > Kitasatosporales > Streptomycetaceae > Kitasatospora > Kitasatospora sp. NPDC091276. The sequence goes on along the minus strand of NZ_JBFBFU010000006.1, from coordinate 238,365 downwards.
TACAAGCTGCCCAGCCCGACCGACGTGTGGCACTCCGCCCAGGAGCTCTGGTACCAGGGCACGCTGTTCTCGATCATCTGGACCAGCGTCTGGCGCGGCCTGTCCGGCTTCCTGCTCGCCGTCGTCATCGGCACCCCGATCGGGCTGGTCGTCGCCCGCGTCCGGCCGGTGCGCACCGCCATCGGCCCGGTCCTCCAGGGCCTGCAGTCGCTGCCCTCGGTCGCCTGGGTGCCGGCCGCGGTCATCTGGCTCGGCATCAACGACCGGATGATGTACGCGGTCATACTGCTCGGCGCCGTCCCCTCCATCGCCAACGGCCTGGTCGCCGGCATCGACCAGGTGCCGCCGCTGTTCCTGCGCGCCGGACGCACCATCGGCGCCACCGGCCTCACCGGCGCCCGGCTCGTGCTGATCCCCGCCGCGCTGCCCGGCTACCTGGCCGGCCTCAAGCAGGGCTGGGCGTTCTCCTGGCGCTCCCTGATGGCCGCCGAACTCGTCGCCTCCTCCCCCGACCTCGGCCGGGGCCTGGGCCGGTTCCTGGAGGACCAGCGCGAGTTCTCCGACATGTCCGGGGTGCTGCTCGGCATCATCCTGATCCTGTTCGTCGGCATCGCCATCGAACTGCTCGTCTTCACCCCGGTCGAGCGCCGGGTGCTGCGCAACCGCGGCCTGCTGGCCGCCGTCAAGTAAGGCCGACGCCGATGCCCGCCCTCCTGCTGATCGCCCACGGCAGCCGCGACCCGCGGCACGCCGCGACCGTGGCCGCACTGGTCCAGGAGGTGCGGGCGCTGCGCCCCGGGCTGGACGTCGCCACCGCCTACCTGGACCACTGCGCGCCGCGCATCCCGCAGGTCGTCGGGCGGCTCGGAGACGCGGTGGCCGTCCCGCTGCTGCTCAACCGGGCCTACCACGCCAAGCACGACATCCCGGCCGCCCTGCGCACGGCCGGCGCGGCCCTGCCCGTCGCCGCCGTCCTGGGCCCGTCGCCGCTGCTGCTCGCCGCCCTGGACCGCCGCCTCGCCGAGGCCGGGGTGGACGTGCGCTCGGCCGCCGTCCGGGCCCGCACCGGCGTGGTGCTCGCGGCGGCCGGCTCCTCCGACCCGGCCGCCGACGCCGCCACCCGCACGGTGGCCGCCGGGTGGCGCCGCAGCCGCGGCTGGGCCGCCGTCGAGGTGGCCTACGCCTCCGCCACCGGCCCGCGCGTGCCCGACGCCCTGGCCGCCCTGCGCGCCGCGGGCGCCGCCCGCACCGCCGTCTCCCCCTACCTGCTGGCCCCGGGCCTCCTGCCCGACCGCATCGCCGAGGCCGCCGCCGGAGCGGACGCCGTCGCCGCCGTCCTGGGCCCCGCCCCCGAACTCGCCGCCCTCCTCCTGGAGCGCTACGACGAGGCGCGTACGGCTGCCACGATGCCCCGGACGCTCACCGCCTGACCACGGGGCCGGCTCACCCGTGATCGAGGACGCTGTGCTCGCTCAGGTCGGCGGCGTGCCGCGCCACCGCGCGGTAGCCCGCATCGTCGTGGAGGACCGTGAGGCCGTGGTGCGCGGCCGTCGCCGCGATCATGAGGTCGACCGCGGAGGCACTACGGTGCTGCCCGGCGAGGGCCATGCGCCGCTGAACCGTGTCGATCCAGCGCCCAGCGTTCTTCGGTACCGAGACGTCCGGGTACAGGTCGGCGAACATCTCGGTGATCTCGTCGTACTCCCGGCCGCTGCGCGCGTTGTACAGAAACTCCGCGCGCTGCGGGTAGCACGACGCGATCGCCCCTGCGTCGATCGCGTCGTACCAGACGGCCAGGAGCTTGGGCTCGCCCAACAACCGGACGAGTCCGGAGGTGTCGAGGAGATAGATCACCGGGCGTCCTTCTCCGCTCGGTGCATCCGCTCTGCGTCCTCGACGGCTCCCCAGTGCCGAGCCCGCTCGAAATGCCGGCTGATCCGGGCAGCACGTTCCTGCCGCTCGGCGTAGAAGCGCAGTGCCAGGTTGACGGCGTCCTTCTTGGTCCGAACTCCGGCGAGCGTCATTGCTCGTTCCAGCGCGTCTTCATCGATGTCGATCTGTGTCACGGACATCCGGATACCTCCGTCGACCGATGGTGGTGATGTACATAGCATTGCACATGACCAACATCAACGGAGGTTCGCCCGGGTCGGACCGCCGCAGGGTGACGGCGTCCGTCGGACGGACGGGCCCGCGACGAAACGGCCCGGCCCCCTCGGTGCGAGGGGGCCGGGCCGTCGGACGGTCGCCGGGGGTCAGTCGATGGCGCGGCGCTGGCGGCCGGTGCCGTAGTTGGAGCCGGACTTGGCGCCGCTGCCGGGCTTGGCGCGGCCGGAGGAGCGGCCGATGAAACCGGCCGCCTGGGGGCGGTCGCCCTGGGCGGCGGCGGCGCCCATGCGCTGCTTGGGGCGGGGGCGTCGCGGGTTGCCGTTCATGTCGACGTCGGCGGGCAGCGCGGAGCGCTTGCCGGGGCGGCGGCGCGGGTTGCCGGACTTGGCGTCGGCCTTGGCGGCCGGGGCCTCGGCGGGCGCGGGGACGGCGACGGCGACCGCGACGCCGCTGGGGGTGCGGGCACCGGTGATCTTGGCGAGGTCGGCGTCGCCGGGGCGGACCTTGGTGACGGTGGGGCGGATGCCCGCGACCGTCATCAGCCGGTTGACCTCGCGGCGCTGCTCGGGCAGGACGAGGGTGACGACGGTGCCGGACTCGCCGGCCCGGGCGGTGCGGCCGCCGCGGTGCAGGTAGTCCTTGTGGTCGACCGGCGGGTCGACGTTGACGACCAGGTCGAGGCCTTCGATGTGGATGCCTCGGGCGGCGACGTTGGTGGCGATCAGCGCGGTGACGTGGCCGTCGCGGAACTGGTCGAGGACCCGGTTGCGCTGCGGCTGGGACTTGCCGCCGTGCAGGGCCGCGGCCCGGACGCCGGTGGCGAGCAGCTGCTTGGCGAGGCGGTCGGCGCCGTGCTTGGTGTGCACGAACATGATCACGCGCCCGTCGCGGGAGGCGATGTGCGCGGTGGTGGACGCCTTGTCGGCCTGGTCCAGCTGGAGGACGTGGTGGTCCATGGTGGTGACCGCGCCGGCCGACGGGTCGACCGAGTGGGTGACCGGGTCGGTGAGGAAGCGCTTGACCAGGCGGTCGACGTTGCGGTCCAGGGTCGCGGAGAACAGCATCCGCTGCCCGCCCTCGGCGACCTGCTCCAGCAGCTTGCTGACCTGCGGGAGGAAGCCCATGTCGGCCATCTGGTCGGCCTCGTCGAGGACGGTGATGGCGACGTCGGACAGGTTGACGTCACCGCGGCCGATCAGGTCGTCGAGCCGGCCGGGGGTGGCGACCAGGACCTCGGTGCCACGGCGGACGGCGTTGGCCTGGCGGTTGATCGACATGCCGCCGACGACGGTGGTGATCCGCAGGTTGACGGCGGTCGCGTAGGGGGTGAGCGCGTCGGTGACCTGCTGGGCGAGCTCGCGGGTGGGCACCAGGACGAGCGCCAGCGGGTAGCGGGCGACGGCGCGGCGCCCGGCGGTGCGGGCGAGCAGCGGCAGGCCGAAGGCGAGGGTCTTGCCGGAGCCGGTGCGGCCGCGGCCGAGCACGTCGCGGCCGGCGATCGAGTCGGGCAGCGTGGCGCCCTGGATCGGGAACGGCGCGGTGACGCCTTCGCGGGTGAGCGTGCTGAGGATGCCCTTGGGCAGGTCCAGTTCGGCGAAGGTGTCCGCCGGGGGCCGGGCCGGGGTGCCCTCGACGACGGTGAAGTCGGCGGCCTCGGGCACGGCGGCGGCGCGGGTGTTCTTGGGGGCGCCGGTGCGGCCGCGCGGCTTGCGGGCGCGCTCGGCGTCGCCGGTGGCGCGCGGGTTCTCGCCGCGGCGGGCGCGGTCGCCGGTGCCGGTGCGGCCGGCGTTCTCGCCGCGGCCGGCGCCGGCGCTGCGGCGCGGGTTCTCGCCGCGGCGGGCCTGGTCGGTGGTGCGGGCGGCGCGGTCACGCGGCGGGCGGGCAGGGGTGGTCACGAAGTCTCCGTACGTCGGTCGGCAGCCCCGGGTGGGGGCTGGTCGGCCGTCGGTAGGAAACTCGCCGCCCCGGCCGTACGGCGGCATGCGCGGGGGCCCGCACCGTGTGGTACGGGCCCCCGCTTCGCGAGATCGCGAGTCAGCGTGGAGGCTGACGTCAGCCGATGACGCGGATGTTCTCGGCCTGCGGGCCCTTCTGGCCCTGGGTCACGTCGAACTCGACGGCCTGGCCCTCGACGAGCTCACGGAAGCCGTTGGCCTGGATGTTCGAGTAGTGCGCGAACACGTCCGGGCCGCCCTCGGCCTGCTCGATGAAGCCGAAGCCCTTTTCGCTGTTGAACCACTTCACGGTGCCGGTAGCCATAACCGTCTCCTCAAAAAACTGGGGCATCAGGGATTCACACCGCGTGAACCCCGGAGTAGCCGCGATCCCCATCCGGAGACTGAAACACCGGACAAAACAAATGCGCCTGTTGGTTGGACCAGCAGGCGCACACATACGTTCATGGGAACCAAAACTGCAACTGAGTCGACTGTAGCACGGCGACACCCCGATTGACCGGGGACTTTTGTGCTCAACAGATCACGTTTGACGGCCAGGGAAAGGGGGCAAGCGGCGCCCCGCCGAAGCGGGACGCCGCCTGTGTGGCGCGCCGGTCGGGCGTCGACCGTGTCCGAACGAGGCGATCAGCGCCGTCCGGCCGGCTCCGGCACGCCGTACGCGTCCGCCGCCGGGCCGGCACCGAGGCTTGCGCCGTGGCTGCCGCCGTGGCCGTGCTCGGGGTCGGCGCCGTGGCCTGGCCACCAGGCCCGGTTGCCGATCAGCGCGGTGAGCGCCGGGGTGAAGAACATCGCCATCACGAAGGCCGCCAGCACGATGCCGAAGGCCATCGCGAAGCCGAACTCCATCATGAAGGTGTTGCCGGCGAGCATGAACGTCCCGAACGAGGCCGCCAGGATGAAGCCGGCCGCGGCGACGGTCGGGCCGCCGTGGCGCAGCGCCTCACGGGCCGCCTCGCGCGGGCTGCGGCCCGCGCGGGCCTCCTCGCGCAGACGGGCGATGATCAGGATGTTGTAGTCCGTCCCGATCGCCACCACGAAGAGGTAGATGAGGATCGGCATCATGAACATCAGGCCGGTCTCGTTGCCGATCTTCTGGAAGATCAGCGTGGTGGCGCCCAGCGTGGCGCTGAAGCCGAGGCCAACCGAGGCCATCAGGTACCAGGGGGCGACCACGCTGCGCAGCTGGAGGGCCAGGATGAGCAGGATCAGCAGCCCGGCGATCGGGAAGACCAGCTTGTAGTCGTGGGTCATCGCCAGGTTGATGTCCTTGAACACCGAGGTGAGGCCGCCGACCTTGGCCTCGCTGCCGGCCGGGGCCTGCGCGTGGGCGACGGTGCGCAGCTCGGTCACCGCGTCGATCGCCTCGTTGCTGGCCGGGGCGTCCTTGAGCATGACGGTGAACTGGGCGGTGGCGCCGTCGGCGCTGATGCTCTTGGCGTCGGCGCTCGGCAGGTAGACCTTGGACACCCCGCCGACGCCCTGCAGCTTGTCGGCGAAGGCCGGGAAGGAGGCCGGGTCGAGCTTCTTGCCGTCGGTGCTGCTCAGGTAGACCTGGCTCGGGTCGGCGGCGCCGGCGGAGAAGCCCTTGGCCATCTTGTCCTGGACGACCATCGACTCCTTGTCCTTGGGCATGGAGCTGCCCGCCATGTCGAAGAGGCCGTTGTAGCCGAGCGCGCCCACGGACAGGGCGACCAGTACGCCGCCGGAGGCGACGGCGGCCAGCGCCGGGCGCTTCTGGACGACCCGGCCGAGCGCGGTGAAGCGCGCGGTGCTCGGCTCGTCCGTCCACTTCTTGCCGGGCCAGAAGACGGCGCGGGCGGGGATGACCGCGAGCAGCGCGGGGGCCAGGGTGAGCGAGGCCAGGGCGGTGACCACGACCGCGATCGCCAGCGCGGGGCCGAGCGCCTGGAACATGCCGAGGCTGGAGAGGATCAGCGCGGCGAAGGCGATGGTGACGGCGCCGGCGGCGGAGGCGATCGCCTCGCCGACCCGGCCGACCGCGTTGGCCACGGCGGCGTTGCGGTCGTCGCCGGCCCGCAGTCGCTCGCGGTAGCGGAAGGCGAGGAACAGGAAGTAGTCGGTGCCGACGCCGAGCACGACGACGATCAGGATCGCCATCAGGATGGGTGTGCTCTTGAGGTTGAAGATGTCGGTCGCGTAGTTGATCAGGCCGATGGAGGCGGGCAGCGCGATCATCAGCGAGACCAGGACCGGCAGCAGGCCGGCCAGGATGCCGCGGAAGATGATGCCGACGATCACGATGACCAGGAGCACCGTGGCCATGGTGATGATGCCCTCGGCCGAGCCGGAGGCTTCCTTCTGGTCGAGCGCCTGGGCGGCGGGGCCGCCGAGCTGGAACTTCAGGTCGGTGCCGGAGGCCAGTGCCTTGCCGTCGTCGCGGAGGGCCTTGGCGATGTCCGCGGTCCCGTTCTGGTCCTGCTGCTTCGACTTGTCGACGGCGATCATGGCCATCGCGTACTTGTGGTCCGGGGATATGCCCAGTTGGTCGGACGGCGGGATGATCTTCTCGACGCCGTCGATCTTCTTGGCCGTCAGGTCCTGGACGAGCTTGCCCATCGCGGCCTTGTCCGCGTCGGTGAACGCGGCGCCGTCGTTGCGCTCGAAGAGTGCGAGCGCGCCCGGGGTGAAGGCGGCCGGGAAGGCCCGCTCCTGCACCTGTGCGGCCTGGATGGACTCGTAGTGCTTGGGGAGGAACGCGGCTTCGTCGGTCTGCGAACTGACCTTCGGCGCGGTCATGAGGACGGCGATCATTCCGATCACCCACGCGATGATCACCCACCACGCACGGCGTACGACGAATTGTCCTAGTCGGTGGAACATGCTCGATGCCTCCTGGGCATGGTTCACCGCAGCCCTTGGGGGACGGGACGCCGGGCGACGGCTGGACCGGTGGGAGACGCGCGGCGGCGCCCCCTAGCCGGTCGGCAGGTAAGTGGATTCGGGCGTCATCCTACGAGTACTTGCTTGCCGCCCGGCAAGGAGCCCCCGTGGTCCAACCCCCGTCAGGCCGCTCCGAAGCGGCCCCGACCCAGTCTCTCCCGGGCGCACGCCCCTTGACCTCGTGCTCCGGGTGGAGACAGCTCCCCCTCAGGGTGGATCTCTCCCCTACCCCCTGGGAGGAGATGTCAGGGTGGGAGGGTAGGGAAAACCCCACCCCGGTCCGTCATGATGATCACCGTCCGGAGGCCTCCGGATGAACGCCGCCCCAACGGAGCACCGCCATGATCCCCTTCGACGAAGGCCGCGCCCGGCTGCTGCTCGCCCACGCCTGCGAGTCCGCCGGACTGCCCGGCCCCGGCGACGCCCGGCTGCTCGCGCTCGGCGAGAACGCCGTCTTCGACCTCGGTGACCCGGCCGTCGTCGCCAAGGTCGGCCGCGGCCCCGAACTGTACGAACGGGCGCGGCACGAACTCGCCGTCGCCCACTGGCTCGCCGCCCAGGACGTCCCGGTGGTCCGCCCGTACGACGCGGTGGAAGCCGAGCCCCAGCTCGCCCACGGGCACCCCGTCACCTTCTGGCACCGGCTCGCCCCCGCCGTCCGCCCCGCCCGCCCCGCCGACCTCGCCCCGCTGCTGCGCGCCCTGCACCGGCTGCCGCTGCCGCCCTTCCCGCTCGCCCACCGCGACCTGCTGGCCCCCGTCGAACGCTGGCTGGCCTCCGCCGAGGGCCACGTCGACCCGGCCGACGTCGCCTTCCTGCGCCACCGCCGCGACGGCTTCGCCGCCGCCCTGCCCGACCTCGCCCCGCACCTGCACCCCGGTGTGATCCACGGCGACGCGCTGCCCCGCAACGTCCACGTCGGCCCGGACGGGCCCGTCCTGCTCGACCTGGAGAACGTCTCGCACGACCTGCGCGAACACGATCTGGTGGTCCTCGCGCTCAGCCACGACCGGTACGGCGCGCCCGGCGAGGAGTACCGGGCCTTCGTCGAGGCGTACGGCTGGGACGTGCGCGCCTGGCCCGGCTTCGCGGTGCTGCGCGGGGCCCGGGAGACCGCCAGCGCCTCCTGGGTCGCCCAGCAGGTGCCCGGCAACCCGGCCGCGCTGGCGGAGTTCCGGCGCCGGGTCGCCTCGCTGCGGGAGGGTGCCACCGAGGTGCGCTGGTACCCGTTCTGAGGCGTCGGGCTCCCGGGGCGTCGGGCTTCCGAAGTGACGGGCTCCTGAAGTGCCGGGCCTCTGAAGTGCCGGGACGCCCCCGTCACGGCCCCCGGGATACCCGGCGGGCCGCGGGGGCGCCAACCCGGGCGCGTGTGAGAAGACTCCTACGGCGCTCCGGTCCGCTCCGCAACCGGGGCACGTACGCTCGGCGTCCTATCGGACAGTCATCCTGACCGAGGGATCGGCACCCGTCCTCTGCACCCCTCTGCACCACAGGAGCCGCCGCCATGCCCCACTCCGCCACCCGCCGGCCCTCCCCTCCGACCCGTACGGCCCTCACGGCCCGCCGCCGGCTGGTCGCAGGCTGCGTCGTGGCGGCCGCCACCCTGGGCCTGGCCGCGTGCGGCACCGCCAGCGGAGCCCTCCAGCCGACGGCCGGCGTCAGCACCCAGCCCCCGATCACCATCGCGCCGACCGACTCCCGGCCGACCGACGGCCCCGTCGCCACCGTCGCGCCCGCCCCCGGCTCCGACAGCGCACCCGCCTCCGCCGCCCCGCCGGCCGTCCCGAAGCCGCGCACGCCCAAGGCGCCGGCCGAGACGACCGCCGCGCCCCACAGCGGCACGCCGAGCACCCCGGTCACCACCACCCCCGTCGCGACCACGCCCTCGGGCACCCCCGCGCCGACGCCCGCGCCGGTCAAGCCGGGCACCGTCATCGGCTCCACCGCCTCCGGCGGCCACACCGTGGCGCTCACCTTCGACGACGGCCCCGGCCCCGCCACCGGCCAGATCCTCGACCTGCTCGCCCAGTACCACGCCAAGGCCACCTTCTGCGAGATCGGCCAGAACGCCGCCGCCAACCCGGCCCTGGTCAAGCGCGTCCTCGCGGCCGGCCACCGGCTCTGCGACCACAGCGTGCACCACCCGCAGCCGTTCGCGAAGCTCCCCCACGACAAGGCCGCCTACGAGATCTCCGCCGCCAGGGACATGATCGTCAAGGCCGGCGGCCCCGGCACCCGGGTCAGCTGGTTCCGCGCCCCCGGCGGCGGCTTCAACGCCGACAACGAGCAGATCACCGCGAGCCTCGGCATGTCCTCGCTCGGCTGGTCCGTCGACCCGCGCGACTGGTCCCGCCCGGGCGTGCCCGCCATCGTCTCCACCGTGCAGAAGCAGCTCAAGCCCGGCGGCGTGATCCTGATGCACGACGGCGGCGGCGACCGCACCCAGACCGTGGCCGCGCTCAAGCAGCTGCTGCCCTGGCTGGTCGCCCAGGGCTACACCTTCGACTGGCCGGCCGGCTAGGCCCCGCCCGGCCCGCCGGCCTCACCGGGGGCGGTCACCTCATCGGCCACCGCGGGTCGACCACGGCCTGCGGGTCCTTGCCGCGGCGCAGCCACGCCTGCAAGCCCTCGGCCCACTCCCGGTACCAGCCGATCTGGCGCTCGTGCAGCTCGGCCGGCGCGACGTCGCCGACCTCGGGCCGGTAGCGCTCGGCGAGGGCGACGGCGACCCGGACGGCCGCCAGCGCGTCGCTGCCCGCCTCGTGCGCGTCCGTCAGCTCGACGCCGTACACCTCGCAGACCCGTTGCAGGGTGCGCGAGCCCTTGCGGTACTTGTCCACCGCCCGGTCGACGACCAGCGCGTCCAGCACCGGCCCGACCGGGGCGCCGAGGCGCTCGGCGAGCGGCACCAGCCCGTACCGGCGCAGCTCGGCGTCGAGCAGCGACAGGTCGAACGGCGCGTTGAACGCGACCACCGGGCGCCCTGCGGCGAGCCGCTCGCAGAGCGCGCCGGCTATCTCCTCCACCGCCTCCTTGGCCGGCCGGCCCTTGCCGCGGGCCAGGTCGTCGCCGATGCCGTGGATCGCCTCCGCCTCGGCCGGGATCGGGACCCCGGGGTCGAGCAGCCAGTGCGCGGCCCCCACCCGGCGGGCCCCGACGGTGTCCACGAGCGCGGCCGTGACGATGCGGTCCACGGCCGGGTCGGTGCCCGTGGTCTCCAGGTCGAAGCCGACCAGTGGCTGCTGCCACCAGCTCATAAGGGGGTGTCCTTCCGTCCTGCCTCTCGAAACAGCCCCCATCATCACCCGCCCCACCGACATCCCGGCCGCCGGGGCGGTCGGGGTGCGGGCCGGTGCGGCGGCGGACGGCGGCGGACGGTCCCCTCGGTTTCGGCAGGTCGCCCCAACGGCGGTCGCCCGCGCCCCGGTTGGGCGACGGGCGCGCGAACCGGGGCGTCAGGTGGCGGTGAGGAGGGTGCGGCCGAGCCAGTCGGTGGTGTCGTGGGCGCCGGGGAGGACGTAGAAGTAGCCGCCGCCGGTGGGGCGGAGGTGGCGGGCGAGGGGTTCGGTGTTGAGGCGGGTCTGGACGGCTTCGAACTGGCGGGCCACGTCCTGCTGGTAGCAGCAGAAGGCGAGGCCGAGGTCGGGTTCGCCGTCGGAATCGAGGCCGCGGTCGTAGTTGAAGGCGCGGCGCAGGATGCGGCTGTCGCGGGTGCCGTCGGTGCGGGGGTTGGCGAGGCGGATGTGGGAGTCGAGGGGGATGACGGCGCCGTCGGGGTCGTTGCGGTAGTCGGGGGTGTCGGTCTCGCCGGCCGCCCCGAGCGGGGCGCCGTCGTTCTTGCGCCGGCCGATCAGGCGTTCCTGCTGCTTGAGCGGCACCTCGTCCCAGCCGGCGACGAGGGTGCGGATGGCGCGGATGACCTGGTAGCTGCCGCCGGCGGCCCAGCGCGGTTCGTCGCCGCCCTCGCCGACCCAGACGAGGGCGTCCAGCTCGCGGGCGTTCGTGGTGTCGGGGTTCTCGATGCCGTCCTTGAAGCCGAGCAGGTTGCGGGCGGCGCCGGTGGGGCGGGAGCGGCTCTGGAAGCCGTCGAGCTGCCAGCGCGGGCGGATCAGGCCGTTGGTGCTGCGCAGCAGGTCGCGGATGGTGTGCTGGACGGTGTCGCGGTTCTCGGCGCAGATCTGGAGCGAGAGGTCGCCGTGGCATTCGGCGGGGCGCAGCGCGTCGACGGGGAAGGGCCGCATGGCGGTGAGCCGGCGGGGGCGGTGGCGGGTGAGGCCGTAGCGGGTGTCGAAGAGGGAGGCGCCGACGGCGACGGTGACGGTGAGGTCGTCGGCGGGCAGGTCGGGGCCGAGGGTGCCGCTGTCGGAGGGGGCGGCGGCGGGGCCGAGGTCGGGCGGGGTGCCGCCGGCGGTGAGGAAGCGGATGCGGTCGGTGAGGGTGCGCAGGAGGGTTTCGAGGGCCTTGCGGTCGCGGGCCTTGACGTCGAGGGCGAGGAAGGTGCCGTAGCCGGGGGGCGGGTTGGTGATGCCGGCCTGGTGGTGGCCGTGGAAGTCGATGCGCCGGGTGGCGGTGCGGGGCGCGGCCTGGGCGGGGCTGGCGCCGGTGAGGGTGAGGGCTCCGGCGGTGGTGGCGCCGAGGGCGGTGCGCAGCAGGCCGCGGCGGGTGGCGCGGGGGTGTTCGGAGCCGGTGGAGTGCGGGCTGTCGATCATGGACGGGACGCTAACAAGCCGTCGGGCCCGGTGCTCGGGTGAGCGCCGCGCCCGACCGCCGGTCACCATCCGTCCGGCCTACTCGCGTCACCCGGGCGAGCGTCACCGGGCGCCACGCCCCGACCAGCGGGCCGGCCCCGGTTCAGGCGGCGGGCTCGCGGACCAGGTAGACGTCGATCGGGTCCTCGTGGTCGAGGACGAAGCCGTGGCGTTCGTAGAGGCTGCGGGCGGGGCTGCCCTGGAGGACGTCGAGGCGCACGGGCTCGCCGGCGGCGTCGGCCTGGGCGAGGAGGTGGCGCAGGACGGCGGTGCCGAGGCCGCGGCCCTGGTGGGCGGGGGCGAGGTAGAAGTGCTCGATCCAGCGGCCGCCCTGCTCGGCGGGGCGGACGGTGACGGAGCCGGCGAAGGCGCCGTCGACGAGGATGACGGAGCTGTGGCGGCTGGAGAAGCCCGCCCGCAGGCGCCGGCGGACCCGGTCGTCGTCGTAGCGGCCGAGGCGTTCGAGGTCGGCGCGCAGGACGACGGCCTTGAGTTCGGCGACGGGTTCGACGTCGGCGGCGGTGGCGGGGCGCAGGGTCCAGGCGGGAAGGCTGTTCACGGCTCGCAGTGTGGCAGCGGCCGCACCGGCCTGGCCAGCGGGTTTCAGGGGCCGGACGCCGGGGCGGGGCGCGCCGAGGGGGCCGGGCGGTGGCCCGGCCCCCTGCTCCGGCGGGAAGGCGGGAAGGCGGGAAGGCCTCAGCGGGTGCCGAGGTCCAGGGCGGGGAAGGAGTAGTCGTCCCAGAGGGCGCGTTCGTCGTCGTGCGGGGCGTACCGGACGCTGGGGTTCAGGTCCCAGATCCGGGTGGCCCGCGCGTCGGCGGTGTAGGACGGCCAGCCCGGGTCGCCCTGGCGGGCGAAGGAGGCCCAGGCGTCGGCCATCCGCTCGGACAGCCGGGTGAGTTCGGGCCGCTGGGCGGCGACGGTCTGCGCGCCGCGCGGAATCGCGCCGAGGTCCAGGCCGCCGAAGACGAAGGGCAGTTCCAGGGTGTGCATGGCGCCCAGGTTCTGGGCGGCGGGCAGGCCGGGGACGTAGGGCACGTGCCAGTCGAACTGGTAGACGTGGGTGGGCCGCCAGCGGGACTGGGCCTCGGCCAGGCGCAGGGTGGGGATCCGCTCGGTCTGGTCGGTGAGCATCGCGTTCACCACCCGGCCCTCGGTGGCCCCGGGGCGGTCGGCGGCGTACCGGTCGTACATCTGCTGTTTGCGGTCGGCGAGCACGGGGGGCAGGTTGCGGTAGGCGCTCAGCGGGAGGTCCGGCAGCGTGGGGTCGAACAGCGCCCAGTAGTCGGTCTCGTTCTCGGTGGTGCCGGTCATCACGTCGACGTCGCGGGCGCTGCCGGCGGCGATCCGTTCGACGACCGGGCCGGGCACCAGCGCCCCGTCGATGGAGGGGCCGAAGAAGACCGCGGAGGACAGTCCGGAGAGCCCGTGCTGGACCTGTTCCTGGAGTTCGAGGACCTGTTGGGTGCTCAGCCGGTCGAGGTCCGCGACGGTGTGGATGCCGCCGGTGGCGAAGACCTTTCCGGCGGTGGCCCGCGCGGCGGCCGCGGTGTGCACCAGGTAGCCGGGCCCGCTCTCGACGATGGCGCGCCGGAAGAGGCGCTCGGGGTGGTCGCCGGCCAGCAGGGCGCTGATCGAGATCGCGCCGGCCGACTGGCCGAAGACGGTGACGTTGCCCGGGTCGCCGCCGAAGGCGCCGATGTGCCGGCGCACCCAGGTCAGCGCGGCGCTCTCGTCGCGCAGCCCGTTGTTGCCCGAGCCGGCGTAGGACGGGTCGAGCGCGCCGAGTTCCGTCCAGCCCAGGATGCCGAGCCGGTAGTCCAGGTTCACCACGACTGCGTCGCCGCGCTCGGCCAGCAGGCCGCCGTCGAAGACGGGCTGGCCGGCGGCCCCGAGTTCGTCCGCGCCGCCGTGCAGGAAGACCATGACGGGTTTGCGGGCGCCGCCGTGGTGCGCCGACCACACGTTGAGGTACAGGCAGTCCTCGGTGCCGCCGCCGCCCGCGCTCAGGTCCTGCGGGCAGCCGGGGCGGGCCTGGGTGGCGCGCAGCGTTCCGGGCCAGGGTGCGGCGGGCTGCGGCGGGCGGAACCGGCGCCCGCCGGTGGGCGGCGCCGCGTACGGGACGCCCAGGTAGGCGCACCGGCCGTCCTGGGCCACCCCTTGCAGGCGGCCGGCGGAGGTCACCGTACGGCAGCCGCCCGCCTCCCGGGCCTCGGCGGGGACGGCCGGCAGCAGGCCCAGCAGGGCTGCCGCCACGCCGGCCAGCGCGAACGGCCAGCGCCGGCGGGCGGTTCGGCGGGCATTCCCCGGCAGCCTTCCGCCGGGCCCCGTCCCGAGCCCCGCCCCGGGCCCTTCGCGCAGCCTTCCGCGCGCCGCCCCCCGTCCTGTCCCGCGCTTTGTTCCGTACACCACGGCGCACTCCCCTCGACGTCGTCGCGTCGCTCGTGCGGCCGCGACCCCGCCTCCAGCTTGCGCGGCGCGGCCCGGGGGTGTCGCCGCCGCACGGATGGAGTTCCGGGTCTCCACCCGGGGGTGGAGAGAGGAATCCGATGGTCCGTCAGAAGTGGGGGGCGGGTTCAGGACACCGGCCGGGAGTCGCCCCAGGCGCCCTCGAACTCCTCGCGGTAGACCTCCAGCAGGCCCTGTTCGCTGCCGCCGGGCTGCTGGCCGGCGCCGCCGCGCAGCACCAGGGCCGGGGACTCCATGCCCCGGGCGCGGCGCAGGTAGGGCTGGATGACGCCGAGGTCGCGGCTCTGGCGGCGGCCGCCGACCTGGCCGGTCGGGCGGGGGCCCTCGACGAGGTAGGCGGTGAAGCGCGGGGTCTCGTCGAAGACCCGGATCTCGAAGCCGCCCTGGTCGCGCAGCCGGGCCCGCACCCGGCGCACGTGCATGATGTTCATCTCGATGGAGCGCGACAACTCGCCGCGTCCGAGGCCGAGTTCGCGTTCACGGCGGCGGACGGCGCTGCTCGCCGGGTTGAGGAAGAGCAGACGGACCCGGCAGCCGTCGCCGGCCAGGCGCACCAGCCGCTTGCCGGTGTAGTTCTGGCAGAGCATGCCGAGGCCGATGCCGAGCGCGTCCAGGCGCCGGGCGCCGTCCAGCAGGTCCTCGACGGGCAGGTCGCGCTGGAGGCGGACGCGGTCGGCGTGCACGGCGACGACGTCCGCGTACCGGCCGGCCACCAGCGACTCGACGACGTCGGCGGGCACGCCGCCGGCGCCGCCGTCGAGGACGGCGAGCAGGCGGGCGGCGGCGCGTTCGGTCTGGGCGAGGACGGTCTGGGTGAGCACCCGGTTGCGGGAGACCACGTGCCGGGCCACTTCCAGTTCGTCCAGGGCGAGTTCGATCTCGCGCCGGTCGGACAGGTAGGGCTCGAAGCAGGGCCAGTGCTGGACCATCAGCTCGCGCAGCTGGGGCAGGGTGAGGAAGACCAGCGGGTCGTCGTCCGCCGGGTCGAGCAGGTAGCCCTTGCGGCGGCTGACCTCGCGGACGGCGCCGGCCCGGTGCGCCCACTCCTCGCCGGCGGGGCCGGCTGCGGCGGTGACCCAGTCCTCGCCGTGGGCGGGGGCGTAGATGGGGTGCAGCACCTCGTCGACGAGGGAGCGCAGCCGCTGCTCGACGAGGTTGAGCCAGACGTAGGCGCGGCCGGACAGGCGGACCCGTTGGTAGGCGTCCTCCCATTCGGCGGCGGACCAGGCGAGGGCGGGGACCTCGACCGGGCCGCCCTGGGCGGGCACCAGGGGGCGGCCGGACAGGGTGGGGCGCATGACGACCGTGGGCGCCTCGCTGCGGGCGCCGCCCCGGTCGGGGCCGTCGGGCCCCGGGCCGCGGCCGCCGGCGGGGAACACCATGCGCCACCTCACCTGGTTTGCTGCTCTACGCTCCGCCCCTGCGCGGCTGATGGAGCGCCACCGGCCCGGGGACGGCCGGACGATCAAGGGTACTGCCCGCCGCGAGCGGTGTGCAGCCGGATGGCCCACGGGGCCCGGCACCACCACCAGGCCCACCCTTCACAGGCCCACGCCCGTCGCAGGCCCCGCTCATCGCAGGCCCGCCCGCCACAAGCCCGCCCACCACTGGCCCGCACTTATCACAGGAATGCCGACTGGACACCCGTTCGGGCGAACCGGCAGCACATGTCCCGGCCGCCGGGGGAAGGCTCGGGGAGTATGCGCACTGTGCCGTGCGTCACGGCGCGCGAGCGCCGCACATGCCCGGCCGCCCGGCCGGGAAGAGAGCGTCCGGGTCCGGGCACGTTATCGGACTACACGTCAGTTTCCGTTGAGTGCAAGGAAGTTGAGGACTCATGCAGGTCTGGCCCGGTAAGCCCTACCCCCTCGGCGCCACCTACGACGGGGTCGGCACCAACTTCGCGGTGTTCTCCGAGAGTGCCGACCGGATCGAGCTGTGCCTGATCGACGAGGACGGCTCGGAGACGGCCGTCGAACTGCGCGAGACGGACGCCTTCGTCCGGCACGCCTACCTCCCCGGCGTCCAGCCCGGCCAGCGCTACGGCTTCCGCGTCCACGGCCCGTACAACCCCGGCCTAGGCCAGCGCCACAACAGCGCCAAACTGCTGCTGGACCCGTACGCCAAGGCGATGAGCGGGCACATCGACTGGGACGAGGCCGTCTACGGCTACCACTTCGGCGCGCCCGAGCGCCGCAACGACCTCGACTCCGCCCCGCACACCATGCACTCGGTCGTGATCAACCCGTACTTCGACTGGGGCACCGACCACCCGCCGCGCACCGACTACCACCGCACCGTCATCTACGAGGCGCACGTCAAGGGCCTCACCCGGCTGCACCCCGGCATCCCCGAGGAGATCCGCGGCACCTACGCGGGCCTGGCCCACCCGGCGGTGATCGAGCACCTGGCCAAGCTCGGCGTCACCGCGATCGAGCTGATGCCGGTGCACCAGTTCGTCCGCGACCACCGGCTGCGCGACCTGGGCCTGACCAACTACTGGGGCTACAACACCATCGGCTTCTTCGCCCCGCACTCCTCCTACGCCTCCAGCGGCGACCGGGGCCAGCAGGTGCAGGAGTTCAAGTCGATGGTCAAGGCGCTGCACGCGGCCGGGATCGAGGTGATCCTGGACGTCGTCTACAACCACACCGCCGAGGGCAACCACCTCGGGCCGACGCTGTCCCTGCGCGGGCTGGACAACGTCTCCTACTACCGCCTCGCCCAGGACCAGCGGTTCTACGAGGACACCACCGGCACCGGCAACAGCCTGCTGATGCGCAGCCCGCACGTGCTCCAGCTGATCATGGACTCGCTGCGCTACTGGGTCACCGAGATGCACGTCGACGGCTTCCGCTTCGACCTCGCCGCCACCCTGGCCCGGCAGTTCCACGAGGTCGACCGGCTCTCCTCCTTCTTCGACCTCGTCCAGCAGGACCCGGTGGTCTCCCAGGCCAAGCTGATCGCCGAACCCTGGGACCTCGGCGAGGGCGGCTACCAGGTCGGAAACTTCCCGCCGCTGTGGACCGAGTGGAACGGCATGTACCGGGACACCGTGCGCGACCTGTGGCGCGGCGAGACCGCCGCCCTCGCCGAGTTCGGCTCCCGGCTCACCGGCTCCTCCGACCTCTACCAGGACGACGGCCGCCGCCCCATCGCCTCCATCAACTTCGTGACCTGCCACGACGGTTTCACCCTGCGCGACCTCGTCTCCTACAACGACAAGCACAACGAGGCCAACGGCGAGGACAACCGCGACGGCGAGTCCTTCAACCGCTCCTGGAACTGCGGCGTCGAGGGCCCCGGCACCGACCCGGCCGTCGAGGAGCTCAGAGCCCGCCAGCAGCGCAACTTCATCGCCACCCTGATGCTCTCCCAGGGCGTGCCGATGCTCTCCCACGGCGACGAACTCGGCCGCACCCAGCAGGGCAACAACAACGCCTACTGCCAGGACAACGAACTCACCTGGCTGCACTGGCCGGACGGCGACGGGCCCGAGGCGCGGCTGCTGGAGTTCACCCAGGGGATGATCTGGCTGCGCCGCGACCACCCGGTGTTCCGGCGGCGGCGCTTCTTCCACGGGCGGCCGGTCCCCGGGCGCCCCGGGCCGGGGACGCTCGCCGCCGGCGGCCGCCCCGCCGGCGGCCACCTCTCCGGCGGTCACCCCTCGGGCGGTCACGACTCGGGCGGCCACGACTCGGGCGGCCACGACGACCTCACCGACATCGCCTGGTTCACCCCCGGCGGGGAGGAGATGACCAAGCGCAACTGGGGCGCCAGCTACGCCAAGTCGCTGACCGTCTTCCTCAACGGCTACGCCATCTCCGAGCCGGACCGGCGCGGCGGGCGGATCGTCGACGACTCCTTCCTGCTGATGTTCAACGCGCACTTCGAGCCGCTGGAGTTCACCCTGCCCGCCGACCACGGGCAGGAGTGGCAGGTCGTGGTCGACACCGCGCAGGCCCGGCTGCCCGCCCCGGGCACGGGCGCGCGGGTCAAGGCCGGGGACGCGCTGTGGCTCACCGACCGCTCGCTGATGGTGCTCCAGCGGCCGGCCTGACACCCCGCGCTCACCTGTTCGGACCAGCAGCGGGTCTTGGCGGCGGGCTCCCCCGGGTACTCATGGACCTATGACCTCCGCCGCCGAGCCCGCACCGCCCCGCCCGGCCGCCACCTCCCCCTCATCCGCCACCGCTACCGCCCCCACGGCCAGCTACCGCCTCCAGCTGCAACCCGGCTTCACCCTCCACGACGCCGCCGCCGGCGTCCCCTACCTCGCCGCCCTCGGCGTCTCCCACCTGCACCTGTCCCCGCTGCTGGAGGCCGCCCCCGGCTCCACCCACGGCTACGACACCGTCGACCACGGCCGGGTCAGCGAGCAGCTCGGCGGCGAGGGCGCCCTGCGCGCGCTGGCCGACGCCGCCCACCGGCACGG
This sequence comes from Kitasatospora sp. NPDC091276, assembly GCF_040684355.1. Lineage (NCBI taxonomy): Bacteria > Bacillati > Actinomycetota > Actinomycetes > Kitasatosporales > Streptomycetaceae > Kitasatospora > Kitasatospora sp. NPDC091276. Next base: position 219,745 of record NZ_JBFBFU010000006.1, on the reverse strand, counting down.
CCTGCGGCTGCTCGTCGACGTGGTGCCCAACCACATGGCGGTGCCCGTCCCCGAGCGGCTCAACCAGCCGCTGTGGCAGGTGCTGCGCGACGGCCCCGACTCGCCGTACGCGCGCTGGTTCGACATCGACTGGGCGGCCCAGCCCGGCCCCGTCGACGCCCCCGCGCGCGGCCGGGTGCTGCTGCCGCTGCTCGGCGACCGGCTCGGCGCCGTGCTGGACCAGCTGGTGGTGGACGGCGAGGTGCTGCGCTACCACGACCACGAGCTGCCGCTGCGGCCCGGCACCTCGGGGCTGCCGCTGGACGAGCTGCTCGCCCGCCAGTGGTACCGGCTCGCCTGGTGGCGGCTGGCCCGCACCGAACTGAACTACCGGCGCTTCTTCACCGTCAACGAGCTGATCGCCGTCCGGGTCGAGGAGCCCGAGGTGTTCGCCGCCACCCACGCCACCCTGCTGCGGCTGCACGCCGACGGCGTCGTCGACGGCTTCCGGATCGACCACCCCGACGGGCTCGCCGACCCGCGCGGCTACCTGCGCCGCCTCGCCGGCGCCACCGGCGGGGCGTACACCGTCGTCGAGAAGATCCTCACCGGCGACGAGCGGCTGCCCGCGGACTGGCCGGTCGCCGGGACCACCGGCTACGACGCGCTGCGCCGCATCGACGGCGTGCTCACCGACCACGCGGGCGCCTGCCGGCTGACCGGGGCGTACGCGGCGTTCCTGACCGGCTCCGCGCCGGGCGGCGAACCCTGCGCCGACCCCCACCCGGCGGTCGCCGCCGCCCGGCGCGGGCGGGCCGACATGACCGCGCCGCACGGCGAGCTGGCCGCCGAGGTCGACCGGCTGGTGCGGATCGCGCTGCGGATCGGCGCCGCCGAGCCCGCGCACGCCGACCACGCGCCCTGGCGGCTGCGCGCGGCGCTGCGGCGGCTGTTCACCGGCTACCCGGCGTACCGGCCGTACGCCCGGCCCGGGGAGCCGGTGCCGCCGGCCTCGGCCGAGCAGATGCGCGCGGCGCTGGGCGGCTCGGCCGACCCGACGGACCGGCTGGTCGCCGCCCTGGCCCTCGGGGAGCTGGGGAGCGGGCCGCACAAGGACGAGTTCTGCGAGCGCTTCGCGCAGACCGCCGCCGCCGTCGCCGCCAAGGGCGTCGAGGACACCGCCTTCTACCGGTGGAACGCGCTGCCCGGCCTCAACGAGGTCGGCGGCGAGCCCGGCCGGCCGGGGCTGTCGCCGGCCCGGTTCCACGACTGGTGCCGCTACCTGGAGCGCGCCTGGCCGCACAGCATGACCGTGCTGTCCACCCACGACACCAAGCGCAGCGCCGACGCCCGCGCCCGGCTCGCCGTGCTCGCCGAGCGGCCCGAGGCCTGGGCCGCCGAGGCCGCCGCCTGGTCCACCGCAGCCGGGCCGGGCCCGGGCGCCGGCCCCGACGGCGAAGGCGACCACGACCACGACCACGACCACGACCACGACCACGGTGCCCGCGACGGCGACTGGCTGCTCTGGCACACCCTCGTCGCCGCCTGGCCGATCGACCCCGACCGGCTCGTCGCCGCCCTCCTCAAGGCCGCCCGCGAGGCCAAGCTGCACACCTCCTGGACCACCCCCGACACCCGCTTCGAGCAGGCGCTCACCGCGCGCGCCCGCGCCGTCCACACCAACCCCGGACTGCTGCCCCGGATCGAGGGCCTGGTGCACGCCCTCGCCCCCTACGCCCGCGCCAACACCCTCGCCGCCGCGCTCCTGCACCTCACCGTCCCGGGCGTGCCCGACCTCTACCAGGGCAGCGAGGAGCCGCTGTACACCCTCGTCGACCCGGACAACCGGGGCGTGGTGGACCTCGGCGCGCTCGCCGTCCGGCTCACCGACGCGGCCGCCCCTCGCCCCGGTGACCTCGCCCGCGAGAAGCTGCACCTCACCAGGGCGGCGCTGCACCTGCGGCGCGAGCGCCCGCTCGGGCCCTACCGGCCGCTGAGCGCCGCCGGCCCCGCCGCCGACCACCTGCTCGCCTTCGCCCGCGGCGCCGACGTGGTCACCGCCGTCACCCGGCTCCCGTACGGGCTGGAACGCGCCGGCGGCTGGCGCGGCACCGTGCTGGAGCTGCCCGAGGGCGGGCCCTGGACGGACCTGCTGACGCTGCGGACCCACCCGGCGGGCCCGGTGCCCGTCACGCGGCTGCTGGCGGACCGGCCGGTGGCCCTGCTGACGAGGAGGAGCTGAGCGTGCGGACCTACGAGGTGTGGGCGCCCCTGGCCACCGACCGCGTCGAGGTCGAGGTCGACGGCTCCGCCCATCCGCTGGCCCGGTGCCCGGAGCGCCCGGGCTGGTGGACCGGCGACGCTCCGGCCGGCGACTACGCCTTCCGCCTCGACGGCGGGCCGCCGCTGCCCGACCCGCGCTCCCCCTGGCAGCCGCACGGCCCCGACGGCCCCAGCCGCCCGGTCGACCACGCCGCGTTCCGCTGGTCGCAGACCGGCTGGCGCGGCCGCGCGTTGCCCGGCGCCGTGCTGTACGAGCTGCACATCGGCACCTTCACCCCCCGCGGCACCTTCGACTCCGCCGCCGAACACCTCGACCACCTCGTCGAGTTGGGCGTCGACTTCGTCGAACTGATGCCGGTCTGCCCGTTCCCCGGCCGGCACGGCTGGGGCTACGACGGGGTCTCGCCGTGGGCCGTGCACGAGCCGTACGGCGGGCCCGAGGGGCTGAAGCGCTTCGTCGACACCGCCCACCGCAAGGGCCTCGGCGTGGTGCTGGACGTCGTCCACAACCACCTCGGCCCCTCCGGCAATCACCTTCCCGCGTACGGCCCGTACTTCACCGACCGGCACCACACCCCGTGGGGGGCGGCGGTCAACCTGGACGCCCCCGGCTCCGACGAGGTGCGCCGCTACCTGACCGGCAGCGCGCTCGGCTGGCTGCGCGACTACCGGATCGACGGCCTGCGGCTGGACGCCGTACACGCCCTCGCGGACGACCGGGCCGTCCACTTCCTGGAGGAACTGTCCCACGAGGTCGAGAAGTTGGCCGTCGCGACCAACCGCCCGCTGTTCCTGATCGCCGAATCCGACCTCAACACCCCGCACACCACCGCCCCGCGCGCGGCCGGCGGCCAGGGCCTCACCGCGCAGTGGAGCGACGACTTCCACCACGCCCTGCACTGCGCGCTCACCGGCGAATCCCAGGGCTACTACGGCGACTTCGCCCGCCGCCCGCTCGCCGCCCTCAGCAAGACGCTCACCCGCGGCTTCTTCCACGACGGCACCTGGTCCGGCTTCCGCGGCCGCGGCCACGGCCGCCCCTTCCCCCCGGACGGCGGACACCGGCTGCTCGGCTACCTCCAGACCCACGACCAGATCGGCAACCGGGCCCTCGGGGACCGCATCTCCACCTGCCTCACCGCCGGCCGGCTCGCCTGCGGCGCCGCGCTGGTGCTCACCTCGCCGTTCACCCCGATGCTGTTCATGGGCGAGGAGTGGGGCGCGGCCACCCCCTGGCAGTACTTCACCGACCACACCGACCCGCAGCTCGCCGAGGCCGTCCGGCAGGGCCGGCGCCGGGAGTTCACCGACCACGGCTGGGCCGCCGAGTCCGTCCCCGACCCGCAGGAGCCCGCCACCGTCCTGCGCTCCGTCCTCGACTGGACCGAGCCCCGGCGCGCCCCGCACGCCGAACTCCTCACCTGGCACCGGACGTTGATCCGGCTGCGCCGCGACCGGCCGGAGCTGTCCGACCCCGACCTCGGCGCGGTGCGGGTGGCGTACAACGAAGCGGCGCGCTGGCTGGTGGTGCACCGGGGGCCGTACCGGATCGCCGTCAACCTCGGCCCCACCGAGGCCGCCCTGCCACTGGACGGGACCGGGCGCGAACTGGTCGCGGCCTTCGGGGCGGCGGCGCTGGACGGGACGGCGGTACGGCTGGGGGCGGACGCGGTGGCGGTGGTCGCGGTGGCGACCGTCGCGCGCTGACCCACCCCGCGCGTCACCACAGGAACGTCACCACAGGAAGGTGCCGATCCGCTCCCGCAGCGAGGCCGCGTCCAAGCCGTAGGCGGTCAGGTGCTCCGGGATCGAGCCGTAGTGCCGGTGCTCCTCACGCGGCACGCCCAGGCCCAGCACCCGGTGCGGGCGGTCGGCCAGCGCGGCGTGCGCCTCGTTCGCCGAGGTGCCCGCCAGGTACGGCTCCACCAGCACCACGTCCGCCCGCTCCCCCGCCGCCGCCCGCAGCCCGGCCGCGTCGAAGGGGCGCACCGTCGCCGCGTACAGCACGGTGGCGTCCAGGCCCTCGGTGGCCGCGAGCACCGCGTCCAGCATCGGCCCGACCGCGAGGACCACCCCGCGCGAGCCCTGCCGCACGGTGGTGAACCGGCCCGCCTCGACTGGCAGGGCCTGCGCGTTCCGGTGCTCCGAGAGGCGGACGTAGACGTTGCGGTCGCCGTCCGCGACGGCGTGGCGCAGCAGCTGCTCGGCCTCGTCCGGGTGGCCCGGCACGTGGACCGTCCAGTCCGGCAGAGTGTCCAGCAGGGCGACGTCGCCCGGAGACATGTGGGTGCGGCCCCCGGCCGGCCAGTCGTAGGAGCCGGCCGCGCTCACCAGGACGGCGCCGACGCCCTGGTGGACGAGGTCCAACTTGACCTGCTCGAAGGGACGTTCGACGAGGAAGCTGGCGAAGGTGTGGGCGATCGGGCGCATCCCGGTCAACGCCAGGCCGCCGGCCGCGCCGATCAGCAGTTGCTCGCGGATGCCGACGTTGACCACCCGGTCCGGGTGACGCTGCTGGGCCGGGGCGAAGGCGGCCGCACTGATGTCGGCGAGCACCACGGCCAGCCGGGGGTCCTCGTCCAGCAGGCGGCTGGTGACGTCGATGAAGCGGTCGCGCATGGTGTCCATCGGTGAAGTGCCTTTCGGTTCATGCTGGTTGGCGCTTGCGTGGGGGTTGGCGCTTGCGTGGGGGTCCTCGGGCTCGGGAGCCCTCGGGCTCAGGAGTCCTCGGGCTCAGGAGTCCTTGGGCTCAGGAGTCCTTGGGCTCGACCCGGGCGACCACCACGTGCGGGCGGCCCGGGTGCTCGGCGGTGTAGGCGCGGTACAGCGCCTCGTGGTCGCGGCCGTCCACCGTCACGGCGGACCAGCCCTCGGCCGCGAACCGGGCCGCGATCCCGCCGTGCCAGCCGTGCGTGGCCGAGGAGTTGTCGATCACCACCACGTGCAGCCGCTCCAGCCCGTACGCACCGGCGAAGGCCACCGCCTCGTGGTTGGAGCCCTCGTCGAACTCGGCGTCGCCGACCAGCACCCACACCGCCGGGTCGGTCAGGCCCTGCGCCCGCAGCCCGAGCGCCGTGCCGACGCCCAGCGGCAGGCCGTGCCCGAGCGAGCCGGAGGCGATCTCCACCCCGGGGACGAGCATCCGGTCCGGGTGGTGGCCGAGCGGAGAGTCGTAGCCGCCGAAGCTCGGCAGCACCCCGGGGTCGATGAAGCCCTTGGCCGCGAGCACCGCGTAGTACGCCATCGGGCCGTGGCCCTTGGAGAGCAGGAAGCGGTCCCGGTCCTGCGCCTCGACCCGCTCCGGACTCACCCGCAGGACCCGGTCGTACAGCACCCAGAGCGCGTCCAGGGTGGAGGTGGCGGCCGGGCCGTGCTTCTCGTCGCCGGTCATCAGACCCATCAGCGCCGACAGGTCCTCGAAACGGGCGGTTTCCGCGAGGTCCGCGGTTGCGTTCGTCGTCATGACCACGATGGTGCAACTTAAAGTCGACTTGAGGTCAAGCGGCTAGAGTGGGTGCCCATGACCGCGACCCCGGACCACGGCCGATCACCCGGCCCGCACCGCGACGACCTGCTCACCATCGGCCAGCTCGGCCGCCGCAGCGGCCTCGCCGCCTCCGCCCTGCGCTACTACGAGAGCCTCGGCCTCATCCACGCCACCCGCACCGCCGGCGGCCAGCGCCGCTACCCCCGCGGCACGCTGCGCCGGATCGCCTTCGTCCGCGCCGCCCAGCGCGTCGGCCTCTCCCTCGACGAGGCCCGCGTCGCCCTCGACCGGCTCCCCGAGCGCCCCGCCCCCAGCGGCGCCGAGTGGGACCGGGTCGCCGAATCCTGGCAGAGCCGCATCGACGAGCAGATCGCCGAACTCCAGCGTCTCAAGGCCAAGCTGACCGGCTGCATCGGCTGCGGCTGCCTCTCCCTCTCCCGCTGCTCCCTCTACAACGCCGCCGACCGCGCCGCCGACACCGGCCCCGGCGCCCGCTACCTCCTCACCCGCGACCCGGCCGGCGGCCCGGAACCCCTCTCCCCCACCGCCACCGACGTCTGCGGGCCCCAGTGAACCGCTCCGGCGCGGGGCGCGGGCCGCTTCCCGCTCCCGGCCCGTCCCGGGCGCCGGAGCCGGCCGGCCCCGACCGCTGAAAAGCCTTTGCCGCGGCGACGCCGGTCCGCCTACCGTGCGCCCATGCTGCCGGTGGTGGAGACGGAAGAACAGTGGGACGCGATCGTGCGCGACGAGACGGTGATGCGCCCCGGAGCCGAGGCGCTCTGCGCCGAACTCGGCCTCGCCGGGCTGCCGTTGGCGCGCTTCACGGAAGGGTCCGTCCCGGTCTACGCGGTGGGCGACGCGCACGTCCTCAAGCTGTTCCCCACCGCCAGCGCCGAGGACGGCGTCACCGAGGAGCGCGTCCTCACCCGCCTCCAGGGCGCCCTGCCGATCCCCACCCCCGACGTACGGGCCGCCGGCGCCCACGTCAACGGCTGGCGCTACGTGCTGATGTCACGACTGTCCGGCGAGGGCCTGGCCCCCGCCTGGCCGCGGATCCCGCAGGCCGACCGGGAGCGGATCGCCCACGACTGCGGCCGGGCGCTGGCCGCCCTGCACACCCTCGACCCCGGACCGCTCACCGACACCCTCGGCCCCGGCGACTGGGGCGCCTTCCTGGACCGGCAGCGGGCCGGGGCGGTGGCCCGCCAGCGCGAACGCGGCCTGCCCGAGGCCTGGCTGGAGCAGATCCCGGGCTTCCTGGCCGCCGCGCCGCTGCCCCGGGCGCCGCAACGCGCCCTGCTGCACACCGAGTTCATGCGCGAGCACCTGCTCGTCGACCCGGCCGACGGCTGGCGCCTCACCGGCCTGCTCGACTTCGAACCCGCCATGGTCGGCGACCCGGCCTACGACCTCGTCGCCGTCGGCCTGTTCACCACCCGCGCCGACCCCCGCCTGCTCGGCCGCCTCCTGGCCGGTTACGGGCGCGGCTTCGAGCCGCGCCTGCTGATGGCGTACACGCTGCTCCACGTGTACAGCCACCTTCCTTGGTACCTGAGGGAGTTGAATCCCTCCGCGCGGACGCTGGACGCCCTCGCGGAGGAGTGGTTCGGGGCCGCCTGACGGGTCTTGCGGATCAGGGCCGGGGGTCGGTGCGCAGCAGGCTGTAGAGGACCATGTCCCGCCATTGGCCGTCCCGGAAGCCCCTGCTGCGCTGGACGCCCTCGCGGACGAAGCCGCACTTCTCCAGCGCGCGCTGCTCGGCGAGGTTGGCGTCCTCGGTGTCCGCCTCCAGCCGCATCACCGGGGTGTGGGCGAACAGGTAGTCCACCAGCAGCCGTTGGGCCTGCGTGCCGATGCCCCGGCCGCGCGCCTCCGGGCGGAGCACGATGCCGACGTTCCAGTACGGCGCCACGTCCACCTGGCCCACCTGCCGCCAGGCGACGAACCCGGCGAACTCGTCCCCGGACAGCACCGCGAGCATCGACTGCTCGGGTGCCAGCAGGCCGTGCTCCGCCCAGCGGCGCCGGAACCGCCCGGGGTCGCGCCACCCGTACCACTGGAACGGGCCCACCGCCTGGGGGTCGTTCAGCAGTACTTCGAGCGGGTCGAGGTCGGCTTGGCCGATCGGTCTGAGGGACACCGGTGCATCGTTCATGCAGACCCCAACGGTCCGTGACCTGGCCCGGGTTCCCCGCGGCGCGCGCCTTCAGGCGGTGATCGACCGGGCGAGCCGGAAGCCGACGTCGTCGATCCGCAGGGTGGGGTGGCTGCGGCGGCGGACGGAGGCGCGGCAGCTCCAGTGCTCGTCGAACCAGCCGCCGCCGCGCAGCACCCGGTAGCCGCCGTACACCTCGGCGTCGTACACATCCCAGCACCACTCCCACACGTTGCCGAGCAGGTCGTACAGGCCGAAGCCGTTGGGGCGCAGACCGCCCACCTGGTGCGGGCGCGCGCCCGAGGTGCCGCGGTGCCAGGCGATCTCGTCGAGCGGCCCGTAGCGGGGGCCGTCCGTCCCGGCGCGGCAGGCGTGCTCCCATTCGGCCTCGGTGGGCAGCCGGTAGCCGTCGGCGGCGCGGTCCCAGGTGACGGACTCGCCGTCCTGGTGGTACGCGGGGGTGAGGCCGTGGCGCCGGGACAGTTCGTTGCAGTAGTGGACGGCGTCGTACCAGGAGACGCTGTCTGCGGGGAGCCGGTCGCCGGCCCCGGCGCCGTACTGCTCGCGGGTGACCGGACAGGCCGCCAGCTCGTAGGGGGCGAGCTCGACGCTCCAACTCCGTTGCGTGCGACGGTCCGACAGCGTGACGCGGCCGGACGGAACGGTGATCATGCCGGTGCTCGCGTCCATGATCCGCGATCCTAGACGGTGGGATGATCGATGTCCCTCCCACGCTTCACCCCTGACGAGCCGGAGTCGTGTCGCCATGAGTTCCGTTCCGCCCGATCCCTCGACGCTGCACCCGATGGCCGGACAGCCGCGCGTGGTGCTCCTCAAGCCACTGGTGACGTCCCCGCTGATCGACGTCGGCGACTACTCCTACTACGACGACCCGGACGACGCGACCGCCTTCGAGACGCGCAACGTGCTCTACCACTACGGCCCGGAGCGGCTGGTGATCGGGAAGTTCTGCGCGCTGGGTACGGGGGTCCGGTTCCTCATGAACGGGGCGAACCACCGCATGGACGGCCCCTCGACCTTCCCGTTCCCCATCATGGGCGGAAGCTGGGCCGAGCACTTCGACCTGATCACCGGCCTCGCCGGCCGGGGGGACACGGTGGTCGGCAACGACGTCTGGATCGGCTACGGCGCCATGGTGATGCCCGGGGTGCGCATCGGCCACGGCGCGATCGTCGCCTCCGGCGCCGTCGTCGTCGACGACGTCCCCGACTACGGGATCGTCGGCGGCAACCCGGCCAAGCTCATCCGCACCCGCTACAGCGGGCCGGACATCGCCCGCCTGCTCGCCCTCGCCTGGTGGGACTGGCCGACCGAGCACCTCACCCGGCACCTGCGCACCGTCATGTCCGGCACCGTCGACGACCTCGAAGCGGCCGCGCCGGGCAGGTGACGCCCCGGAGCCGACCGCCAGGCCCCCTGGCGCCTGCCGCGCGGCGGCCCGAGGATGGTGCCCGTCCGTACGGAGGCACGCGAAAGGCGGCAACGACGATGGCAGGCACGAAGGTCAGCACGGTGGTGGAGGCTCCGGCCGAGCGGGTGTGGGAGCTGCTCGGGGACTTCCACAACCTCGGCGGCTGGCACCCGAACCTGCCGGCCAGCAGCCTCGGCAACGAGCTGACGGGCAACGCGATCGGGTCGGTCCGGGTGTTCGAGATCGACGGCGTGGCACTGCACGAGACGCTGCTCGCCTACGACGAGGAGGCCCGCAGCTACACCTACAGCTTCCCCGAAGGGGCATTCGAGCTGTACGGCTACCGGGCGACGCTGCGGGTCACCCCGGTCACCGCGCTCGACGCCAGCTTCGTCGAGTGGGGCGCCACGTACGACGTCGACGCCGAGCACCGCAAGGACTCCGCCGACCGCCTCCACGGGGTGTTCGCGGCCGGCCTGGCGGCACTGCGCGAGCGCTTCGCCGCCTGACGGCGGCGGGCGGCCCTCCCGTACGACGGACCGCACTCCCGTACGGCGGGCCGCCTACCGCCCCATCGCCACGTAGAGCGTGACTGGCGACCAGCCCGGCAGCGACTGGGTTGAGGGCCCGGACCAAGTCGACGTCTGTCGAGCGGCGTTCGACGAGATCACGGCAACCGCCTTGTCTCCGGACCAGTCGCTCAACCTCATCACACAGAGGAGAGACACGCTCAAGTGACCCACTTCCCTGTCGCCTCCGCACTCCCCGTGCAGTGGAAGAAGTCAAGCGCCAGCAACCCGAACGACAACTGCGTCGAAGTAGCCGACGGCGTCACCGGCATCGTCCCGGTCCGCGACAGCAAGGACCCCCACGGCCCGGCCCTCGGCTTCGGCCCCGAGGCCCGGCGGGCATTCGTCGCGGGCGTTCGGTCCAACGGCTTCCCGACAGCTCTCTAACCTCCGCTGTCCTGGGCGGCCCCGCGCCGAGCACGGGGCCGCCCCCCCGGCTTGACGGCCGCACCCGGTCCACGTCACCGCGCTAAGTGCAGGGACTCGCAACCGACTTCACGGAAGGGGCAGTCATGGCACTACGTTTCACCGGGATCGACCCGGACACCCCCAACGGCGGATCTCCGACGGTGTGGCTCGAAGACGAGAAAGCGGAGATCGTCGTCCAGGGATGGCTCCCGGACGCGGACACCCTCCGCACCATCGGCGAGACCGAGTGGGTACCTGATCGCCCCATCGGCGTCCCCGACCATGAGGGCGTCGTCCGTATCCCCGTCCGGATGATCCCGGCCTTGCGGAAGGTGTGCGATGACGCAGAACGTGCCGGACTTTGGCGCACTGCTGAGGAGCGCTGAGCGTTCGGCGGTCCACCTGGAGATGCGGGACTCCTATGGTTCACCGGCGACGGCGACTGGGCCGGCCACCACTTCAACGAGGACCCGGCCACGGTGAAGATGGTCTCCGCCTCCTTCGAGGCGGTTTGGGAGCGCGCTGTCCCGCACGCGCAGTACACCGTCTGAATCACCACCGGCACCGGGTAGTTCGCACATGTCGTCGTCCCCGTCCTCCAGCGTTGTCGAGGCCCGCAAGGCGCTCGACAACCGGCTGATCGAGATCCGCAGGGACGCCGGGCTGACTGGCGACGAGTTGTCTGCCCGGTGCGGGTGGCATCCTGCCAAGACCAGCCGGATCCAGAGTGGCAAGTCCGCTCCGTCCGAGGACGATCTCCGCGCCTGGTGCGCTGCCTGCAATGCCGAGAACCAGATCCCCGACCTCATCGCCACGGCCCGCGCCGTCGAGTCGATGTACACCGAGTGGCGTCGCATGGAGCCCACCGGGTTGCGGGCCGCACAGGAGTCCGTCGCCGCGCTCTACCAGCGCACCAGGCTCTTCCGCGTGTACGCAAGCCGGGTCATTCCCGGCATGGCACAAACGCCCGAGTACACGGCTGCCGTACTGCGCTCGATCCAACGCGATCGTGTCCCCATCGATGACGTCGAGGAGGCCGTGGAGGCGCGACTGAAGCGTCAACGCATGCTGTTCTCCGGCCGCCACCGGTTCGGGCTGTTGGTCGAGGAATACGTTCTCCACACCGCCGTGTGCAGTAGCGAGACCATGTCGGCTCAGCTCGGCCATCTGGTCACCGCCGCCTCCACCCCGACGGATCATGGGCGGTACTGGAGAGTCGGAACGACGGCACCGCGCACGCCTTCCAGGGCGGCCCGCGCGCCTCTGGTCCGGAGCTGGAGGCCGCAGCCTCGACATGGCTGTCCAACGGGCGCCCAGGGCTGGAACGTTACGGGCTCACGGTGACCCCGGAGACGAACACGGTCTGGCTGGACGACCCCGGCAACACCGTCGGCACTCTCGGCGAGTGATCACCACCCCGGCCCTCGGACCTCCGTTCGGCAGTCCCTGGCCACGAAGCCGTCCACCCCGTCTAGCGGAGCATCACGTACCCCCAGCAGAGCAGCGACAGCGCCCCCATGGCCCGGCCGAGCGCGACCGCCACCCGGCCGCACTCGGCGCCGCGCGCCCGCTGGAAGGCGGCGATCAGCGCGGTGATCGCGGCGGCCGGCAGGAGCAGCGCGAACAGGAGCCAGGCCCAACCACCGAACGTCGCCACCATCAAGGCGCACAGGATCGCCAGCGGCACCCACACGGCCGCGACGGTGAACCCGGCAGCCGCACAGGCGACCCGGAACGGGTTCCGCCGGCGGTAGAAGACCGGCACGGCGCACACGGCGGCGCTGAGCAGCCCGACCAGCTGCGGGACGTACGGCCAGGTGGCGCCGAGCGCCACCACCAGCGTCAGCGGCAGTAGGAAAACGGCTGCCGCCAACGCGGCCAGCAGGCGCGCGCTTGTCGGCACCACCACCATGACTCCCCCTAGCAGCAAACCTGAACGCGTTCAAATGTAGCGCCCCCGGCCGCGCGCCCGTCAACCGGGGCCTACGCGGGCCACCGACGGTACCTCCCAGCCGCCTCCCAGCGACCTGCCAGCCTCTCATCGACTTCTCATCCGGCACCCCTAGCCTCCGCCAGATGAACGTCTCCCTGCTCGGCGGCTGGTTCCCCTGGACCGTCCAGGCCGTGGCCCTCGCCCTGTTCCTGGCGGCCCTCGGCTGGCGGGACCGGACCTGGCGGCTGAAGTGGGGCCCGATCGCCCTCGGGACGGCGCTGCTGCTCACCGCCCTCGCCGCCGTCGGGGTGCTCACGCTCGCCGGGATCACCGATCCGATCCCGTTCGGGGTGTGGCTGTGGGGCGGGGTCGCGGTCGCGGCGGTCAGCGCGCTCGGGTTCGGCTGGCGCGGCGCCCGCTGGTGGCGCCGGGCGCTGGCGCCGCCGGCCGCGCTGCTCGCCCTGTTCTGCGCCGCCAACAGCGTGAACATCGCCACCGGCTACTACCCGACCCTCGACGACGCGATCGGCGAACTGGGCGGGCAGCCGCTGCCGGAGCAGATCACGCTCGCCGAACTCGGTTCCCTGCACGGGAAGACGAGGACCGGCCGCATCGTCCAGGTGGACATCCCCAGCACGGCCAGCGGCTTCACCCACCGCCAGGAGCTCGTCTACCTGCCGCCCGCGTGGTTCCGCAGCCAGAACCGGCCGAAGCTGCCGGCGCTGGAGCTGATCGGCGGCGAGTTCGCCGCGCCCGACAACTGGATCCGCTCCGGCAACGCGGTGAAGACCGCGGACGACTTCGCCGCCAAGCACAACGGCTTCGCGCCGATCCTCGTCTTCGTCGACGCCACCGGCGGCTTCCGGATCGACACCGAGTGCGTCGACGGCCCGCACGGCAACTCCGAGAGCCATCTGCTCAAGGACGTCCCGCCGTTCGTCCAGAAGACCTTCAACGCCGCCGCCGACCCGCACAGGTGGGGCGTGGCCGGCTGGTCCATGGGCGGCACCTGCGCCGTCGACCTCACCGTCGAACACCCCGACGTCTTCACCCACTTCGGCGACTTCTCCGGCGACAAGGGCCCCGCCACCGGCGACAAGGACCACACCGTCCAGGAGCTGTACGGCGGCGACGCGGCCGCCTGGGCCGCCCACGACCCGCTGACCGTGCTCGCCCACCACCCCAAGTACCAGGGCGTCTCCGGCTACTTCGGGCAGGGCGACGAGGAGCACGGCCAGATCGAGTCCGCCAAGGCCCTCAACGACGCCGCCCGGAAGGACGGCATCCGCACCACCACCGCCGTCGGCTCCGGCAAGCACACCTGGCAGACCGGGGCCGCCACCTTCGCCCAGGCCCTCCCCTGGCTCGCCCAGCAGCTCGGCGTCCCCGGCACCCACGCCTGATCCGCCACCGGTCCGGTCCGGGGCCGGGAGCGTGCCGGGGCGTGCCGAGCCAGGCCCGTCACCCGGAGGGAGGGCGGCGGATCCGGTCGGGGGAAAGCCTTGGCATCGGCCGTCCGCCGCGACCGGCCGCGGGCCCGCACGGGCGGGCGGGCCGGGGCTGCGGCCGACCGGCGAACCCCCGCCCGACAGGGGGAATCCGCGACCGCGCGCCGTCCCGCCGACCGGTCGGGCGCCGAAGGCCCGCCATACCTTCCGACACGCCCGCACACACCTTCACCACCAACGCCCCCGCAACGGCCGGGTAAGGCGGCCTACCCGCCGGTATCCCGCTTTGCTCCCGGCGGCCCGGTGGCATAAGTTTCGACCGCCGTCGACGCAGCCGAGCCCGACCGCCCCTCGGAACAGAGGAGCGCAGCGGGCCGGCGGCCGGGCGGCAGAACGTACGGGGGAAGGGAACAGCCATGCCGAGTGCCCGCATCCGCGAGGCGACCGGGCAGCGGGAACGGGCGGACGGCGCCGCGCGCACGCGGCCCGGCACCACCGCGGGCCCGGCCCCGGCCAGCTCGGGCCGCTGACCCGGCGCCGCGCCCCGACCACCACCACAGAACCACCACAGACGGCCCCGCGCACCGCCGAGGCGGCGCCCGGGGCGGACGGCAGGTCGGCCCGTCCGGCACAGGGGACCGGACGGACCGACCGCCGCACCAGCACGAAGGCCGAAGGGCCGGAGCGGCAGAGGGTCAGAGGCCGAGGCTGCTGAGCGCGGTGGTCCAGTCGGTCACGATGGCGCTGCGGGCGTCGTCGAGGCCGACCTTGCCCTTGCAGACCGCGTTCTTCAGCTTGGTCTCGACGCCGTCCTTGCCGGTCGCGGTCTGGTCGCCGTAGCGGGGCTCGGGCCAGAGGTTGCGCGGGTCGCGCGGGGCGCCGCCGAGCTCCAGCGGGACGAAGTGGTCCTCCTCGTAGTCGGACAGGTTGGTGTCCGCGTAGCCGTACTGCGCGATCTGCTGCGCCTTCAGCGCGTTGGTGTAGCTGGTCGGCGGGCGGACGGTGGAGGTCCAGCCGGAGACGCAGATGGTCTGGCCGATGGTGGCCTGGGTGACGTCCGGGTTGTAGGCGCCCGGCGTGCAGGACGGGTCGGGCAGCGGCAGGTAGGCCTGCGAACAACTCGCGGCGAGCGGACGGATCTTGACGGGCGAGCCCTTGGCGGGGGCGGCCTGCGCGGTGCCGGCCGCGAGCCCGGCGGCGGCGAGGACGGCCGCCGCGGCGGCGACGGTGAGACGCTGACGGAGCATCATGTGGGGGATCTCCTGGGCCTTGCCCGGCCTCGCGCCGGGCGACTGTGCCCATGACAGCACCACCAATGCGACCACCGTCAGTCCCAGGACGTGAACGCCCGGTGATCGCGCCTCCACAATCACCGCGGGCGCCCGGCGCGATCCGGGGAGCGGGCTCAGGGCGTGCCCGACAGCAGCCGTGCCAGCAGCGCGGCCGGCCCCTCCGGCAGGCTGCCGTGCACCAGTTCGGTGCGGTGCACCAGCCGCGGGGCGGCGATCGGCGCGGACGCGACGCCGGGCGCCCCGGCGAGGACGGACGCCGGGAGCAGGCTGAGCCCGTGCCCGGTGGCGACCAGGGCGAGCAGCCCGTGCACGTCGGTGCCCCGGTAGCGGGTGGCGGGGCGGAAGCCGTCGACGCCGGCGGCGGCGCGCAGCCGGGCGGCGGTCGGGGTGAGGTCGGGGGCGTCGAGCCAGCGGGCGGCGGAGAGGTCGGCGAGCGCGACGCCGGTGCGGCCCGCGAGGGGGTGGCCGACCGGGAGGGCGACGGCGACGGGCTGCTCGTCGACGGCGACGGTGGTGAGCGGGCCGACGTCGGACAGCGGCAGCGGGTCGCTGGGGGCGGCGAGGCCGTCGATCAGGGCGAGGTCGACCTCGCCGGTGGCGACCTGGGCGGGCAGCGCGTCCTGGGCGAGGACCCGGACGACGAGGTCGGCTGCCGGGTGGGCCCGGCGCACCTCGCCGAGTGCGCGCCCCAGGGTCGCTCCGACTGCCAGCGGGGTGGCACCGAGCACCAGCCGGGCACTCGGGGCACCGGCCAGGCGTGCGACGTCGGCGCGCGCCGCCTCCAGCCGGACCAGCAGGGGCGCCGCGTGCTCCAGCAGCCGCAGGCCGGCCTCGGTCGGGCCGACCGGGCGGCGGCTGAGCAGGCCAGTCCCGAGGTCGGCCTCCAGGGCGGCGATCTGCTGGGAGACCGCGGACTGGGTGTAGCCGAGTTCCCGCGCGGCCTCGGAGAAGGAGCCGAGGCGGGTGACGGTGACGAAGGTGCGCAGCTGCTGCGGATCCACGGCAGTCATCAACTCTTCTGATCGAGGGGTAAGAAATCATCGTTGGCGCTGATCTCGGGTGCGGGGTCAGGATAGTCCCATGACCTACCTCACCCCGCGGATCGCCCTGGTCGGCGACCGCTCCCCCGCCGTCCGCTCGCACGCCCGCATCCCCGGCCTGCTCGACGCCCTCGCCGAGCGCGAGCAGCTCGTCCTGGACGCCTACTGGATCCCCACCGAGGACGCCGGGGCGCCCGGCGCCCTGGACGGCTTCGACGCCGTCTGGCTGCTCCCCGGCAGCCCCTACCGCAGCGAGGCGGGCGCGCTGGCCGCCGTCCGGACGGCCCGCGAGCGCGGCATCCCCTTCCTCGGCACCTGCGCCGGGTTCCAGCACGCGGTGCTGGAGTACGCCCGCAACGTCTGCGGCCTCGGCGGGGCCGTCCACGGCGAGGAGCACCCGGAGCGGGACGAGCAGGTGATCGTGCCGCTGGCCTGCTCCCTGGTCGGCCACGAGGGGGCGGTCGCGATCATCCCCGGCACGCTCGCCGAGCGCGTCCTCGGCACCACCCGCACCCTGGAGCGCTACCACTGCGCGTACGGCCTCAACGCCGACTACCTGGACCGACTGCGCGCGCACGGGCTGCGGTTCAGCGGCGCGGACGGCGCGGGCGAGGTGCGAGTCCTGGAACTGCCGGACCACCCGTTCTTCCTCGCCTCGCTCTTCCAGCCGGAGCTGTCCGGCGACGGCACCCGGGCGCACGCCATGATCCGCGCGCTGGCCGGCGCCGCCGTCGCCCACGCGGCGGGCTCGCCGACCGCGACCGACCTGACCGACCCGACCCCTGCCGACCGAACCGCCGCCGTACCGACCGCCACCGTCCCGGGCACCGACCCGAGCACCACCGCCCTGGAGGCCACCGCATGACCGCCACCGAGATCGCCGGGGTGCGGATCCCCGACAGCCGCCTCGCCGCCGAGGCCACCGAGCTGGTCCGGGACGCCACCACCGAGCTGCTGTACCACCACTCCCGCCGGGTCTACCTGTTCGGCGCCCTCCAGGGGCGCCGCCGGGGGCTCGACTTCGATCCCGAACTCCTGTACCTGGCCGCGATGTTCCACGATCTCGGCCTGGGCCCCGAGCACCACGCCTCCGGTCGGCGCTTCGAGGTGGACGGCGCCGAGGTCGCCGCCGCGTTCCTGCGCGGGCACGGGGTGGACGAGCGGCGGGTGCGCCTGGTGTGGGAGGCGATCGCCCTGCACACCACGCCCGGCATCCCGGAGTTCCTGGAGCCGGAGATCGCGCTGACCACCGCCGGCGTGGAGCTGGACGTGCTCGGCATCGGGTACGCGGACCTCGCCGCCGCCGACCGGGACGCCGTGGTCGCCGCCCATCCGCGCCCGGACTTCAAGCGCGGCATCCTGCGCGCCTTCCACGACGGCGTCGCGCCCAAGCCGGAGACCGCCTTCGGCAACGTCAAGGCGGACGTCCTCGCCCACTTCGACCCGTACTTCGAGCGGACCGACTTCGTCGCCGTGATCGAGAACTCCGCCTGGCCGGAGTGACCCCGCCCAGAACCCGCCCCCGCCCCCATCCCCACAGGGCACGTCACATCGGCAGCGAACGCAACCGCACCGGCCCCTCCGGCCACCCGGCGCCCTCCGCCAGCGGCGCCCACATGCTGCGCAGCGGCATCACCGCCAACCGCCCCTCGGGCTGTTCCACCGTCACCTCCTCCGCGACCTCGCGGAATCCGAGCCCCCGGTAGAACGTGGCCAGCGGCGGGCGGCAGAACAGCAGCGCGTGGCGGTGGCCGAGGGTGCGGGCGTGGCCGAGGGCGGCCCGGACCACGGCCCGCGCGAGGCCGGCGCCGCGCCGGTCGGGGGCGACGGCGACGCCGCCGACACCGATCGCCGCCAGGTCGGTGCCGCCGACGGTGAGCGGGAGCGGCACCAGGCCGGTGTGCGCGACGAGCCGGCCGTCGGCGGCCCGGATGCCGAAGTGGATGTCCTTGGGCAGCCAGGTCAGTCCGGTGTAGGCGACGCCGTACGGGTCGTCGCCGGGGCCGAGGATCTCGTCATGGTCGGCGCGGGTGTACTGCGGCAGCCGGACGACGGTCGGCGGCTCGGGAGAGAAACGATCATCCATCCGACCATGATCCCTTCCCGGGAAGGCGAATTCCAGGCTGTTCCCGGCCACTGCGGCCCGCTCGCCACCCCGGGCCGGACGGGGTGTGCGAGCATGCCCCCATGCGCCAGCCCACCCAGCAGCGGCCCCGACTCCGGCGCCCCACCGGCCGGTTGGACCCCACCCGTCACCAGCACCACCCGTCCACCGACCAGCCCGACGCCGCCCACCAAGCCGACGCCGCCCACCAGCCCCACACCGCCCAGCACGCCGGCGCGGCCCACCGGACCCACCCCGCCGACCAGTTGGACTCCGCCCTCGCCGCGGTACCGCTGCCGGGCCCGCCGCTGCGCCTGCCCGGCCCGGTCGTCGCGCTCGGGCCGACCGTCCTGGTGCTGCTGGTGCTCGTCCCGCTCGCCGCGGGCGACCCCGACATCGGGCCGACCACCTCGGCACCGCTCAACGCGGGCCTGGTGGCGGCCGGCGCGCTCGCCCTCGCCGCCCGCCTGCGGTACCCGGCGGCCGTCGCCGCCGTCACCCTGCTGGGCGGCCAACTCCCGCTCGCCGTCGCCCTCTACGGGCTGGCCACGCGGCGCGGCGCCACCCGGGTGACGGCCGTCCTGGCCGTGCTGGCCGGGGTGCGCCTGCTCCTCCCCATGGACCTCGGGGACGTCAGCAGCCTCTCCGCCCTCGCCAACCTGGCCGAGGACCCGCTGGTCTTCGGCGCCGTCCCGCTCGCCCTCGGCCTCACCGCCCACCATCGCGCCCGCGCCGTCGCCGCGCTCGCCGAACGCAACCGGCTGCTGGAGGCGGCCCGCCGGTACGCCGAGGAGCGCGCCGCCGCCACCGAACGCGCCCGGCTCGCCCGGGAGATGCACGACGTGGTCTCCAACCGCGTCTCCCTCATCACCCTGCACGCGGGCGCCTGCCAGGTCGCGGCCGCCGACGACCCGACCGCCGTCCGGGAGACCCTCGGCCTGATCCGCGCTCTCGGCCTCCAGGCCCTCACCGAGCTGCGCGGCCTGCTCGGCGTCCTCACCCCGGCCTCCGACCAGGGCCCCTCACTGCACGGACTGCCCGCCCTGGTCGAGGAGTCCCGCCAGGCCGGACTCGCCGTCGACCTCACCCTCACCGGCCCCGCCGAAGGACTGCCCGCACCCGGACCGGCCGTGCAGTACGCCACCTACCGGATCGTCCAGGAAGCCCTGACCAACGCCCACAAGCACGCCCCGGCCGCCGAGGTCGCCGTCACCGTCGAGGTCCACCCGGACGGGCTGCGCCTCGACATCGTCAACTCCCCCGCCACGGCGGCCGACCCGGACGGGCTCCGGCTGCCCTCCGGCGGCCACGGCCTGGACGGCATGCGCACCCGCGCCGACGACCTCGGCGGCACCCTGCACGCCGGCCCCACCACCGAGGGCGGCTTCGCCGTCCGGGCCCGTCTGCCGCTGACCGCCGCCTGAACCTCAGGCAGCGGCGGCGCGCTTCACCAGCTCCGCCCACACCTCGTCGACCCGCGCCGCGAGCGCCTCCAGCGGCCCGCCGTTGTCGATCACCACGTCGGCGATCGCCAGCCGGTCCGCCCGCGAGGCCTGCGCGGCCATCCGGGCCCGGGCCTCGTCCTCGGCCATCCCGCGCAGCCGCACCAGCCGCTCCACCCGCACGTCGTCGGCCGCGTCGACCACCACGACCAGGTCGTACAGCGGGGCGAGGCCGTTCTCCGCGAGCAGCGGCACGTCGTGCACCACCACCGCGTCCGGCGCGGCCGCGGCCTCCAGTTCGGCGGACCGGGCGCGCACCAGCGGGTGGACGATCGCGTTCAGTGCCTGGAGCCGCGCCGGGTCGGCGAACACGATCGCGCCGAGGGCCGGGCGGTCGAGCGCGCCGTCCTCGCGCAGCACCCGCGGCCCGAACTCGGCGGCCACGGCCGCCAGACCGTCCGTCCCGGGCGCGACCACCTCGCGGGCGATCACGTCGGAGTCCACGATCACCGCGCCGTGGGCGGCGAAGAGCCGGGACACCTCGCTCTTGCCGGCGCCGATGCCACCCGTCAGTCCGATCTTCAGCATGGCGTCAGGCTACCGGCGCCCGGACCGCAGGGACCAGCGGCCGACCATCACGCAACCAGCACCGGTCCGGCCCCGCCCCCCGGCACCGTCAGCCCAGCTCCAGGCTCTCGCCCTCGCCGAGCACGGTCAGCTCCGCGCCCGTGCCCGGCCCGTCCGGCCCGAGCAGCCGGGTGGCGATCATGTGCCCGATCGGGCTCAGCGTCGCCTCGTGCACCGGCACCGCCACCCGCGGGGCGGCCTCCCGGACGTAGTCGACGACCTCACCGGCCTTGCTCCACGGCGCCGCGAGCGGCAGCAGCAGGGTGTCCACCGAGTGCGGCGGCACGGTGAAGGCGTCGCCGGGGTGGAACAGCCGGCCGTCGAAGAGGAAGCCGATGTTCTTCACCCGCGGGATGTCCCGGTGGATGACCGCGTGCCACTCGCCGTGCACGCTCACCCCGACCCCTCCGACCTCGAAGGCGTCGCCCTCGCCGACCACGGCGACGCGCTGCGCCACCCCGTCCAGTCGGGCGGCCACCGCGCTGTTGGTCCACACCCGCAGGGCCGGGTCGGCCTCCAGGGCGGCGCGCAGCCGGGCCTCCTCGAAGTGGTCCATGTGCTCGTGGGTGATCAGGACGGCGTCGGCCCCGGTCAGCGCGGCGGGGTCGGTGAACGCCCCGGGGTCGACGACGACGGTCGTCCCGTCGTGCTCCAGGCGTACGCAGGCGTGTCCGAACTTGGTGATCCTCATGCGGCAGACCATACAGCATGACTGTACAGTTTTGCTGTGGAGGTTCCCGGTAGGCTTCTCCCATGAACAGTCCGGCTCCCGAAACCCTCGAACTCGCCGCCGAGCTGCGCGCCGCCATCGGCGACCTGGTCCGCTCCCTGCGCCCGGACGACGAGCTGCCGCAGAACCAGGCCGGCGTCCTCGGCGTCCTCGTCCGCGACGAACGCGCCTGCACCGTCGCCGAACTCGCCGAGCACCAGCGCGTCCGCCACCAGTCGATGGCCCGCACCGTCGCCCTGCTGACCGAGGCCGGGCTCGTCACCCAGCAGCCCCACCCCACCGACGGCCGGAAACTGCTGGTCACCGCGACCGGAGCGGGCCGCGCCGCCCTGCTGGAGCAGCGCGCCCGCCGGGAGCAGCGGATCGCCACCGCCATCGAGGCCCGCCTCACCCCGGAGGAGCGGCTGACCCTGAGGGCGGGCGTCGACCTACTGCGCCGACTGCGCTGAACCCACCAGGTCCCTGGCCTCCGGCCGCGGAGCCGGGACGGCCGTCGCGCCGACGGTCGGCAGTTCGACGTGCTCGCTCAGCCCGAAGCGCCGGTGCAGGCGCCGCAGCGGGGCGGGCGCCCACCAGTTGAACTCGCCGAACAGGCTCATCGCGGCGGGCACCAGCAGGCAGCGCACCAGGGTGGCGTCCACCGCGACGGCGACGGCCAGCGCGATGCCCATCTGCTTGACCATGAGCATGTCCCCGAGGGCGAACCCGGCGAACACGATCACCATCAACAGCGCCGCCGAGGTGATGATCCGGCCACTGCGCTGGACCCCGAGCTCCACCGCCCGGGTGCAGCCGTGTCCCTTGTCCCGCAGTTCCTTGATCCGGGCGAGCAGGAACACCTCGTAGTCCATGGACAGCCCGAACGCGAAGGCGAAGACCAGCACCGGGATGAAGGTCTCCAGCCCGCCGGTGGGGCTGAAGCCGAGCAGCCCGCTGAAGTACCCGTCCTGGAACACCAGGGTGAGCGCGCCGAGCGAGGCGCCCAGCGACAGCAGGTTCATCAGCAGCGCCTTGACCGGCATCACCACCGAGCCGGTCATCAGGAAGAGCAGCACCAGCGTGCCGACCGCGACCAGCCCGAGCGCCCAGGGGCCCCGCGACATCAGCTCGTCCTCGAAGTCGACGACCGAGGCCGCGCCGCCGGTGACGTAGGTCTTCAGCCCGCCGCGGTCGGCCCGCAGTTCCTGGACGACCTGTTTGGCCTGGTGGCCCTGCGGGTCGCCGTGGACGAGCACGTCGACGGTGGACACCGAGTCGCTCACCGGGGTCACCGCCCGCACCCCGGCGACCCCGGGCAGCTCGGCGACGACGTCGTCCGCGTACGCCTGGGCGACGGGCGCGCCGCCCTCGACGACGACGGTGATCGGCGCGGCCGCGGCCTGCGGGAAGCGCTGGTCGACGGCGTCGGCGACCTGCCGCCCGGCCGAGGAGGCGGGCAGCACGGCGGCGCCGGAGTTGCGCATGTCGGCGTGCAGGAAGGGCGCGCCGGCGGCCATCAGCAGGGCGACGCAGGCGAGCGCGACCGGCACCGCCCGCTTGCCGACCCGGCGGACGGTCCGGCTGAAGAAGCCCTCGTCGGGGACGGGCGCGGCGGGCGCCTTGATCCGGGAGCCGGCGAAGCCGAGCAGCGCGGGGATCAGGGTCAGCGCGGCGGCGACCGCGATCACCACCACGCTCACCCCGGCGGCGGCGACCGCGCCGAGCACCGGGCTGGTGAACACGAACAGGCCGGAGAGCGCGACGGCGACGGTGAGGCCGGAGAAGGCGACGGTGCGCCCGGCGGTCGCGGCGGTGCGTTCGACGGCGGCGGCGATGCCCGCGCCGTGCCCGCGTTCCTCCCGGAAGCGGTTCACCATGAGCAGCGCGTAGTCGATCGAGAGCCCGAGCCCGAGCACGGTGGCGATCGGCAGCACGCTGGTGTCGATGTCCATGATCCGGCTGAAACCGAACATGGCCAGCAGCGCGCCACCCACCGAGGCGACCGCGCCGATCACCGGCAGGCTGGCCGCGGCGAGGCCGCCGAAGACCAGCACCATGACGATCAGGGTGAGCGGCAGCGTCACCATCTCGCCGAAGCGGGTGTCCTGTTCGGTCTGCTTCTTGACCTCGTCCTGGAGCACCAGGTCCCCGCCGACCGTGACGTGGGCGCCGGCCTCGCCGTTCAGCGCGGCGAGGCGCTGGGTGACGGCGTCGGCCTGGGCGGAGCTGCTGGTGTCGGCCATCCGTACGGTGACCAGGCTCGCGGTGCCGTCGGCGGAGCGCAGTGCGGCGGGCGCCGGGCCGGTGCCGTAGGCGTCGAGCGCGGAGGAGACGCCGGGGAGGGCGGCGAGGTCGGCGGTGGCCTTGGTGACGGCGGCCCGTACGGCCGGGTCGTCGACCGGCTTCCCGTCCACGACGGCGGTGACGGTGCCGCGGGCCGGGTCGGTCGCGGCGACCACCGCGTTGCCCCGGTCGGCTTCGGCGGTGGCGGAGGAGGCGCCGGCCACCGTTCCTTCGAAGACCCGGCCGCCGATCAGCACGCCCACGACCAGGACGACGGCCCAGAGGCCGAGCACCCAGCGGCGGTGGCGGAAGCAGAACCGGCCGAGGGCGGCGAGCCGCCCGGGGACCGCGGGGTCGCCGGCAGCGGTGGGAGCGTTGCGCATCAAGGAGGCCTTTCGGGCAGCTCCCCTCAATGTAGGTGCAACCCGATGTTCGACCTATAGGCGGACAATGAGCCACATCTCACAAAATTCCTTCACATAAACCACAAATAAGTGAAGGCGAAAAACGAAAGAACGTGAAGCAAAAGGCCCCGGCCAAAGGCGGAAAACGAAATGGGCCCCACCCGGATCTCTCCGGGTGGGGCCCACCGTTCAGCTATGCGCCAGGTACTGGCAGCGGGTCAGAGCTTCAGCTCTGGCCGCCCGCCAGCTTCTCGCGCAGGGCCGCCAGGGCCTCGTCCGAGGCGAGAGCGCCGGAGCCCTCGTCGCTGCTGGACGAGTAGGAGCCACCGGCAGCGGCGGCGACGGCGTCGCCACCCTCGGCAGCGGCCTCGGCGTCGGCCTCACGGCTCTTGATGACCTGGGCCTGGTGCTGCTCGAAGCGGGACTGCGCCTCGGCGTACTGGCGCTCCCACTCCTCACGCTGCTTCTCGAAGCCGGCCAGCCAGTCGTTCGCCTCGGGGTCGAAGCCCTCCGGGTAGATGTAGTTGCCCTGGTCGTCGTACGAGGCGGCCATGCCGTACAGGGTCGGGTCGAACTCGACCTCGGCCGGGTTGGCACCCAGCGCCTCGTTGGCCTGCTTGAGCGACAGGCTGATGCGGCGACGCTCGAGGTCGATGTCGATGACCTTGACGAAGATCTCGTCGCCGACCTGGACGACCTGCTCCGGGATCTCCACGTGGCGCTCGGCCAGCTCGGAGATGTGGACCAGACCCTCGATGCCCTCGTCCACGCGGACGAACGCACCGAACGGAACCAGCTTGGTGACCTTACCCGGAACGACCTGGCCGATCTGGTGGGTACGGGCGAACTGCTGCCACGGGTCCTCCTGGGTCGCCTTCAGCGACAGGGAGACGCGCTCGCGGTCCATGTCAACGTCGAGAACCTCGACGGTGACCTCCTGGCCGACCTCGACAACCTCGGACGGGTGGTCGATGTGCTTCCAGGACAGCTCGGAGACGTGCACCAGGCCGTCGACGCCACCCAGGTCCACGAAGGCACCGAAGTTGACGATCGAGGAGACGACGCCGGAGCGCACCTGGCCCTTCTGCAGGGTGGTGAGGAAGGTCTGGCGGACCTCGCTCTGGGTCTGCTCCAGCCAGGCACGGCGGGACAGGACCACGTTGTTGCGGTTCTTGTCCAGCTCGATGATCTTGGCCTCGAGCTCCTTGCCCACGTAGGGCTGGAGGTCGCGGACGCGGCGCATCTCGACGAGCGAGGCCGGCAGGAAGCCACGGAGGCCGATGTCGAGGATGAGACCACCCTTGACGACCTCGATGACGGTACCGGTGACGATGCCGTCCTCTTCCTTGATCTTCTCGATCGTGCCCCAGGCACGCTCGTACTGAGCGCGCTTCTTGGACAGGATGAGACGACCCTCCTTGTCCTCCTTCTGGAGAACCAGGGCCTCGATGTTGTCACCGACGGCGACGACCTCGTGCGGGTCGACGTCGTGCTTGATCGAGAGCTCGCGGGACGGGATGACGCCCTCGGTCTTGTAACCGATGTCGAGGAGGACCTCGTCACGGTCGACCTTCACGATGACGCCCTCGACGATGTCGCCATCGTTGAAGTACTTGATGGTCTCGTCGATGGCGGCGAGGAACGCCTCGGCGTCGCCGATGTCGTTGACCGCGACCTGCGGGGTGGTGCTGAGGGAGGAGTCGGTGGGGCTCGTCATTAGGAAAAGGGCTCCGGTACGGACATGAAAGTCGTAGGTAATGCCACGCGGGGGGCCCGTATCGCTCCCACCGAAAGCCGGACAGCCAAGAACACGGCGCACCGGCATTCCCGCACAGCGAGAAATCCGGCGTCCGTCTTGCGACCGTGGGGTCTTCGACAGATGCGAGCGCGACCTGCTCCGTCTGAGGCGCGCAGGCCCGCAGCGCAACTTGTAGCATACGGGGACGGCCAGGCACGGTCAACGCCAAGAGCGGCAAGACGGTGGAGCCCGGTATGGATCAGGCCATATCCTCCGATTGCGCACCTTGCGGTGGCGCCCGAAGGGGGCCCTTCCCCGGATGCCACCACCAGGATCGGGTCCTTGACGGGCCCGGTCTCGGCAGCGGCGCTTCCGCACTCCACACCCTACGCGATGGGCATTATCACCGTGGCCACCACCCCCCAGTCCGACCTGCATGATCTTGACGGCGACGGCGACGACGCGGTACGGCGCGCGGCCGGCACCGGGGAGAGCAGCCGGGCCAGCCGGCACTGGTGGGACCGCAACGCCGACGAGTACCAGGACGAGCACGGGGAGTTCCTCGGCGACGACCGCTTCACCTGGTGCCCCGAAGGCCTCGACGAGGCCGACGCCCACCTCCTCGGCGAGGTCGCGGACAAGGACGTGCTGGAGATCGGCGCCGGCGCCGCCCAGTGCTCGCGCTGGCTGGCCGGCCGCGGCGCCCGCCCCGTCGCCCTGGACATCTCCCACCGCCAACTCCAGCACTCCCGCCGGATCGACCTCGGCCGCGGCGCCACCCCCGTCGCCGTCGTCCAGGCCGACGCCGCCGTCCTGCCCTTCGCCGACGCCTCCTTCGACCTCGCCTGCTCCGCCTACGGCGCCGTCCCGTTCAGCGCCGACACCGCCGCCCTGATGCGCGAGGTGCACCGGGTGCTGCGCCCCGGCGGCCGCTGGGTGTTCTCCGTCACCCACCCGATCCGCTGGGCCTTCCCCGACGAGCCCGGCGTCGAGGGCCTCACCGCCGCCTCCTCCTACTTCGACCGCACCCCCTACGTCGAGGAGGACGAGCACGGCCGTGCCAGCTACGTCGAGCACCACCGCACCATCGGCGACCGGGTCCGCGAACTCGTCGGCGCCGGCTTCCGGTTGACCGACCTGGTCGAGCCCGAGTGGCCGGTCGGCCTGGAGCAGGAGTGGGGCGGCTGGTCCCCGCTGCGCGGGCGGCTGATCCCCGGCACCGCGATCTTCGTCGCCGAGCGGGGCTGACGCCTTGCCGAACCCCGCCTTGCCCGACCCCGCCTCGCCGAACCCCGCCTCGCCGAACCCCGCCTGGCGCGAACTGCCCGTCCGCAGCGCCCTGCCCGCACTGCACGACGCGCTGGACGGGCCGGGCACCGCCGTCCTCGCCGCCCCGCCCGGCACCGGCAAGACGACCCTGGTGCCGCTCGCGCTCGCCGGTCTGCTCGATCCCGGGCGTCCGACGCTTCGCGTGCTGGTCGCCGAACCGCGCCGGCTCGCCGTCCGGGCCGCCGCCCGGCGGATGGCCTGGCTGCTGGGCGAGGCGGTCGGCGGGCGGGTCGGCTACACCGTGCGCGGGGACCGTCGCGTCGGCCCGGAGACGGTGGTCGAGGTGGTCACCACCGGGGTGCTGCTGCAACGGCTCCAGCGCGACCAGGAGTTGCCCGGAGTGGACGTGGTCGTCCTGGACGAGTGCCACGAACGGCACCTGGACGCCGACACCGCGCTCGCGTTCCTCCTCGACGTCCGGGCGGCACTGCGGCCCGAACTGCGGCTGGTCTGCGCCTCGGCCACCTCCGACACCGCGGCCTGGGCCGAACTCCTCGGCGGCGCGCCGGTGGTGGAGGCGCACGGGGTCTCCCACCCGGTCGAGACGGTGTGGGCACCGCCGCCGCGCGCCGTCCGGCCCGCCCACGGCACCCGGGTCGACCCGGCGCTGCTCGACCACGTCGCCGCCACCGTCCGGCGGGCGCTCGCCGAGCAGGCGGGCGACGTGCTCTGCTTCCTGCCCGGCGTCGGCGAGATCAGCCGTGTCGCCGGGCAGTTGTCCACCGTGGCGGCGGACGTACTACAACTCCACGGCCGCGCCCCGCAGGCCGTCCAGGACGCCGCCCTCACCCCCTCGGACGGCCGCCGCGTCGTGCTCGCCACCGCCGTCGCCGAGTCCTCGCTCACCGTGCCCGGCGTGCGGATCGTGGTCGACGCCGGGCTCGCCCGCGAACCGCGCACCGACCACGCCCGCGGCCTGGCCGGCCTGGTCACCGTCCGCGCCTCGCTCGCCGCCGCCCGCCAGCGCGCCGGCCGTGCGGGCCGCGAGGCCCCCGGCACCGTGTACCGCTGCTGGAACGAGGCCGAGGACGCCCTCGCCGCCCGCTTCCCCACAGCGGAAATCGCCCTCGCCGACCTCACCGCGTTCGCTCTCCAGGCCGCCTGCTGGGGCGACCCGGACGCCACCGGCCTCGCCCTGCCCGACGCCCCGCCCGCCGGGGCGATGGCCGCCGCCCGGCAGACCCTCCAGGCCCTCGGCGCCGTCGATGCCGACGGCCGGGCCACCCCGCGCGGCGTGCGCCTCGCCCGCACCGGGCTGCACCCCCGGCTGGGGCGCGCGCTCGTCGACGGCGCCCCTGCCGTCGGCGCCCGTCGAGCGGCCGAGGTGGTCGCCCTGCTCTCCGAGGAACCGCCGCGCGCCCTCGGCGACGACCTCGGCGCGGTCTGGCGGGCGGTCCGCTCCGCCAACGACCCCTACGCCGGCCGCTGGCGCGAGGAAGTCCGCCGCCTGCTGCGCGCCACCGGCTCCGAACCCGCCACTCAGCTGCCCGACACGACCGCCGCCGGCCTCGTCGTCGCCCTCGCCTTCCCCGAACGCATCGCCCGCGCCCGGGTCGAACGCCCCGCCCCCGGCGAGCGAAGCCCGTACCTGATGGCCTCCGGGACGGCGGCCGAACTCGCGCCCGGCACCGCGCTCGGCGCACTGCCATGGCTCGCCATCGCAGTCGCCGACCGCCCGGCCGGCTCCCCTTCCGCCCGCATCCTGCACGCTGCGGCACTGGACGAGGACACCGCCCGGCTTGCCGGTGCCTCGCTGCTCGAATCCCGCGAGGAGGTCCACTGGGACACCCGCCGCGACGAGGTCGTCTCCCGCCGGGTCGAGTCGCTGGGCGCGATCGAACTCGCCGAGAAGCCGCTCAGCCGCCCCGACCGGGCCCTCGTCCGCACCGCCATCCTCGAAGGCCTGGCCCGCGAGGGCATCAGCACCCTGCTGACGTTCCCCTCCGGCCTGCGCGAACGCCTCGCCTTCCTCCACACCGCCATGGGCGACCCCTGGCCGGACGTCTCCGACGCCGCGCTGCTGGAACGCGCCGACGAATGGCTGGAGCCCGAACTCTCCCGCGCCCGTCGCCGCGCCGACCTCGCCCGCATCGATACGACCGCCGCCCTGCAACGCCTGCTGCCCTGGTCCACCGGCGAGGCAGGCCGCCTGGACGAGCTGGCCCCCGAACGCATCACCGTGCCGTCCGGCTCGAAGATACGCGTCGACTACAGCACCGAACGCCCGGTGCTGGCCGTCAAGTTGCAGGAACTCTTCGGCTGGACCAAGACCCCTGCCCTGGCCGCCGGCCGCGTCCCGCTGACCATTCACCTGCTCTCCCCCGCCGGCCGCCCCGCCGCCGTCACCGGCGACCTGGAGAGCTTCTGGCAGAACGGCTACCGCGCCGTCCGCGCAGAGCTGAGAGGCCGCTACCCCCGCCACCCCTGGCCCGAGGACCCGTCGACAGCGGAGCCCACCCGCCGCCTCAACCCGCGGAACTGACACTCCTCCTCGGCGGGGTCGGGATTCCCGGCTCGCGCTGCCGTCAGGAGATCGAGAAGCCCATCTGGTTCACCACCGGCGTCATCGGCACGTAGAGCACCTGCGCGTAGCAGGTCGTCGAGTGAGCCGTCGATCCAGCCGGGCAACCGACCTCCGACCTTCCGGCCACGATCACGCCGCGAGCCTCCATGTCGCCGTTCGCGCCGGACGGGTTGGCGAGTGCGGGGCCGCCGCTGTCACCCTTCGCGCCGATCGCCCGTCGGTCACCACCCTTCGACTCCGCGATGTCCACCGGCTTGATCTTCGTCCCCTCGTCGTTCGTCGTCTCGACATCGACCTTCTTGACCTCCACGTCGCACTTCCACCCCGACTGGGCGCCGCTGAGGCAGACGAGGTCCCCCACGTTGTTGCGTCCGATCCCGTACGTGCGTCGCGACGAACCGCCGCTGTCCGACCAGGCGCCGTCGTAGAACCGGCCGGCGCCGCCGCCGTTGATCGCGATCATGCCGACGTCCAAACCGTCGCCGATCGCGTACAGGTCGCCGATGTAGCCGTTGGTGCCGTTGTAGTACCGGCCGGCGCCGCAGTGTGCGGCGGTCAGCAGCACCTTCGTCCTGTCCTTCCAACCGCTGAACGCGGTCGAGCAGAACGAGGCCTTGCCGGTGTTGACCTCGGCGCCCGCGTAGTACGGCGCGCTGTCGGAGTGCCGGCTGCCGGACAGCGCTGCCGGGATGCCCTCGACGGTGGCCGTCACCGGCATCCCGGCGATCTCGGCGGCCGTCCGGGAGTACGCCTGCTCGGTCGTGGCGCCGCCGGTCGGCCGGGTCGCCTTCGTCGGCACGTACGTGATCGCGATGGCGGTGCCGTCCTCCTGCGGGCCGATCGACGTCCACGCCTCGGGCGCCACAGCGGCGGTGAACCGGTCGATCGCGGCGCGCATCTCCGCACGGGAGTAAGGGCTTTGGTGGACGTCGACGGTGTAGCCGGGGCCGGCGTTCGCGTCGAGCAGCGCCCGGACCTCGGCCGGGGCCTCGCCCTTCCAGTAGACGTCGGCGTGCTGGTTCGACGCGTCGATCACGGTCCCGGCGTAGCCGTCCGCCGCCGGGTCGCCGGACTCCACCCAGTCCTGCACCGGGTCCGTCATGCGGTGGAGCTTCTGCTGGGCCTGCGGGTCGCGGAGCACCGGCAGGCTGACCGACGGGACCGGCCCGTCCGGCGCGGCGTCGGCGGCGACGAGGGCGGAGGCAGTCACGGCGGACAGGGCCAGGGACAGCATGAGACGGGAGCGGCGCATACGCGGTCCTTCGACGGGGCTGGCGGGCCGACACCCAGCGTAGGGACCGATCCGCGTTTCGCCTGGTCAGAAGGCGCGTTTCAGGCTACGGAAGGCGCACGCGGAAGGCGACGCGCCCCCGGCAGCAGCGGGTCACCGCTCCGGGAAGTCACCGGCCTGGACGAAGGAGAGGAAGGACGTCCAGGCCGAGGCCGGGAAGACGAGCACCGGCCCGTGCGGGTCCTTGGAGTCACGCACGGGGACGAGGCCGGGGAATCCGGGGGCCACCTCGATGCAGTCTCCGCCGTTGCTTCCGCTGTAGCTGCTCTTGCGCCAGACTGTCGAGTCGAGCTCGTTCCTCGTCATCTCTGAACCCTTCCAGCGCGTCGGCGATCAGCGCGAGCGAGTCGGCTACTGGCAGTGCCGCCTCGTGGAGCAGATCATAGCTCCACCGATGCCGCACAACGATCGCCGGATCATCGCTGGAGTGCCCGCGATCGAGGCTCTCGGAGTAGACGCAGGTGCGGCCGTCGGGCATCTCCAGCATCACCATGGACTTGTCAGCATTGGCCGGTCGACGCGTGAATGGCACAACCTGGACGATCACGTTCGGAAGTCTCGAAACGTCCAGCAGGTGCTGCATCTGCCGCCTCATCACCTTTGGCCCGCCGACAACAGTTCGGATGGCGCTCTCGTCCAGAATCACCAGCAGAGTCGGCCCATCCAACTCCAGGAACCGCCGCTGCCTCGCCAATCGAGCCGCCGCTCGCTCTTCGATCACTTTGGGCTTCCCAGCCGCATCGCTGACCGCCAGGACTGATTCGGCGTATTCGCGACACTGCAGGAGGCCATGCACGACGGCCAGCTGAAAGATCCTCGCAGCCACGGCCTCGGATTCCATGTCGACGTGACTCTGAAACCAGTCCGGATGTTCAATCCCGGCGTTCCAGTCCACCCTCCCCCAGATCCGCCTCAACGCACCGCCCGTGTTGAGCAGTTCGTCGGCCTTCTCCACCAGCTCCGGCGGCATGCGGCGCTGACCGGTCTCGTACCGGGTGATGTTCGTCCGGCTGCAGTGCAGCAGCTTGCCCAGCTCCTCCTGGGTGTAGCTGGCCAGCTCCCGGTAGAACCGCAGCTCCTCGCCGAACAGCTCCGCCGAACTCGCCGTCAGCTCCCGCTTGAACCGCCGATGTGCCACAGCCGGCCCCCTCACGCACCACGTGCCCATGGCACCCGATTTCGGCCATCACCGTACCTCTGGAACCTCGATGATTGACACCAGAACGCGATCATTCGAATGCAAAGCGTGATTGCGCACTACCTTCGCACGCCCCCATCCGCCCCCTGAGGTGCCCCGCCATGCTCAAAATCCGTACCGCGCCCCGCCCCCGAACGTTCGCCGCGCGCCTGGACTCCCGCACGGAATCCACCCCCGTCGCCCGGCAGTTGCTCCGCGCCTACCTCGCCGCCCTCCCCACCGGCGACCGCTACACCGACACCGCCGAACTCCTCCTCGGCGAACTCTTCGCCAACGCCGTCCAGCACACCGACGCCCCCACCGACCGCCTCATCGAGGTCCACTTCGCCCTCACCGGCGACCGCCTACGCCTCGAAGTCCACGACGCCGGCACCGGCCGCCCCTCCCTCCACACCCCCACCCCCGACGACGAACACGGACGCGGCGTCCTCCTCATCAACGAACTCGCCGAGAAATGGGGCTGCTGCCCCCGCGCCGGCGGCGTCGGCAAGTTCGTCTGGGCCCTCATCGCCCCCGCACCCTCCCCCACGTCCACCCTCCTCACCGTCTGAACAGGCACCCACCATGCGACTCCCCCTCACCGCCCGCCACCTGTTCGACACCGGCTCCACCCCCGCCGACACCTACGCCACCCTCGCCCGCCGCACCCGCGAGCCCCTGCGCTCAGCCCGCGCCGTCTGCACCGCCCTCGGCATCCCCGCCGCCGAAACCCAACGCCGCCTCGACGACTGCTACGACGCCCTCCTCGCCAACCCCCGCCCCGGCACAGAGAACGACACCGGCGAACTCCTCGAAGCCCTCGGCGTCTTCGACATCCCCAAGACCCCCGACGACCGCGACCTCGCCGTCATCGAACTCTTCCTCACCGCCATCGACGCCCACGGCAGCATCCGCGCCGGCCACCAACACGGCCTCACCCGCTGGTTCACCACCGGCAACCTCACCACCGCCTACCTCTCCCTCACCGCCACCCAACCCCACCCCACCACCGGCGACCCCACCCACTACTGGACCACCCTCACCACCGCCGGCGAACTCCTCACAGCCCGCCCCTCCCCCGACCCCCGCCTCAAACCCGCCCTCACCCACGCCCGCACCCAAGCCCAAGCCGCCCGCGAAACCCACCCGTAGGCACAGGCAGTGCCGATGCGTCACGTCGTTGTCGGGGCTGCTTCCCGCCCTCCCCGGCGTCTCCCGGGTCAGACTGCCCTCGGCTTCTACCCGACTTCTGCGACAGCCGGGCGGCGGGGCCCTTCCATCCCCGCTCGGTTACTCAGCGCCTCGTGGCGCACGGTCATGTCCCAGTGAATCCGAGACACGTCGATACCGAACTCGGCGTTGGCCTGAGCGCCGACGGTGCCGACCAGTTGGTCGAGGTGCGGGGCGATCGCGTCCAGGGCGCGGGCGAGCCGGTCGTCGCCCAGCAGGTCCGGCTCGGCGCCGAAGACCTCTTCCACCGCCCATTCCCGGGCCCAGACGCCCACACGGACCAGTGGCGCCGGGGCGGACAGCCGGTTGGCGACCAGCACCTCGATCACCTGGCCATGCGTGAGATGCGCGACCTCACGGATCGGGCACAGCTCGTCGACGATCCCGGCCACGTCCAGCCGGCGCAGAAACTCGGCAGAGGCGGGCAGAGCGCCCAGACGCCTCTCCACCACGGGAGCGATCTCCACGGCGAAGAGTGGACGGTGGACCCGCGAGCGACGTGAACGAGATATCGGCACGCCAGGCTCAACGACCGACACGCCAACCGGGATACCGGTCGCATCACCACATCTCCGAACTCGTTATGTGCGAAGTCCGGGACTAACTGTCAACTTTCCCGATTCCGCAGGTCGTTGCGAGTTCTGGGCACTCCCCTCATAGCAAGTAGTTTCGTAACGCTCGATCCCGGCCCGGACGATTCTGGCGACCCGGCAGCAGTTCACATGCTCTTGAGGTTCGTGCTTGCACTGCTGGCGCACCCTGCCAAACCGTTCTGATGCCCGACCATAAACGCGGCACGGGCTGCGGTGGCCTCTACAGCTCGACGTCCATCCAGGCAACGTCGTTGAGCTCGACGTCGAGGCCGCGCCCCGGCGGCCGCCGTCCTTGAAGTAGTGGTCCCGCAGCGCTTCGGCGAGGATCGCTTCCTGCTGGGCCTGGGGGGCGCCGGCGTCGCGGGCCTCGTACAAGCGCTGGGCGAAGGAGCCGGGCATCTTCTGCGTGATCACGCGGGGGCGAGATGGTCGTGGGAATGTCGCCCCGTCAGATCGACGTCGAGGCTGGCAGCGCGGCGCCAGTCGGACCGCCCGCGGCGACGACGCAGCGTGTGGGCCTGCTACGGCCGCAGGCAGTTGAGGGCGCCCTCAACTGCCTGCTAGAAGATACCGTGCTCCTTCAGGAGGTGCTGCGTTCCGAGGCCGGCCGGTGGATGGCCTCGGGAAAACCCACGGCCAACACCACGCTTTGGCCCTCCTGCCAGAACCACAGCGAATCGCCTGACTTCTTTTTCACCTGGGCCGACTCTCCAGCCCCTTCAATTTTGACCGTCATTGCTTTTTCAGAGCAGCCGACGGTCGCGAAGGTGAAGGGCTGAATCTGGGACGACGCCAGGGTGTATTTCCCTTCAAGAACATTCCCAGGGAATTCCTGATGGGAGTCCGAGGAACCCGTGCGGCCAGCCGGCCGGGGCGAACCGAGCGATGTCGGAGCCGTGGTGGTCGGCTCGGTCAACGAGTCCGGCAGGAGTGCCACCTGGCACGTTCCATCCCTCACGGAGAGGACCACATCGGTACCCGAGAGCGCTGCGACCCCCAGGATCTTCGCGGCGCCCTTCGAGGGCGGGGCATCGATACTGCCCTGGACGGGTGCGCCGATGGGCGCGGCGGCGAGCCCGTTCAGGGCCCACGGCCCATCACCACCTTGAGGCACAGTACCGCCGTCGGTGCATGCGGCGGTGAGGCCTGCTATGAGGAGAAGTGCCGCGCCCGCGAGCCCGCTGGATCGCCGCATGTGCCGAAGTCCCTTAGTTGGCCCAGTGGTTGTAGCAGAAGCCTACCGGGTGGAAGGCATCGCCGCCGCCGACGTAGCGGTTGCCGACCGAGGTGTCGTAGACGTCGAAGGTGAAGTGGTCAAACAGCGGATAAGCCTCCAACGTGCCGAACTTGCCATCCGGAACGGCGTACGAGCCGGTCTCGGTGTTGGTGGCGGTGTCCGTGACGCTGAACCCGACAGTCCCGGACACCTTCCACGCCGCGATCGACACGCTCGACGACCACTGGCTGGACACCGCACGGCTCTGGGACAGCGACAGGGTCATCGGTCCCCAACCGGTGACCATGTCCACCCTGTCCGTCCCGCAGGTCTGCCCCTGGAACACCGAGTTGCGGGACTGGAGCCACGGCGAGTCCGCGAGCGACCCCTGCACCCCCTGGGACGCGGTGACCCGACCCGATTCCGGCATCGGGAGCTTCACGGCCGGCGCCTTGCGGTCGATCGTCCAGTGCTCCGGCACCGCCCCAGCCGGAAGCTGCACCGTCGTCTCCGACGCCGGGACCGGCCTGGGGCCAGATGCCGGAGCCGCCAGCGCCTGCGGAGCCGCCAGCGCAAGCAGCGCCCCCGCCCCGACGACAGCGCCTACCATTTGAGAAATACCCTTACGCATTCCTTTCCCTCCGAGTTCGGCGTATTTCCGTGTCCGCATCTTCCGGACACACCTGATACTTACCCTAAAAAAAGCCAAGGACAAGGGAAATTCGCACCATTTGAGCCTGCCTTGAGTGCGGAATCACGATAAATCCGACACGGTCATCCAATTCAGACGAAGAGGGAATTTAGAGTTCCGAATATATCAGTCCGGTTAATGCGGCGGCAATGGGCGGACAATGTGAGCGTGGCGTGTCTTCGGCGCCTCCCGGGTCCCACACATAGCGGATCACCGCCGACGCCGGCGCGGACGGAAACTCGTGACTGAGCGCTTCACTTGGCGCGCCGAGTAAAGCGCTGACCAGCGACGATACTCAGAGCCGTTCGCGAAGGGAACGACCTTTGAAGCCTCGCAAACCTGCTTGACCAGGAAGAACGCCGAACGCTCAACCCACCACATCAACCGCGAACTTGCCAACCGGAGTGCTCAGTCACAATTCCGGCGACACGGGGCCGCCGGGGAGGTGGTTCTACAGCTCGACGTCCATCCAGGGATCGAACGCGGCCTTGGGCCGGGAGCCCTCCACCGGGCCGGACGTCCAGCCAGCCTCGGTGCGCACCGCGCGGGTCGGCGGGCGCAGTGCGGTGACGATCTCCAGGCCTGAGACGGCGGTGGAGCCGTGGGGGGGGGTGAGGGCGCGGGTGGCGTAGGTGCCGAAAAGGCGGTCCAGGTCCGGGGCGGGGGGGGTCGTCGGGGATCTGCCAGCCGCCGGAGGCCAGGGCACCCCAGGCCGGGATGCACAACTGCACACAGACCCGCTTGCCGTCCTCGGGGGTGCGATAGACCCTGGCCCACGGGCCCAGGCCGCGCTGGGTGAGCAGCCAGCCAGCCCTCTCCAGCGCCTTGACGGCCTTGTGACCCTTCGGCAGCTGGCCCAAGCACTGGACGAACTCCTTCTTCTCGTCCCGGCCCATCGGCGGCAGGCCGAGCTCCGCCAGGTCGGCGTCAGAGATGATGACCAGGGCGTCGCCGTCCTTGCCATGCTGGTGCAGCCGCGGAGAGCCAAGCCTGGTCTCCAGCGCCCACCCCACGACATCCGCGAGGGTGCGGCCGGACGGCGCGGCCGGGGCGAGGGTGCCGTCGGCGAGGTAGGCGACCAGGGCCCGGCCGGACGGCGCGACATCCACCACCGCGAGCGGGCCGGCCGGCCGGGAAGCGGGCGGCCGCGGCGGTCTTCCAGTCGGCCGGGCCCGCCTCGGCTGCCGGCTTCTTCGCCGCCGCCTTCCGCGACCGCGACGGTGCGCCAGCTGTCGGACGCGACGACGACGCACGGCGCGACGCAACCACCGGACCGGCTGCGAGGGCGGCCTGGCGGGGCACAGCGGCCGAAGCGACCGGCTCGACCGGGGCGCCAGGCTCGGCCACAGCGCCGGGCCGGGCGCAGGAAGTCGGCCCCGCCGACTTCCTCCGACTGGGCCCTCACGCCAAGGGCGAGCGCCGGCGTCGGCCACCGCACCGCCCGCCGCGTCGTCCCGCCGCACCCGCCTGGTCAGCCCTGTGATCTGATCGTCCTCTTGACGGACCGCCACCAGGAGCTGACCCATGTCGACACCCCAGCCCACTGCCCTCCGCCTGACCGTCGGCCGGCACACCTTCGACGCGCTGGCCGCCGGGCCCGCCGACGGGGAACTCGTCCTGCTGCTGCACGGGTTCCCCGAGTTCGCCGACTGCTGGAGCGCCGAGCTGACCGCGCTGGCCGCGGCCGGCTACCGCGCGGTGGCGGTGGACCAGCGCGGCTACTCCCCCGACGCCCGCCCCGCGGACATCGCGGACTACTCCGTCGAGCTGCTGGTCGCGGACGCGCTGGGCTTCGCCGACGCCCTGGACGCGCCGCGCTTCCACCTGGTCGCCCACGACTGGGGCGGCCTCGTCGCCTGGGCGCTGGCCTCCACCCACCCGGAGCGGCTGCACAGCCTGACCGTGCTCTCCACCCCGCACCCCGAGGCGCTCTACGAGGCCCTGAACAACGACAGCGACCAGCGCCAACGCTCTCAGTACATCAGGGAGTTCCGCCTGCCGGGGCACGTGGCCGAACAGGCCATGCTGGCCGACGACGCGGCCAGGCTGCGCGCGATCTACCGGGGCGCGCTGCCGACGGACCAGGCCGAGTCCAACGTCCGACGGCTGACCGAGCCGGGCGTGCTGACGGCCGGGCTCAACTGGTACCGGGCGATCAACGAGGAACTCCGGGTGCCGGCCGGCGAGATCACCGTCCGCACGCTCTTCGTCTGGGGTACCGAGGACCGCGCCCTGGGCCGCGAGGCAGCCGACCTGACGGCCAAGCACGTCAGCGCCCCGTACCGGTTCGTTGCGCTGGAGGGCGCCACCCACTGGCTGCCGGAGGCCGACGCCGAGCGGATCGTGCCGCTGCTCCTGGAGCACCTCGCGGGCTGACCCGGAGGTGTTCCCGGCGCGCCGCCCCACCGGCGCGCCGGCTTCCCCGCCCTCAGGCCGCCCTCAACCCGCCCTCAACCCGTACTCAGCCCGGCCCCAGCCCGGCCTCAGCGCGTCTTCGGCGCGTTCCGGGATCGCGCCCAGCTCTCCGCCTGCTCCTGGTCCCACAGGAGGCGGGCCCCGAAATCCTTCTCCTCGCCGGGTTCCGCCTCCGTCAACGCGCGCACCAGCGCCGGGCTGTAGACGGCATGGACCCGGAAGTTCACCAGGAACCGACTCTTGATCACGATCCGCACGTAGCGACGGCTGTTGCCCCGGTGGCGTCCGGCCACGATGACACAGTCACCGCCGTCACCCCAGGCCAGCGGCGCGATCCATACCTTCGCCCCCGGCGCGAAGTGCCTCAGCCCCTTGCGGATCTCC
The DNA here is from genome assembly GCF_040684355.1 of Kitasatospora sp. NPDC091276. NCBI lineage: Bacteria > Bacillati > Actinomycetota > Actinomycetes > Kitasatosporales > Streptomycetaceae > Kitasatospora > Kitasatospora sp. NPDC091276. The sequence continues at coordinate 181,562 of NZ_JBFBFU010000006.1, read as the reverse complement.
GACCCGCCTTCGCCGTGACCGGTCTCCTGGGCGACATTGGCCACGAGGCACACGCCCAGCGGCTCCGGTCCGGTTGCATCCGTCATGGCAGCAATGATCGCCTGACCGGACGCAGTGGCGCGCGTCCTTTTTCCCTGGGCATTCGCGAGTTGCCCACGCGTCACGACCAGTGTCGTACCGGACTACCCCCACGAAGAAGGCGGTACCCGCACCTGATCACGACGCCACACGGGTCTACAGGCGGCAGCTGATCTCCATTCCGTCCTCCACGGGGAACGTGACGCTCTGGTAGCCGTTGCGGGGGTCGCGGACGTAGTCGAGGTAGGGCGCGAGGGCCTCCAGGTCGACGTCGTCGGCGACGACGAGGGTGCCGGGCGCGAGGCGTGGTTCGAGGAGTCGCAGGACGGGCAGGCACAGGTCCTTCCAGCCGTCGAGGAGGACGAAGTCCGCGGAGCCGTCGACTGCGGCGAGGGTGTCGCGGGCGTCTCCTTCGAGGACGGTGATCAGGTCGTCCAGCCCCGTCTCGGCGAACGTCCGGCGGGCGGCCGCGGCCTTGGCGGCGCTCAGTTCCGTACTGATCACCCGCCCCGTCCCGTTGTCGCGCACCGCGGCGGCGAGATGGAGCGTGGAGATGCCGAAGGACGTGCCGAACTCGACGACGGTGGCGGGGCGGACGGCCCGGATCAGGTTGTAGAGGAGGCGGCCACCCTGGGCGGAAATCGGCATGTACACCTCGGCGTTGGCGTCGGCCTGCTCCTGCGGGCCGAGGGGCGCGGCGCCCTGGGGCCACGCCGCCCGGATCCGCCTGCTGGTCGCCTCGTCCTGCTCGGCGTGCCGGAACATCCGGTCGAGGGCGGTGGCGACGCGGGGGTCTTCGAGGGTGTTGGTGGGTGTCATGGGCCTAGACTAGACGCACCGTTGCGTTGCGTCTAGCGGTTCTGGCCTACCCTGGCCCCAGGAGGCAGACATGGAACGAGGAAGTACGGCCGCCGCGGCGGCCGGGTCACAACCGGCGGCACGCCACCACGGCAACCGGCACGGCCGCAGCGAACAGGCCCGGCAGGCAGTGCTGGAGGCCGCCGACGACCTCCTGGTCGAGAAGGGCTTCACCGGCGTCACCATCGAGGGCATCGCCGCCCGGGCGGGCGTCGCCAAGCAGACCGTCTACCGCTGGTGGAAGACCAAGACCGACATCCTCCTGGACGCCTTCCTCCAGGACGCGGCCGAAGCCCTGACCCCGCCGGACCACGGCGACCTGGCCCCGGACCTGCGCGCCCACCTGCGCCAACTGGCCCTGTTCCTCACCCGGTCCGACGCGGGCGCCGTCTTCAAGGCCCTCATCGGGCACGCCCAGCACGATCCCGCGTTCGCCGCCGCCCTGCGGTCCGGGTACCTCGACGAACAGCGCCGACGCGACCGGCTCCCGCTGGAACGCGCGGTGGAACGCGGCCAGCTCGCCGCAGGACTCGACATGGCGGCGGAGATCGACCAACTCGTGGGGCCGCTCTACCACCGCGTCCTGGTGACGGCGGAACCCGTGGACCAGGCCTTCACCGACCGCCTCGTCGAGGCGTTCCTGCACCGCGCGGACGTAGCCGACGTAGCCGACGTAGCGGACGCAGCCGACGCAGCGCGCGCAGCGCACGCGGCGGGGTAGCCGACGCAGGAGAGACGGTGAGCAGTTGACTCCGAGGCACCGGCGGGACCGCCGATCGGATGGCCGAGCTCAGTGCCGAGTGGTTGTTGCGGCGTACTGGTCCGACGACAACGCGAACACCCGCACTCGCCGACCGCCGGCGGGACTGACGGTCTCACGGGTCAGCTGCATCCCCAGTTTGGTCATGATCCGTTCGGAGGCGTCGTTGCCCACCTGAGTGATGCTGACGATCCGCTCCAGCCCTCGCTCCTCGAACGCGAACCGCACAGCGGCCGCAGCGGCCTCGGTGGCCAAGCCCTGCCCCCAGTGGGAGCGCCCCAACCGCCAGCCGACCTCGACCGCCGGCAGTACCTCCGGCAGGAAGCCGGGGACCGAGAGACCGGTGAACCCGGCCAGCTCGCCAGTGGAGCGGATCTCCACCGCGAACAGGCCAAAGCCCTGCGCATCCCACTCGCTCTCCCACGCCTGGATCCCGCCGCGGGTCTGCTGCTCGTCACGGACGCTGCCGTCCCGGATCCACCGCATCACCTCGGGGTCGGCATTGACGGCAGCCATGGGCGCAACGTCCTCCTCGCGCCAGCGGCGCAGGATCAGACGCGGAGTCTCAAGCGTGGCCATCGGATCATTCTGGACAGCCAAGGGGCTCTTTGCCATCCCCCGCTGCGCGACGGCCCGCGGAAACCTGGCAGCGGGCTCGGACACCAGCCGTGTCCGAGCCCGCCGAGAACCGCGCCGCCGGATCAGTGCGCGGCGGCCTCCCAGTTGGCGCCGACGCCCACCGAGACGTCCAGCGGGGCGCGCAGCGGGTAGGCGCCGGCCATCTGCTCGCGGACGATCGCCTCGACCTGCTCGCGCTCGCCCGGCGTCAGCTCCAGCACGATTTCGTCGTGCACCTGGAGCAGCATCCGGGAGGTGAGGCCGGCGGCGCGCAGCGCCTCGTCCACCCGCAGCATGGCGATCTTGACGATGTCGGCGGCCGAGCCCTGGATCGGGGCGTTGAGGGCCATCCGCTCCGCCATCTCGCGGCGCTGGCGGTTGTCGCTGTTGAGGTCCGGCAGGTAGCGGCGGCGGCCGAGCAGCGTCTCGGTGTAGCCGGTGGCGCGGGCCTCGTCGACGACCCGGCGCAGGTAGTCGCGGACGCCGCCGAAGCGCTCGAAGTAGGTGTCCATCAGGCCCTGGGCCTCGCCGGGCTTGATGCCGAGCTGCTGCGAGAGCCCGTACGCGGACAGCCCGTAGGCGAGGCCGTAGGACATCGCCTTGATCTTGCGGCGCATCTCGGCGTCCACCGCGGCGCCCGGGACCTCGAAGACCTGGGAGGCGACGGTGGTGTGCAGGTCCTCGCCGGTGGCGAAGGCCTCCAACAGGGCCTCGTCCTCGGAGAGGTGGGCCATGATGCGCAGTTCGATCTGCGAGTAGTCGGCGGTGAGCAGCGACTCGTAGCCCTCGCCGACGACGAAGGCGCGGCGGATGGCGCGGCCCTCCTCGGTGCGGACGGGGATGTTCTGCAGGTTCGGGTCCTGCGAGGAGAGCCGGCCGGTGGCGGCGACCATCTGGTTGAAGGTGGTGTGGATGCGGCCCTTGGGCGAGACCGTCTTGAGCAGGCCCTCGACGGTGGTGCGCAGCTTGGCCTGGTCGCGGTGGCGCAGCAGGATGACCGGCAGTTCGTTGTCGGTCTGGGTGGCGAGCCAGGTGAGCGCGTCGGCGTCGGTGGTGTAGCCGGTCTTGATCTTCTTGGTCTTGGGGAGGGCGAGCTCGCCGAAGAGGATCTCCTGGAGCTGCTTGGGCGAGCCGAGGTTGAACTCGCGCCCGGCGGCGGCGTGCGCCTCCTCGACCACGCGCTGGATCTCGGTGGCGAACTGCGCCTCCAGGCTGGTGAGCCAGGGGCGGTCGGCGGCGATGCCGGTGCGCTCCATCCGGGCCAGCAGGGCGGCGATCGGCAGCTCCATGTCGCGCAGCAGCCCGGTGGCGCCGACCTCGGCGAGGCGGGTGTCGAAGAGCGCGGCGAGGTCGAGGACGGCGCGGGCCTGGAGCATGAGTGCCTGGGCGCCGGCCGCCGGGTCCTCCTCCGGGGCGTCGAAGGCGAGTTGGCCGTCCTCGGTGGCGGGGGCGGGGGTGAGCGAGCGGGCCAGGTACTCCTCGGCGAGCACCTCCAGGGTGAAGGTGCGGCGGCCGGGCTTCTCCAGGTAGGCGGCGAGGGCGGTGTCGGCGACGACGCCCTCGATGGCCCAGCCGCGCTCGGCGAAGGCCCGCATGACCTGCTTGGCGATGTGCAGGGCCTTGGGGGCGGCCGGGTCGGCGAGCCAGGCGGCGAAGGCCCGCTCGTCCTCCTCGGCGAGCTGCGCCGGGTCGAACCAGGCGGCGGACTCCCCTGCGGCCAGGGCGACTTCGGTGACCTCGCCGGTGCCGAGCGCCCACTGGTAGACGGCGGCGAGGGCGACCGGGGCCTTGGTGTCGGCGGCGTGCTCGCGCAGCCAGCCGGCCAGCGTGCCCGGGTCGGTGAGGAGTTCGCCGTCGACCTCGACGCCGGGGGCGAGTTCGGCCACGGCCTCCTCCTCGCCGCCGGCCGGGTCGATGCCGTGGACGCGGTCGCGGAAGTTGGCGTTGCGGAACTCCAGCGACTCCATCAGCGTGCCGACGGCGGCCTTGTCGAACGGCGCGCGGGCCAGGTCGCCGACGCCGAGCGGGAGTTCGACGTCGCGGACGAGCTCGGTGAGGACGCGGTTGCGCTTGACCGAGTCGAGGTGTTCGCGCAGCTTCTCGCCGATCTTGCCCTTCACCTCGTCGGCGCGGGAGACGAGTTCGTCGAAGGAGCCGAACTGGTTGACCCACTTGGCGGCGGTCTTCTCGCCGACGCCGGGGATGCCGGGCAGGTTGTCGGACGGGTCGCCGCGCAGGGCGGCGAGGTCCGGGTACTGGCGCGGGGTGACGCCGTACTTCTCGGCGACCTTCTCCGGGGTGTAGCGGGTGAGCTCGGAGACGCCCTTGGTCGGGTAGAGCACGGTGATGTGGTCGGTGACCAGTTGGAGGGAGTCGCGGTCGCCGGTGACGATGTCGACGTCGTAGCCGGCCGCCTCGGCGGCGGTGGCCAGGGTGGCGATGATGTCGTCGGCCTCGAAGCCCTCGGCCGTCAGCCGGGGGACGTTCATCGCGTCGAGCAGTTCGCCGATCAGGCCGATCTGGCTGCGGAACTCGTCCGGCGTCTTGGCGCGGTTGGCCTTGTAGTCGGGGAACTCGACGGAGCGGAAGGTCTGCCGGGAGAGGTCGAAGGCGACGGCGAGGTGGGTGGGCTGCTCGTCCCGGACGGTGTTGGCGAGCATCGAGGCGAAGCCGTAGACCGCGTTGGTGGGCTGGCCGGTGGAGGTGTTGAAGTTCTCCACGGGCAGGGCGTAGAAGGCCCGGTAGGCCATCGAGTGCCCGTCGAGCAGCATCAGCCGGGGCCGCGGGCCGGCCCCGCCGCCACCCGTCGCGCCCTTGTCCGTACTCTGCGTAGCCACGTCAACGTCCCGTTCCTGCCGATTCCACTACCGGCCACCGATCCTATGGCCCGGCACCGACAAAAGGGGCGCCGTGCCGATCGGGCGCCGTGCCCGTCGGGCGCGGGCGGCGGGGGCGCGCCGGGGGCCGCCGTGCCCGGGGCGTCCGTTGACACGCCCCGGCCCCGGACACGCCCCGACCCCGGACACGGCCGCTACCGCCGAGTAGGACGGTCGTACGATCACAGGCAGCACGATGACGATCCCCGAGCGGCAGGAGTTCCCCATGACCGACGCGGCCCCCGACGCGGCCCCCGTCCTGAAGGTCCCGCAGGACGTGCTGGACCACTTCGCCAAGCTCGGCGTCGACCCGCAGACCTTCTCCGGCGGCGCCCTCGGCGAGAAGCTCGGCATCCGGATCGTCGAGGCCTCCGGCGACCGGGTGGTCGGCACCATGCCGGTGGAGGGCAACCAGCAGCCGTACGGGCTGCTGCACGGCGGCGCGTCGGCGGCGCTGGCCGAGACGCTGGGCTCGATCGGCGCGATGCTGCACGCGGGCCCCGGCCGGTACGCGGTCGGGGTGGACCTCAACGCCACCCACCACCGCTCGGCCACCTCCGGGCTGGTCACCGGGGTGGCGACGGCGGTGTTCAAGGGCCGCACCGCCGCCACGTACGAGATCGCGATCACCGACGACACCGGCAAGCGGGTCACCAGCTGCCGGCTGACCTGCATGCTGCGCGACCTCTGACCCCGCGCCGGGACCCTTCCCGGTGCCGACGGATCATCAAATCCCTTCACCGCCCCCTTGTTTGACCTTCCGCCACCCTGGGCAGGCGTTGGTCTGGACAAGGGGGCGGCGGCATGTCCGGGCGCGGCCGACGCGGCAGCATGCCCGGAATCCGCGCAGGTAACGCTACGTAACAAGTAGGAAATCCGAGCAATGGCCCGCTCCGAGGCTCGCAGGCGGCCCGGAGTTCCTTCGCCATGCCCTCGCTGTCCGAAATCCGGACGGGCATGACCGGAACAAGTGAATCGGACACAGGTGTCCGACTATCGACCAGGCCAGCTGCAACCCCCATTTCTGGCCCTTACATCGCCCCAACAGCCCCTAAACGCCCTACATCGGCGGATCGGTCGCGCCAAAACGACCACATGCTGAGACAACTGCTCTGTGTGCTCATAACAAGAGAATCACAGCCTCGCCACACCACTGCCCGAGTCGCCCAGAGGCATCTAGAGTCACGGCCAGTCACCGCGCCAACGGATTGGGCCCGGCCCTCCGCGCATCCCGGCTCCCGCCAACTCAGGCGCGGCGCCTCCCGAACCGAAGGGGACCCTCGTGCGTCACCGTTCCGCAATTGTCGTGAGCATTGCCGTGATCGGCGCCCTGAGCCTCAGCGCGTGCGGCTCCCGCGACGACAAGAAGTCCGCCGACGGAGGCAGCGGCAACAGCGGCTCCGCCACCACCGTCACCATCGGCATCGACGCCCCGCTCACCGGCGACCTCTCCGCCATCGGCATCGGCATCCGCAACTCCGTCGACCTCGCGGTCAAGAAGGCCAACGAGCAGAACGAGGTCCCCGGCGTCAAGTTCCAGGTCAAGGCCCTGGACGACACCGCCAAGCCCGGCCCCGGCCAGCAGAACGCCACCCAGCTCGTCGCCGACAACAGCGTCCTCGGCGTCGTCGGCCCGCTCAACTCCAGCGTCGCCCAGTCGATGCAGCAGATCTTCAACGACGCCAACCTCGTCGAGATCTCCCCCGCCAACACCGGCGTCGCCCTCAGCCAGGGCGAGAAGTGGGTCACCGGCGAGAAGAAGCGCCCCTTCAAGACCTACTTCCGCACCGCCACCACCGACGCCGTCCAGGGCCCCTTCGCCGCCCAGTTCCTCGCCAAGGACGCCAAGAAGTCCAAGGTCTTCCTCATCGACGACCAGAAGACCTACGGCGCCGGCCTCGCCGCCACCTTCAAGGCCGAATTCACCAAGCAGGGCGGCAACATCGTCGGCGAGGAGCACGTCAACCCCGACGACCGCGACTTCTCCGCCATCGTCACCAAGGTCAAGACCTCCGGCGCCGAAGCCGTCTACTACGGCGGCGAGTACCCCGCCGCCGGCCCGCTCTCCCTCCAGCTCAAGGACGCCGGCGTCAACATCCCGCTGATGGGCGGCGACGGCATGCAGAGCGCCGACTTCATCAAGCTCAACCCCAAGAGCGCCGGCGACTACGCCACCGCCGTCGGCGGCGCCGTCGAGCAACTCCCCACCGCCGCCAAGTTCATCGCCGACTACAAGGCCGCCGGCTACAAGGACCCCTACGAGACCTACGGCGGCTACTCCTACGACAGCGGCTGGGCCATCATCCAGGCCGTCAAGGCCGTCGCCGCCGCCAACAACGGCAAGCTGCCCGCCAACCCGCGCGCCGCCGTCGTCGACGCCGTCCAGAAGGTCTCCTTCGACGGCGTCACCGGCAAGGTCTCCTTCGACGAGTTCGGCGACACCACCAACAAGCAACTCACCGTCTACACCGTCAAGGACGGCAAGTGGACCGTGGAGAAGACCGGCACCTTCAACGGCTGAACCTTCAACGGCTGAACCTCCAGCGGCTGGGCCTTCAACGGCTGAGCCCCCGACAGCTGGGCCTCCAGCGGCTCAGCCCTCGACGGCTGAACCTCAACCGCTGAGCCGGCCCGCACCACCTTCCAGCAGCACAGCGCGCGGGGGCGCCACGAGTGCCCCCGCGCGCCCCCACATCCACCACCCACGCGGACAACCCCGAACGCACTACGGAGGCCCAGCGGTGCACGACCTACCGCAGCAGCTGGCCAACGGCCTGATCCTCGGCGCCCTCTACGGACTCGTCGCGATCGGCTACACGATGGTCTACGGCATCGTCCAGCTCATCAACTTCGCCCACGGCGAGATCGTCATGGTCGGCGGCTTCGGCGCCCTGACCGCCTACCTCGCCCTCCCCGGCGGCACCACCCTGTGGCTGGCCCTGCCGCTCATGCTGATCGCCGGCATCCTGGTCTCCACCCTCACCGCCGTCGCCGCCGAGCGCTTCGCCTACCGGCCCCTGCGCAACGCCCCCCGACTCGCCCCCCTCATCACCGCGATCGGGCTGTCCATCTTCCTCCAGCAACTCGTCTTCTCCTTCTACCCCGACGCCAAGAAGGCCCGGGTCTTCCCCAAGATCCCCGGCGACCCCTTCAGCCTCGGCTCCGTCACCATCCAGCGCAGCGACCTCTTCCTGCTCATCGCCGCCCCGCTGTGCATGCTCGCCCTCGGCTGGTTCGTCACCCGCACCCGCTCCGGCCGCGCCATGCAGGCCACCAGCCAGGACCCCGACACCGCCAAGCTCATGGGCATCGACACCGACCGCATCATCGTCATGGCCTTCGCCATCGGCGCCGCGTTCGCCGCCGTCGCCGCCGTCGCCTACGGACTGCGCAGCGGCCAGGTCGACTTCCGCATGGGCTTCATCCTCGGCCTCAAGGCCTTCACCGCCGCCGTCCTCGGCGGCATCGGCAACATCTACGGAGCCATGCTCGGTGGCATCGCCCTCGGCCTCGCCGAAAGCCTCGCCACCGGCTACATCCAGCACCTCCCCGGCATGCACCTCTTCGGAGGCGGCGCCTGGAAGGACGTCTGGGCCTTCGTACTCCTCATCCTCGTGCTCCTCGTCCGGCCCCAGGGCCTGCTCGGCGAGCGCGTCGCGGACAGGGCGTGACCACCATGACCACCACCACCGAAACCACCCCGGTCATCCCCCTGCCGGCCCGCGCCGCCACCGCCCTCACCGGCCTCGGCGCCCTCACCACCGCCGCCTCCGCCGCCCTCCCCTGGACCTGGACCTCCGACTTCCCCGGCGACCTCACCTACACCGGCTCCCCCGCCGGCCTCCAATGGCTCGCCCTCGCCGCCGGACTCCTCGTCCTCCTCCTGCTCCTCGCCACCCACGGCACCCCCGGCCTGCGCTGGGCCGCCCCCACCCGCAGCCACAACGCCGTCCTCTACGCCGCCACCGGCGCCCTCGCCGTCAGCGTCTTCTCCGTCGCCGCCATCGCCACCGAACTCGGCGGCCTCGCCAACCTCGAAGCCGGCGGCTGGATCCTCGCCGCCGGCGGCCTCCTCACCGTCCTCGGCGCCCTCGGCCTCCCCCTCGACCGGCGCACCCGCGTCCCGCTGCGCATCCTCGACAAGCGCCTCTTCCTGCTCGTCCCCGTCGCCCCCGCCGGCTGGTTCGCCGCCCACGCCATCCCCGGCGACCAGCCCGTCGCCCCCGTGATGACCGCGCTCGCGGGAGCCCTCGCCATCGCCGCCGGCGTCGTCCTGCTGCTCCAGCTCGGCCACCTCGCCCACACCTGGCTGCGCCTGGGCACCGTCGACCGGCCCCTGCCCGCGCCGCGCCAACTCCCCTCCTGGGCCGAAGTCCTGATCATCGTCCTGGCCTTCGGCCTCGGACTGTTCACGATCACCTTCGGCATCGACACCGAGTACGGCGAACTCTTCATCGGCTACCTGCTGCTCGCCGCCCTCGTCGTCCCCGCCCTCACCCGGTCCGGCCTGCTCGCCCGGCTGCGCGCCCTGACCGTCAAGCACCGCCCCGTCACCACCGGCGCCGCCTTCGCCGCCGCCGCCAGCTTCCCCTTCACCCAGACGAGCGACCAGTACACCTCCGTCGCCACCAACATCCTGATCTTCGCCACCGTCGCCCTCGGCCTCAACATCGTCGTCGGCCTCGCCGGCCTGCTCGACCTCGGCTACGTCGCCTTCCTCGGCGTCGGCGCCTACGCCGCCGCCCTGGTCTCCGGCTCCCCCGCCTCCCCCATCCACGTCCAGTTCCCGTTCTGGGCCGCGATGCTCACCGGCGCCGCCGTCTCCATGGTCTTCGGCGTCCTCATCGGCGCCCCCACGCTGCGCCTGCGCGGCGACTACCTCGCCATCGTCACCCTCGGCTTCGGCGAGATCTTCCGCATCACCATGCTCAACCTCAACGGCACCACCGGCCCCAAGGTCACCAACGGCTCCAACGGCATCCCCCGGATCCCCGACCTGGAGATCCTCGGCTTCGACCTCGGCAAGCCGCACACCGTCGCCGGCATCGAACTCGGCCGCTTCTCCAACTACTACCTGCTGATGCTCCTCGTCACCGCCCTGGTCGTGCTCGTCTTCGCCCGGGTCGGCAACTCCCGCATCGGCCGCGCCTGGGTCGCCATCCGCGAGGACGAGACCGCCGCAGAGGCCATGGGCATCAACGGCTTCCGCCTCAAGCTCCTGGCCTTCGCCCTCGGCGCCTGCCTCGCCGGCCTCGCCGGCACCGTCCAGGCCCACGTCAGCTACACCGTCACCCCCGACCAGTACACCTTCGCCGAGGCCCTCCCCCCCAACTCCGCGTTCCTGCTCGCCGCCGTCATCCTCGGCGGCATGGGCACCATCAGCGGGCCCCTCGCCGGCGCCACCCTCCTCTTCCTCATCCCCAAGAAGCTCGAATTCCTCTCCGACTACCAGCTGCTCGCCTTCGGCGCCGCCCTCATCATCCTGATGCGCGTCCGCCCCGAGGGCCTCATCCCCAACCGGCGCCGCCAACTGGAGTTCCACGAGGCCGCCATCCCGGCCCAGCCCGCCGGCGACGGCGCCGCACTCACCAAGGCAGGGGCGTGACCACCCAGATGACCACCACCGCCACACCCCTGCTCGAAGTCACCGGCGTCACCATGCGCTTCGGCGGCCTCACCGCCGTCAACGACGTCAGCCTCACCGTCGGCGAAGGCGAGATCATCGGCCTCATCGGCCCCAACGGCGCCGGCAAGACCACCTTCTTCAACTGCCTCACCGGCCTCTACGTCCCCACCGAGGGCGCCGTCCGCTACCGCGGCACCCTCCTGCCGCCCAAGCCCCACCTCGTCACCCAGGCCGGCATCGCCCGCACCTTCCAGAACATCCGGCTCTTCGCCAACATGACCGTCCTGGAGAACGTCCTCGTCGGCCGCCACACCCGCACCAAGGAAGGCATCTTCTCCGCCATCCTCCGTGGCCCCGGCTACCACCGCGCCGAAAACGAGAGCCGCGAGAAGGCCATGGAACTCCTCGCCTTCACCGGCCTCGCCGACAAGGCCGACCACCTCGCCCGCAACCTCCCCTACGGCGAACAGCGCAAGCTGGAGATCGCCCGCGCCCTCGCCTCCGACCCCGGCCTCCTGCTGCTCGACGAACCCACCGCCGGCATGAACCCCCAGGAGACCCGCGCCGCCGAGGAACTCGTCTTCGCCATCCGCGACCAGGGCGTCTCGATCCTCGTCATCGAGCACGACATGCGCTTCATCTTCAACCTCTGCGACCGCACCGCCGTCCTCGTCCAGGGCCAGAAGATCGTCGAAGGCGACCGCGCAACCGTCCAGAACGACGAACGCGTCATCACCGCCTACCTCGGCGCCCCGCTCGAAGGCACCACCCCCGCAGTCGCGGAGACCGTTACGGAGACCGACCAGTGACCGCACTCCTCGAGGTCGAGGACCTCCGCGTCGCCTACGGCAAGATCGAAGCCGTCAAGGGCATCAGCTTCACCGTCAACCAGGGCGAGGTCACCACCCTCATCGGCACCAACGGCGCCGGCAAGACCACCACCCTGCGCACCCTCTCCGGGCTCCTCAAACCCACCGCCGGACGCATCGCCTTCGACGGCCAGGACCTCACCGCCGTCCCCGCCCACAAGATCGTCGCCCTCGGCCTCGCCCACTCCCCCGAAGGCCGGCACATCTTCCCCCGCATGACCATCGAGGAGAACCTCCTCCTCGGCGCCTTCCTGCGCACCGACACCGCCGGCATCACCGCCGACGTCGACCGCGCCTACGACCTCTTCCCCATCCTCGGAGAACGCCGCCGCCAGGCCGCCGGCACCCTCTCCGGCGGCGAACAGCAGATGCTCGCCATGGGGCGGGCCCTGATGTCCCAGCCCAAACTGCTCATGCTCGACGAGCCGTCCATGGGCCTGTCGCCGCTGATGATGCAGAAGATCATGGCGACCATCATCGAGCTCAAGGCCGCCGGCACGACCATCCTGCTCGTCGAACAGAACGCCCAGGCCGCCCTCTCCCTCTCCGACCGCGGCTACGTCATGGAGACCGGCCGCATCGTCCTCTCCGGGACGGGCGCCGACCTCCTGCACGACGAGTCCGTCCGCAAGGCCTACCTCGGCGAGGACTGACACCCCCGCGCCTCCACGCACGAAGGGCCCGGCGGATCCCATCCGCCGGGCCCTCCTCGCATCCGTCTACTCGGAGGCGTCCCCGTCCGCCTTCTTGCGGTCCTGGGCCGCGCCCTCCTCGATGACCGCCTCGGCCACCGCGGCCATCGTCATCCGACGGTCCATCGACGTCTTCTGGATCCACCGGAACGCCGCCGGCTCGTTCAGCCCGAACTTCGTCTGCAGCACGCCCTTCGCCCGGTCCACCAGCTTCCGGGTCTCCAGCCGCTGGGTGAGATCCGCGATCTCCTCCTCCAGCGTCCGCATCTCGGTGTACCGCGACACCGCCATCTCGATCGCCGGCACCAGGTCCGCCTTGCTGAACGGCTTCACGATGTACGCCATCGCCCCGGCGTCCCGCGCCCGGTCCACCAGCTCCCGCTGCGAGAACGCCGTCAGCATCAGAACCGGCGCCAGGTGCTTCTCGTGGATCTGCTCGGCGGCGGAGAGCCCGTCCAGCACCGGCATCTTCACATCGAAGATCGCGAGGTCCGGCCGAAGCTCCTCCACCAGCTTCACCGCCGTGGCCCCGTCCCCGGCCTCACCGACGACGGTGTACCCCTCCTCTTCGAGCATCTCCTTGAGGTCGAGGCGGATCAGCGCCTCATCCTCGGCGATCACAATCCGGGTGATCTGGGGCGAATCGGTCTCAAGCGGCTGTGCCTGCTCGTCGGCGGTGCTCACGGGGCTCCTAGTTCCGGCGGGGTACTGCATGCACGAGGGTACCTAGACACGGTATGTTTGAGTTAATCGATTCGGGCAACCGCCTTCGAATCGTAGGCCCCGATAGCCCAATCGGCAGCAGGCAGTGGTCTCAAACACCATACAGTGTGGGTTCGAATCCCACTCGGGGCACCTAACCTTCGAATCGAAGGAAGCCTAATTCGGTCCAACAGCCGGAGAGCTTCACCCACTCGGGTGAAGCTCTCTTTGTTTGCATGCCAACACCCCCTCGACCGTGCAATCTCGGTCACATGTACGACCGATCTGTACGCGAGCAGGCCGTCAGCCTCCTCCGCAGCAGCGTCGGCACGGCCGAGACCGCCCGCCGACTGGCCGTCCCCTGCGGCACGGTCTCCTGGTGGAAGCATCATGATCTCGCCAAGCGCGGCGAACTCCCCGGCCGCAAGCACACCACCTGCATGCACTGCCACGGCGACGAACTGAACCGCCCCGCCTACTCGTACCTGCTCGGGCTCCACCTCGGCGACGGCCACATCAGCCACCCCAAGCAGCATCGAGTCCCCAGCCTGTTCATATCCTGTGACGACAAGTGGCCCGGAATCATGAATACCGCCGAAACGGCCATGCGACAGGTCCTGCCCAACCTGACACCCTGCCGCGTGCGGCGGCCCGGCAGCCACAACGTCAAGGCGTACTCGACACACCTCGTCTGCTACTTCCCCCAGCACGGCCCGGGAAAGAAGCACGAGCGCACCATCGCCCTGGAGCCCTGGCAGCAGGAGATCGTCGACGCTCATCCATGGGAGTTCCTGCGCGGCCTGATCCACTCGGACGGTACTCGGATCACCAACTGGACGGCCAAGACCGTCAAAGGCGTCGTCCGCCGCTACGAGTACCCGCGCTACTTCTTCACCAACACCTCCACCGACATCATCGGCCTCTTCACCGCCACCCTCGACGCCGTCGGAATCCAGTGGAAGGCCTCGATCCCCCGCCCCACCGGCCAGGTCAACATCTCCATCGCCCGCAAGGACTCCGTCGCCCTGATGGACGCCCGCATCGGCCCCAAGCGCTGACAGCCACATGTACGACGTGGCCACGCGGCAGCGGGCGCTCGACCTCCACGCGACCGGGCTGACCTTCAGCCAGGTCAGCCGCGCGACCGGAATATCCCGGTTCGCGATCCGCGCGTGGGCCTCCGGTGCCGTGCCCAGCCCGCGGATGACCGCCGAGTGCCCGGTCCGTAGCGGCCGGCTCGACCCCTCACGCCCGCGCGCCGACTACGCCTACCTCTTCGGCCTCTACCTCGGCGACGGCTGTGTCAGCGAGGGCCGCCGCAAGGTCTACGCCCTCCGCATCGCGTGCTGCGACGCCTGGCCCGGCCTCATCGACGAATGCGAGCGCGCCGTCTCCGCCGTCATGCCGCTCAACAGGGTTCAGCGCGTCCGCGCACCGGGCTGCACCAGTGTCGTGAGCACCAGCAAGCACTGGCCCTGCCTCTTCCCCCAGCACGGCCCCGGCCCGAAGCACCGACGGTCGATCTCCCTCGCACCCTGGCAGCAGGAGATCGTCGACGCCCACCCGTGGGAGTTCCTGCGCGGCCTGATCCACTCCGACGGCTGCCGCATCACCAACTGGACGATGCGAACGGTCGGCGGCGTCAAGAAGCGCTACGAGTACCCGCGTTACTTCTTCACCAACACCTCGACCGACATCATCGGCCTCTTCACCACCACCCTCGACGCCGTCGGCGTCCAGTGGAAGGCCGCGGCCCGGCCGACCGGTGCCACCAACATCTCCATCGCCCGCAGGGACTCCGTCGCCCTCATGGACGCCCACATCGGCCCCAAGTACTGACAGTGGCAGCGCGGTTCAGCCACCCTCGGGCTCCGGTTCCACCTGTTCGTCCTGTTCGAATCGGGCCCTGGCGGCCTCGTAGGCTGCGCCCGCGCCGGGGTGGCTGAGGATCTCCTCGCGGAAAGCGCGCCAGGGGGTGTGCTCGTTCATCGCACTCATTCCGTCCTGGGCGGCATCCCTCACACGAGGGATGCCGCCCAGTGGCTGTCAGTTGTCCAGGGTCCCCACGTGGTGGACGCGGACGAGGTTGGTGGAGCCGGCGAGGCCGGGCGGGGAGCCGGCGGTGATGACGACGATGTCGCCCTTCTGGCAGCGGCCGAGCGACAGGAGGGCCGCGTCGACCTGTTCGACCATCTGGTCGGTGGTGGGGGCGAAGGGGCCGAGGAAGGTCTCGACGCCCCAGGTGAGGGCGAGTTGGCTGCGGACGGCGGGTTCGTAGGTGAAGGCGAGGACGGGGATGGGCGAGCGGTAGCGGGTCAGCCGGCGCGCGGTGTCGCCGGACTGGGTGAAGGCGATGAGGTACTTGGCGTGCAGGAAGTCGCCGATCTCGGCGGCCGCGCGGGCGACCGCGCCGCCCTGGGTGCGCGGCTTGTTGCCGGTGGTCAGGGGCGGCAGTCCGGCGGCGAGGATGTCGGTTTCGGCAGCCTCGATGATGCGACTCATGGTCTTGACGGTCTCGACGGGGTACTTGCCGACGGAGGTCTCGCCGGAGAGCATCACGGCGTCGGTCCCGTCGAGGACGGCGTTGGCGACGTCGGAGGCCTCGGCCCGGGTGGGCCGGGAGGCGTTGATCATCGAGTCGAGCATCTGGGTGGCGACGATGACCGGCTTGGCGTTGCGCTTGGCGAGCTTGACGGCGCGCTTCTGGACGAGCGGGACCTGTTCGAGGGGCATCTCCACGCCCAGGTCGCCGCGGGCCACCATGATGCCGTCGAAGGCGTCGACGATGGATTCCAGGTTGTCGACCGCCTGCGGCTTCTCGATCTTGGCGATGACGGGGACGAGGCGCCCCTCCTCGGCCATGATCCGGTGGACGTCCTCGATGTCGCGGCCGCTGCGGACGAAGGAGAGCGCGATCAGGTCGGCGCCGGTGCGCAGGCCCCACCGCAGGTCGGCGACGTCCTTGTCGCTGAGTGCGGGGACGGAGACGGCGACGCCGGGGAGGTTGAGGCCCTTGTGGTCGGAGACGAGGCCGCCTTCGATGACGAGGCAGCGCACGCGCGGCCCGTCGACCTCGACGACCTCCAGGGTGACCCGGCCGTCGTCGACGAGGATGCGTTCGCCGCGGGTGACGTCGGCGGCGAGGCCGGGGTAGGTGGTGCCGCAGATGTCCTTGTCTCCGACGACGCCGTTGTCGGTGGAGATGGTGAACTCGTCGCCGCGTTCGAGAAGTACGGGGCCGTGGGCGAAGGTGTCGAGCCGGATCTTCGGGCCTTGAAGGTCGACGAGGACGCCGACGCTGCGGCCGCTCTCGTCGGCGGCCTTGCGGACGCGGCGGTAGCGTTCCTCGTGCTCGTCGTGGGTTCCGTGGCTGAGGTTGAAGCGGGCGATGTCCATTCCGGCGTCGACCAGGGATTTGATCTGGTCGTACGAGTCGGTGGCCGGCCCGAGGGTGCAGACGATTTTTGCTCGGCGCATACTGCTGAGGGTAGGCATTACCGGCGCGTAACCACGACGCGGGTCCGGACGGCGGGATGACCTTTGCCGTAAGGCGAGTTGAACAATCTGACACATCCTCGGACCGGTGTGCGAGCAGCTGCCCGGGTGCCGTCGCCGTCCGGCCTTCCGATGCGAACCCGTGAAGGGGTGTTCACCCTTGGTTCACCGCCGGTTCGGCCGCCGCTCCCCGCCCGGCGGGACGCTCGTCACCCCCGGGTGACCACCCGGACGACGTAGCGGACGAGGGGGAGGCGTTCGGCATGAGACGCACTCTGGGGGTGTTGGCGGCGTTGGCCCTGCTGGGCGGGGTGACGTACGCGCTGATCCCGCAGGACGACCCGGGCGGCGACATCGTCACCGTCTCCGGCCTGATCGGTTCGGAGAAGCGCGACTTCTTCCAGGATCCGCAGGTCGTCGCCGAGTTGGCCAAGCAGGGCATGAAGGTGAACGCGGAGAGCATCGGCTCCTGGCTGATGGACGGCGACGCGAAGGACTTCGCGTTCCCGGCCAGTCAGCCGCCGGCCGACAAGCTGCGCGTGGACTGGAACATCAAGGAGGTCCCGGTCCAGCCGTTCTACTCGCCGCTGGTGATCCTCGCGCACCGCCCGGTGGCGGACGTCCTGATGGGCAACGGCCTCGCCACCCTGGACCATTCCACCGGGCTGTGGACGTTCCGGATGGACGCCTACCTGGCCGCGCTGAAGGCCGGCCGCACCTGGCCGGACCTCGCGGGCGCGACCGAGCACGCGGAGTTGAAGGGCCCGGTGTTCCTCACCACCACCGACCCGGAGACGTCCTCCTCGGGGGCGCTGCACATCGCCCTGCTGTCGTACCTGCTGAACAACCGCCAGGTGGTCTACGACCAGGCCGGGATCGACGCCACCAAGGACGTGCTGCGCACGGCGACGGCGATCCAGGGCGGCCAGAAGAGCAGCAGCGACGAGCCGTTCAAGGCCTTCCTGGCCGGGGTCGGCAATCCGCTGGTGCTCGCGTACGAGTCGCAGGCCGCCGCGATGGTGCTGAAGGGCGAGTCGACCGGCGACATGGTGGTGCTGTACCCGGACACCACCATCTACACCGACCACACCATCGTCGGCCGCACGCCGAACGGCCGGCGGCTGGCCGCCCAGCTGCACGACAACGCCGAACTTCGCCGGCTGGAGGCGAAGTTCGGCTTCCGCCCGCAGGACGACCCGGACGCCTTCGCCGCGCTGGTGAAGGGCAAGACCCCGGTCCTGGCGCCCGATCTCGCGGCGGCGAAGGTCAACCAGCCGCAGATTCCCGTGCCCGACATCCTGACCAGGCTGATCAAGGCCGCCAAGGGGAAGGCTCAGTGAACTCCCGGATGAAGAAGCACAGTTGGCCGGCCGCCGCGCTGGCGACCCTGCTGGCGGCCGCCGCCTGCACCTCCACCCCGCCGGGCCCGAAGCCGTCCGACCCGCCGGCCACGACGGCACAGGCGGGGGTGCTGCGGGTGCTGGCCGGCAGCGAGTTGCAGGACCTGGCGCCGGTCCTGGAGGACGCCAGGAAGGCGACCGGGGTGACGGTGCAGTTCTCCTGGACGGGCTCGCTGGACGGCGCGGACGCGGTGTCCTCGGGCCGGGCGGACGGCAAGTACGACGCGGTGTGGTTCCCGTCCAACCAGTACCTGCGGCTGGACGACGCGGGGAAGTCGAAGGTGCTGTCGGAGACGCCGGTGATGGTGTCGCCGGTGGCGGTGGGGGTGCGCTCCTCGGTCCTCGACGAGCTCGGCTGGGGGGACGGTTCGAAGGTCTCCTGGACGCAGATCGGGGATGCGGCGTCGGCCGGGAAGCTGGCGTACGGGATGGCGGACCCGTCCCGGTCGAACTCGGGCTTCTCCACGCTGGTGGCGGTGGCCTCGGCGTTCTCGGGTGCGGGGGCGGCGCTGACCGAGGGGGACGTGCAGAAGGCGGCGCCGCAGTTGAAGCAGTTCTTCACCGGCCAGAAGCTGACGTCGGGCTCCTCGGGCTGGCTGGCGCAGGCGTACACCCGGGCGGAGCCGGGCAAGGTCGGGGCGCTGGTGAACTACGAGTCGGTGCTGCTGTCGATGAACAAGTCGCTGGCGGCGGACCAGCAGCTGACGGTGATCCGCCCGGTGGACGGGGTGGTGTCGGCGGACTATCCACTGTCGTTGCTGTCCTCGTCCGCGCAGCGGGAGCGGGACTCCTTCCAGCGGTTGACGGCGTACCTGTTGAAGGAGGACGTGCAGAAACGGATCTCCGAGGTGACGCTGCGCCGCCCGGTGGCGCCGGGGGTGTCGCCGGCGGCCGGGCTGCCGGCGGACCGGCGCCGGGAGCTGCCGTTCCCGGGGAGCCGGGCGGTGGCGGACGGGCTGCTGGCCTCGTACCAGAACGAGCTACGGCGGCCGTCGCGGACGGTGTACGTGCTGGACACCTCGGGGTCGATGGAGGGTTCGCGGATCTCGGCGCTGAAGTCGGCACTGGGCCGGTTGACGGGGGCGGACGACACCCGGGCGGTGCGCCGGTTCCGGGACCGCGAGGAGGTGACGCTGATCTCCTTCGCGTCGAAGGTGAAGTGGGCGAGGACGCACGCGGTGCCGGCCTCGGGGAGCAAGCCGGGCCCGGAGGCGGAGCTGGCGTCGATCGACGCGGACGTGCAGTCGCTGGCGGCGTCGGGGGGTACGGCGCTGTACGACTCGCTGGAGGAGGCGTACCGGGTGATCGACCGGCAGCAGTCGGCGGCGGGGGACGACCGGTTCACGTCGATCGTGCTGATGACCGACGGGGAGAGCAACGAGGGGGCTTCGGACGGCGACTTCAAGCGGTTCCACGACGGGCTGTCGGCCGGGCAGAAGTCGATCCCGGTGTTCCCGATCAAGTTCGGGGAGGCGGCGGTGAGCCAGCTGCAGGGGATCGCGGACGTGAGCGGCGGCAAGCTGTTCGACGGGTCGGGTTCGCTGGACGGGGTGTTCGAGGAGATTCGTGGCTACCAGTGACGGGTTCGGCCGACGGGTGCTGCGGTACCTGGAGTCGGCCCGGAACCTGGTCGGCTGCGGGGGCGGCGCGGTGGGACTGGGGCTGCACTTCGCCGGGCTGGGCGGGGCGTGGTGGCCGGCGGTGGTGGCGGGGCTGTACGGGGCGGGCGCGCTGCTGACGCCGGGCGCGCGGACGGACCCGCCCGTCGTGCCGCCCGTCGTCCTGCCCGTCGTCCTGCCCGTCGATCCGCTGGTGCCGCCGGGGCCGTCGACGGCTTCCACGTCGACGCCCAGGCCGGAACCGGAGCCAGCGCCGGAGCCCGCACCGCGACCCGATCCCGAGCTCGCGGCGCTGGCCGACTACCTGGCCACGGTGCCGCTGCCGGATTCGGTCGGTGTGGCGGGCCTGCTGGCGGCGCTGCGCTCGGCGGAGCCGGGGCCGGTGCCCGAGGAGATCGTGCGGCACCGGCTGCCGGTGGCGGTGGCCGGCTACCTGCGGGCGCTGACCTGGCGGCCGTGGGCGGGGCCGGACGCCCCGGATCCGGAGGCGGAGCTCGGCCGCGAGGTGCGCCGACTGGTCGCGGACCTGAACTGAGCGTCCTGCCCCCGAGGGTCTTGCCCCCCGAGGAAACCGGACAGGGCCCGGCCGGGGCCCCTTACCACCCCGCCCTCCGCGCACCCCCGTCACGAACGAGTCGCCAAGATCTCACCTGCTGGAAACGTCGGAGGGCTATCCACCGGCCGGGCCCGCACGGCACACTTCTACGCGCGTCCTTCTACGCGCGTCGATGCGCGTCGGCACGCCACCCGAACACCAGTTGACGGACCATCGGTCCGTCAGTCCCCACCCGGGAGAGTCGTCCATGCCCCTGAACCGCCGTGACTTCGTCACCCGGTCCGCCGCCACCGCAGCAGGCGCCGCCCTGACCGGCGGAGCAGTCGTCGCCGCCGCCCCCGCCGCCGTGGCCGCCGAGCCGGCCCCGGCGGCCGCCAAGGGCAAGCGCAAGGGCCGCAAGCAGGCCTTCACCGTCATGGGCACCACCGACCTGCACGGCCGGGTGCTCAACTGGGACTACTTCACCGACGCCGTGTACGCCGACAAGGCGCACAACGACGTCGGCCTCGCCAAGATCTCCACCCTGGCCAACCAGGTCCGCGAGGAGAAGGGCTGGGACCGCTGCCTGCTGATCGACTCCGGCGACATCATCCAGGGCACCCAGCTGACCTACTACTACGCCCGGATCGAGCCGATCGCCACCGACGGCGACAACGTGCCCGACCACCCCATGGCCGTCGCCATGAACCTCATGGGCTACGACGCCGCCGCGCTCGGCAACCACGAGTTCAACTACGGCATCCCCACCGTGAAGGCCTTCGAGGACCAGCTGGAGTTCCCGCTGCTGGGCGCCAACGCGCTGCACGCGAAGAACGAGAAGCCGGCCTTCAAGCCGTACGTGATCAAGGAGGTGTGGCTGGACGAGGACACCCCGCTGAAGGTCGGCATCCTCGGCCTCACCAACCCGGGCATCGCGATCTGGGACAAGGCCAACGTCACCGGCAAGATGGTCTTCCCGGGCATCGTCGAGACGGCCGCCAAGTACGTGCCCCGGATGAAGGCCGCGGGCGCGGACGTCATCGTCGTCTCCGCCCACTCCGGCATCGACGAGCCGACCACCTACGGCGACCAGCTGCCCTGGCCCGAGGACGCCTCCGGCGAGATGGCCGAGACCGTTCCGGGCATCGACGCGGTGCTGGTGGGCCACACCCACAAGGAGGTGGCGCAGCGGCTGATCGTCAACAAGAAGACCGGCAGGACCGTGGTGCTCTCCGAGCCGCTGTGCTGGGGCCAGCGCCTGAGCTGCTTCGACTTCGACGTCGAGTTCGCCGACGGCGCGTGGAAGGTCCTCTCGGTGTCCTCGCGGGTGCTGAACTCCAACACCGTGCCGGAGAACCCGGAGATCGTGGACGCGCTGACCGAGCAGCACAAGAAGGTCGTGGCGTACGTCAACCAGCAGATCGGCACCTGCAAGACGGATCTGTCGATCGCCGAGGCGCGGTTCCGGGCGACCCCGATCATCGACCTGATCGGCCGGGTGCAGGCGGACGCGGTGAAGGCGGCGCTGGCGGGCGGGCAGTACGCCAACCTGCCGGTGCTGGCGCAGGCGGCGCCGTTCAACCGGACGGCGCTGATCCCGGCGGGCCAGGTGAAGCTGCGCGACGCGGCGGGTCTGTACATCTACGAGAACACGCTGGAGGCGCGCGTCCTGACGGGTGCGCAGCTGAAGGACTACCTGGAGTTCTCGGCCAAGTACTACAACCAGCTGGCCCCGGGCGCGCCGGTCGACAAGGACGCGCTGACCGGCGCGGAGACCACGCCGGACTACAACTACGACTCGCTGTACGGGCTGAGCTACGACATCGACATCGCGCAGCCGAAGGGGCAGCGGATCGTCAACCTGTCGTTCCAGGGCAAGCCGATCGACCCGGCCGCGCAGTTCGTCCTGGCGGTCAACAACTACCGTGCCAACGGCGGCGGCAACTTCCCCCACGTGGCGCAGGCCAAGCTGGTCTGGTCGAACTCGGACGAGATCCGCAACACGATGATCGCCTGGGTGAAGGCCAAGGGCGTCATCGACCCGGCAGACTTCTTCACCGACTCCTGGCGCCTGGTGCGCGCCGGCCAGCCGGTGTTCTGAGCACCTCATCCGAAGGCCGTCGGCGCGGGACGAACCGTCCCGCGCCGACGGCCTTCGTGCTGTTCGCAGTGGAAGAATGGGGCCATGAGCGAGTTCCAGATCCCAGGGCGCCACGCGCGGCTGCTGGCCTACGCGCAGAGCCTGACGCCTCCGGCCGGGTGGAAGATCGAGATCTCCGGCGACGAGATCATCATGATGGCCGGCCCATCGGTGATCCACCAGCGCAACCTGCTGCTCGTCCGCGAGCAGTTCGACGCGCGCCGCCCGTCCGACCTGATGCCGAGCGAGAACACCGATCTGGCGTCGCCGAACGTGGGCAAGCTGCGCAACCCCGACCTGACCTACATCCCGATCTCGGTCGTCGAACTGGGCGGCAACGAGGTGCCGGCCGAGGAGGCGGCGATCGCGGTGGAGATCGTCTCGCCGTCGAACCCGGAGAACGACCTGGTCGGCAAGGTGCGCGACTACCCGCAGATGCGGATCCCGCTGTACCTGCTGATCGATCCGCGCGAGGGCGGCATCACCCTCTACTCCGAGCCCTCCGACGGCGCCTACCGCCAACGCTGGACCGGCAGCTTCGGCGACCGGGTGCCGGTCCCCGCCCCCTTCGGCTTCGAGCTCGCCACCGACGGTCTCATCCGTTACCCGGCCTGACCGATCAGGTCGCCCGGCGGCTGCCGCCGGGCGACCCGCACCGCCCGAGGCGGCACCGTCAGAACAGAAACACCCGGAACAGAAACGCCCGGAACGGCACCGCTCAGAACGGGAAGGCGGTGCGCCCGTGCTGGACGGAGATCCACTTCACGGTGGTGAACGCGTCCACCGTGGACTCCCCGTTGAGCCGCCCGATGCCGGAGTTCTTCTCCCCGCCGAACGGCACCGCCGGCTCGTCGGCGATGGTCCCGCCGTTGACGTGGATCATGCCGGTCTCGATCCGGTGCGCGACCCGGACGCCGCGCTCGACGTCGCCGGTGTGCACCGCGCCGCTGAGCCCGAAGGGGCTGTCGTTGGCGAGCCGGACGGCCTCGTCCTCGCCGTCGAAGGGCACCACGAGGACGACCGGGCCGAAGAGTTCGCGCTGGAGGATCGGCGCGTCCTCGGCCAGGCCGGTGAGGACGACGGGCTCCATCAGGCTGCCGACCGTGGTGCCGCGCAGCAGTGCGGTGGCGCCGGCGGCGATGGCCTGGTCGACCTGGGCGGTGATGGTGTCGGCCTGGACGGGGTTGATCAGCGGGCCGATCTGGGTGGCCGGGTCCTTGGGGTCGCCGACGGTGAGCGAGGAGACCTTCGCGACGAACTTGGCGGTGAACTCGGCCTCGACGGAGCGGTCGACGAGGATGCGGTTGGCGGCCATGCAGACCTGGCCCTGGTGGGCGAAGCGGCTGAACACGGCGGCGTCCACGGCGTAGTCGAGGTCGGCGTCGTCGAGCACGATCAGCGCGCTGTTGCCGCCGAGTTCGAGCACGGTGCGCTTGAAGTTGGCGGCGGCGACGGTGGCGACGTGCCGGCCGATCCGGTCGGAGCCGGTGAAGGCGATGACCTTGGGCACCGGGTGCTCGATGAAGGCGTCGCCGATCTCGGCGATGTCGGTGACCACGACGTTGAACAGCCCGGCCGGCAGGCCCGCCTCCTCGAAGAGCCGGGCGATCAGGGTGCCGCCGACGATCGGGGTCTCCTGGTGCGGCTTGAGCACCACGCCGTTGCCGAGTGCTAGGGCGGGGGCGACGGCCTTGATCGAGAGGTACAGCGGGAAGTTGAACGGGCTGATCACGCCGACGACGCCGACCGGCAGCCGGTAGAGGCGGTTCTCCTGGCCCTGCGTGATCGAGGGCAGCAGCCGGCCCTCCAGGCCCAGGGACACCCGCAGGCAGTCCCGCAGCATGTCCTTGACCAGGGAGAGCTCGAAGGCGGCCTTGAGCGCGGTGCCGCCGAGCTCGGCCATGATGGCGCGGGTGATCTCCTCCTCGCGCTCCTCGACCAGGCGCAGCACGCGTTCGAAGACGAGCCGGCGGGCGTAGGGGGTGGTGGCGGCCCACTGCTTCTGGGCCCGTTCGGCGGCCCGGTAGGCCCGGTCGACCTCGGCGACGGTGGCGACGGTGATGGTGGCGAGCTTGTCGCCGGTGTAGGGGTCGACGTCGACGATGTCCCAGGAGCCGCTGCCGCTGCACCATTCGCCGTCGATGTACTGCAGCGCCAACTCGGAGAAGTACGACATCTGATCCCTCTCGTGCCGGTTCGGGGAACGTCGGCGGGCGAGCCGCTACGGCCCGGTCTGATTGGGCATCATCGTACTGACGTCTCAGAGCTCTTGGCGTACGGAGTACAGGAGCTGCCGGGTCTGTTCGGGGTCGAGGCTGTCGGCGAGCAGCCCTTCCATGGCGTGGCGGTACTCGGCGACCTCGGCCGGCTTGTCGAGGTAGAGCGCGGTGGTGAACTGTTCGACGTAGACGACGTCGGCGAGTTCGGGTTCGGCGAAGCCGAGCACGGTGAAGGCGCCGCTCTCGGCGCTCAGCCCGGTGCAGCCCAGCGGCAGCACCCGGAGCCGGACGTTGGGCAGTTCGCCGAGTTCGAGCAGCCGGTCGATCTGGTTGCGCATCAGCTCGGGGCCGCCCCAGGGGCGGCGCAGCGCGGCCTCGTCGAGGATCGCGAGCAGGCGGGGGCCGCTCTCGGCGGTGAGCAGGGCCTGGCGTTTGAGCCGGACCTCGACGCGGCGTTCGATCTCGCCGGGGTCGGTGACGTGGCCGCCGGCGGCGATGACGGCGCGGGCGTAGTCGGCGGTCTGGAGCAGCCCGTGGACGAACTGGACCTCGTAGCTGCGGATCTCGGCGACGGCTTCTTCCAGGCCGACGTAGTTCTGGAACCAGGCGGGCAGCACGTCGCCGTACTCGTGCCACCAGGAGGTGGCGTTGGCGTCCCGGACGAGTCCGAGGACGGTGGCGCGCTCCTGCTCGGCCTCGACGCCGTACAGGGTGAGCAGGTCGGCGACGTCGCGTTCCTTGAAGCCGACCCGGCCGAGTTCCATCCGGCTGATCTTGGACTCGGAGGCGCGGATCGAGTAGCCGGCCTCCTCGCGACTGACGCCCCTGGCCTCGCGGAGCTTGCGCAGCTGGGTGCCGAGCAGCAGTCGCCGTACCGTGGCGCCTCCGCTTGTCTGAGTCGTGCTCATCGCGTCAACCTCCGCACTCGCGCAGCAGCCCCCCGGCCGTCGGCGGCAGTCTGCCACCTGGTACCGACGAACAACAGTCCGTCCGGTCAGGCCCTCCCGCGCGGCGTCCGGAACGGGCCTACGGTAGACCCAAGTCCTGGGAAATGTCTGAGAGTTGACACGACCCTTGACGGGCCTGCCATCTTCGGGGTAAGGCGGCGGACCGCCCGGGGGAACGCGACGGCGCCCGCCCTCCAACTGGTCGGGGAAGAGGGCAGGCGCCAGGAGACCGCGTTGGCCCGGCGACGCTGGCGGGGGCAGCGGGTTGAGCTCCCGGCGATGCGGCACCGGGGGTTCAGGGGGCCGGTCGGCCCGTCAGACGACCAGCGGGCGGTCGGTGGGACGGATCGGGGCCGGCAGTGGGGTCTTGCCGCCGAGGTACTTGTCCACCGCGGCTGCGGCCGAGCGGCCTTCCGCGATGGCCCAGACGATCAGCGACTGACCGCGGCCGGCGTCTCCGCAGACGTACACGCCATCGACATTGGTGGCGAACCGGCCGTCGCGGCCAATGTTACCGCGCGCGTCCAGGTCCACGCCGAGCTGCTCGACCAGGCCGTTGCGGACGTCGGTGCCGGTGAAGCCCATGGCCAGGGTGACGAGCTGCGCCGGGATGGCCCGCTCGGTGCCGGGGACGGGCTCGAAGCGGCCGTCCTTGAACTCGACCTCGACGAGGTGCAGCTCCTGGACGTTGCCGACCGTCTGTCCCTCTTCGGGGGCGGAGCCGGTGAAGTGGGTGGTGTTCACGGAGTAGATCCGCTCGCCGCCCTCCTCGTGCGCGGAGGTGACCTTGTAGGTCATCGGCATGGTCGGCCAGGGCTGGTGGCCGGGGCGCTCCTCGGAGGGCCGCGGCATGATCTCCAGCTGGGTGACGGAGGCCGCGCCCTGGCGGTGGGCGGTGCCGACGCAGTCGGCGCCGGTGTCGCCGCCGCCGATGACGACGACGTGCTTGCCCTTGGCGCTGATCGGCGACTCGACGAAGTCGCCCTCCTGCACCTTGTTGGCCAGCGGCAGGTACTCCATGGCCTGGTGGACGCCCTTGAGCTCGCGCCCGGGCACCGCCAGGTCGCGCGCGGTGGTGGCGCCGGCGGCGACGACGACGGCGTCGAAGCGCTCGCGCAGCTGCTGGCCGGTGATGTCCTCGCCGACGTGCACGCCGGTGCGGAAGCGGGTGCCCTCCGCGCGCATCTGCTCGACGCGGCGGTTGATGTGGCGCTTCTCCATCTTGAACTCGGGGATGCCGTAGCGCAGCAGGCCGCCGACGCGGTCGGCGCGCTCGTACACGACGACGGTGTGCCCGGCCCGGGTGAGCTGCTGGGCGACGGCCAGGCCGGCCGGGCCGGAGCCGACGACGGCGACGGTCTTGCCGGACAGCCGCTCCGGGACCTGCGGCGTGACGCCGCCGCGGTCCCAGGCCTTGTCGATGATGGTGACCTCGACGTTCTTGATGGTCACCGCGTCCTGGTTGATGCCGAGCACGCAGGCCGACTCGCAGGGCGCCGGGCAGAGGCGGCCGGTGAACTCCGGGAAGTTGTTGGTCGCGTGCAGCCGCTCGATCGCGCCGACGAAGTCGTCCCGGTAAGCGAGGTCGTTCCACTCGGGGATGAGGTTCCCGAGCGGGCAGCCGTTGTGGCAGAACGGGATGCCGCAGTCCATGCAGCGGCCGGCCTGCTCGGTGATGATCGGCAGGAGGCTGCGCTCGACGTAGACCTCGTTCCAGTCCCGCAGGCGCACGTCGACGGGGCGCCGCTCGGCCAGCTGCTTGGGCGTGGTCAGGAAGCCCTTGGGGTCAGCCATTAGCCGCCTCCATCATCTTGCGAGTGGTCTCGGCCTCGGAGAGGCCATCGCGCTCAGCGGCGTCCTTGGCGGCGAGCACGGCCTTGTAGTCGGTCGGCATGATCGTGGAGAAGCGGGAGACCCCGCTGCCCCAGTCGGCCAGGAGTTCGGCGGCGACGGTGGAGCCGGTCTCCTCGTAGTGCTGCTGCACGGTCTCGCGCAGCCAGTCGCGGTCGGCGGCGGAGGGGGCCTCGATGCCCACCAGGCCGTCGTTGACGTTCGCGGGGCGCAGGTCCAGGACGTAAGCGATGCCGCCGGACATGCCGGCCGCCAGGTTGCGCCCGGTCTCGCCGAGGATGACGACCCGGCCGCCGGTCATGTACTCCAGGCCGTGGTCGCCCACGCCCTCGACGACCAGGGTGGCGCCGGAGTTGCGGACGGCGAAGCGCTCGCCGGCCTTGCCGCGCAGGTGGATCCGGCCGGAGGTGGCGCCGTAGCCGATGGTGTTGCCGGCGATGACGTGGTTCTGCGCGTCGTTGCCGATGGCCGCGGCGTCGCGGGCCGGGCGGACGATCACGACACCGCCGGAGAGGCCCTTGCCGACGTAGTCGTTGGCGTCGCCCTCCAGCCGCAGGGTCACGCCGCGCGGCACGAAGGCGCCGAAGGACTGCCCGGCGGAGCCGGTGAAGGTGACGTCGATGGTGCCCTCGGGCAGGCCCTCGCCGCGGTAGCGCTTGGTCACCTCGTGGCCGAGCATGGTGCCGACGGTGCGGTTGACGTTGCGGATCGGCAGCTGGATGCGGACGGTCTCGCCGCGCTCCAGGGCGTCCTCGGCGAGCGTGATCAGCTGGTTGTCCAGGGCCTTGTCGAGCGCGTGGTCCTGGGAGGTGGTGCGGTGGCGGGCCGCGCCCTCGGGCAGCTGCGGGACGTGGAAGAGCGGGGCCAGGTCGAGCCCGGCGGCCTTCCAGTGGTCGACGGCGGCGGCCGCGTTAATGTGTTCGGCGTGGCCGACGGCCTCCTCGATCGTGCGGAAGCCCAGCTCGGCGAGGATCTCCCGGACCTCCTCGGCGATGAACTCGAAGAAGTTGACCACGAACTCGGGCTTGCCGGAGAAGCGCTCGCGCAGCACCGGGTTCTGGGTGGCGACGCCGACCGGGCAGGTGTCCAGGTGGCAGACGCGCATCATGATGCAACCGGAGACGACCAGCGGCGCGGTGGCGAAGCCGAACTCCTCGGCGCCGAGCAGCGCGGCGATGACGACGTCACGGCCGGTCTTGAGCTGGCCGTCGGTCTGCACGACGATGCGGTCGCGCAGGCCGTTGAGCAGCAGGGTCTGCTGGGTCTCGGCGAGGCCGAGCTCCCAGGGGCCGCCCGCGTGCTTCAGCGAGGTCAGCGGGGAGGCGCCGGTGCCGCCGTCGTGCCCGGAGACCAGCACCACGTCGGCGTGCGCCTTGGAGACGCCCGCGGCGACCGTGCCGACGCCGACCTCGGACACCAGCTTCACGTGGATGCGGGCGGCCGGGTTGGCGTTCTTGAGGTCGTGGATGAGCTGCGCCAGGTCCTCGATCGAGTAGATGTCGTGGTGCGGCGGCGGCGAGATCAGGCCGACACCCGGGGTGGAGTGCCGGGTCTTGGCGACCCACGGGTAGACCTTGTGGCCGGGCAGCTGGCCGCCCTCGCCGGGCTTGGCGCCCTGGGCCATCTTGATCTGGATGTCGTCGGCGTTGACCAGGTACTCGGAGGTGACGCCGAAGCGGCCGGAGGCGACCTGCTTGATGGCCGAGCGGCGCTGCGGGTCGTACAGGCGGTCCGGGTCCTCGCCGCCCTCGCCGGTGTTGGACTTGCCGCCGAGGCGGTTCATCGCGATGGCGAGGGTCTCGTGCGCCTCCAGGGAGATGGAGCCGTACGACATGGCGCCGGTGGAGAAGCGCTTGACGATCTCGGAGACCGGCTCGACCTCCTCGACCGGGATCGGGGTCCGGCCGAGGGCGTCCAGCTGGAACAGGCCGCGCAGCGTCATCAGGCGGGTGGACTGCTCGTTCACCCGGTCCGTGTACTGCTTGAAGATGTCGTACCGGCGGTTGCGGGTGGAGTGCTGGAGCCGGAAGACGGTGTCCGGGTCGAACAGGTGCGGCTCGCCCTCGCGGCGCCACTGGTACTCGCCGCCGATCTCCAGCGCGCGGTGCGCGGCCGGGATGCCGGAGGCCGGGTAGGCCTTGGCGTGGCGGGCGGCGGTCTCCTTGGCGATCTCCTCCAGGCCGATGCCGCCGAGCTTGGTGGTGGTGCCGGCGAAGTAGCCGTCGACCAGCTCCTGGGAGAGGCCGATGGCCTCGAAGACCTGGGCGCCGCGGTAGGAGGCGACGGTCGAGATGCCCATCTTGGACATGACCTTGAGCACGCCCTTGCCGAGCGCCTTGATCAGGTTCTTGATGGCCTTCTCGGGCTCGACGCCCTGGATGAACACCTTCTGGGCGACGAGGTCCTCGACGGACTCCATGGCCAGGTACGGGTTGACGGCGCCGGCGCCGTAGCCGATCAGCAGCGCGACGTGGTGCACCTCGCGAACGTCGCCGGCCTCGACCAGCAGCGACACCTGGGTGCGCTGCTTGGTGCGGATGAGGTGGTGGTGGATCGCGGAGGTGAGCAGCAGCGAGGGGATCGGGGCGTGCTCGGCGTCGGAGTGCCGGTCGGAGAGCACGACGATCCGGGCGCCGTCGGCGATCGCGGCGTCGGCCTCGGCGGCGATCTCGGCCAGCCGGGCGGCCAGGCCCTGGCCGCCGGCGGCGACCTTGTAGAGGCCGGAGAGCGTGACGGCCTTGAGGCCGGGCTGGTCGCCGTCGTGGTTGATGTGGACGAGCTTGGCCAGCTCGTCGTTGTCGATCACCGGGAAGGTGATGCCGACCGAGCGGCAGGCGGCGGCCTCGGCGGCCAGCAGGTTGCCCTCGGGGCCGAGGTTGCTGAGCAGCGAGGTGACGAGCTCCTCGCGGATGGCGTCCAGCGGCGGGTTGGTGACCTGCGCGAAGAGCTGGACGAAGTAGTCGAAGAGCAGGCGCGGCTTCTCGCTGAGCGCGGCGATCGGCGAGTCGGTGCCCATCGAGCCGAGCGCCTCGCCGCCGGTCTTGGCCATCGGCGCGAGGATGACCCGCAGCTCCTCCTCGGTGTAGCCGAAGGTCTGCTGGCGGCGGGTGACCGAGGCGTGGGTGTGGAAGATGTGCTCGCGCTCGGGCAGCTTGGCGAGCTGGATCTGCCCGGCGGCGACCCACTCCGCGTAGGGGTGCTCGGCGGCGAGGGAGGACTTGATCTCCTCGTCCCCGACGATGCGGCCCTCGGCGGTGTCGACGAGGAACATCCGGCCGGGCTGGAGGCGGCCCTTCTTGGCGACCTTCTCCTGGTCGATGTCGAGCACGCCGACCTCGGAGGAGAGGACGACGAGGCCGTCCTCGGTGATCCAGTAGCGGGCCGGGCGCAGGCCGTTGCGGTCGAGCACGGCGCCGATCTGGGTGCCGTCGGTGAAGGTGACGCAGGCCGGGCCGTCCCAGGGCTCCATCAGGTTGGAGTGGTACTGGTAGAAGGCCCGGCGGGCCGGGTCCATGGTGGCGTGGTTCTCCCACGCCTCCGGGATCATCATCAGCACCGAGTGCGGCAGCGAGCGGCCGCCGAGGTGGAGCAGCTCCAGGACCTCGTCGAAGGACGCGGAGTCGGAGTGCTCCGGGGTGCAGACCGGGAAGATCCGCTCCAGGCCCCGGCCGTTGCGGTCGGCGGGGATGAGGTCGGTGGCGAGCTGGGACTCGCGGGCGCTCATCCAGTTGCGGTTGCCCTTGACCGTGTTGATCTCGCCGTTGTGGGCGACGAACCGGTACGGGTGGGCGAGCGGCCAGCTCGGGAAGGTGTTGGTGGAGAAGCGCGAGTGCACCAGGCCGACGGCGGAGGCGTAGGAGCGGTCCGACAGGTCGGGGAAGAAGGGCTCCAGCTGGCCGGTGGTCAGCATGCCCTTGTAGACGATGGTGCGCGCGGACAGCGACGGGAAGTAGACGCCGACCTCGCGCTCGGAGCGCTTGCGGACGACGAAGGCGGTCCGGTCGAGCTCGATCCCGGCCAGGCCCTCCTTGGCGAGGAAGAGCTGCCGGAAGCGCGGCATGACGCCGCGGGCGGTGGCGCCGAGCAGGTCCGGGGTGACGGGGACGTCGCGCCAGCCGAGGACGGTGAGGTCCTCCTCGGCCGCGATGGCCTCGATCCGGGCGGCGGCGTCCGCGTCGGCGGCGTCCGCGTCGGGCAGGAAGGCGATGCCGACCGCGTAGGAGCCGGCGGCGGGGAGCTCGAAGTCGACCTTGCCGCGCAGGAAGGCGTCCGGGATCTGGGTGAGGATGCCGGCGCCGTCACCGGAGTCCGGCTCGGCGCCGGTGGCGCCGCGGTGCTCCAGGTTGCGCAGGACGGTCAGCGCCTGTTCGACGATGGTGTGGTCGGCGATGCCGGTCAGCGTGGCGACGAAACCGACGCCGCAGGCGTCGTGCTCGTTTCGCGGGTCGTACAGGCCCTGAGCGGTAGGTCGCGCATCCGGAACGAGCGCGTACGGCTGGCGGGCTGCGCCGGCCTGGGGCTCGTTGGCGGAGTGCATGGATGCAGGCAGCATCGGCTCTCCCGTCGTCGTCTTTCGGCTGTGTGGTGCAAGGAGGGACGACGTTGGCCCTGATGCGATTTCGTGCAAGTTACATGATGCCCAAGATCCCGGGAAGTGGAATATCTCGTCCACATGGCGGACTGATCCGCAGGTCAAGGGGGGAATGAGAGGACGCGCCACAATGCGCGTCCCCTCGATTGTGCCCGGCGGTCGGCCGCCTGAAACAGGGGCGAAACCCGATCGCCACACGGGACGATCAAGGACGCCTGTGAATCGATCCCGAGGGATCACCCACGGATGCGAATCCTCGGCCCCGAGGCCCGAATGGTGAGACTAGGCCAGGCGCCACCCGGCAGCCGTGTGCGGAACGTCACGCACTGACCGGCATAGTCATGCACTCCTCCGGGTCGTCACACACGCCGGCCGACGGCCCAGGCGCCCCGGTGCCTAGCCGACGTGCCCGCCGATCAGCCACCCCAGCAGGTACGTCACCCCGGCCGCCGCCCCGCCCAGCACCAGCTGCCGCAGCCCGCTGAACCACCAGCTGCGCGCCGTCACCCGCGCCACCACCGCGCCGCACAGGAACAGCCCCACCACCGACAGCAGCAGCGCCGGCACCAGCGAGGTCGCCCCCAGCAGGTACGGCAGCAGCGGCAGCAGCGCGCCCACCGCGAAGCAGACGAAGGACGACCCGGCGGCCACCCACGGTGACGGCAGGTCGTTCGGGTCGATGCCCAGCTCCTCCCGGGCGTGGATCTCCAGGGCCTGGTCCGGATTGGCGGACAGCTGCCGGGCCACCTCGTGGGCGAGGTCCGGCTCCACCCCGCGGGCGATGTACAGCTGCGCCAGCTCGGCCAGCTCGCCGTGCGGGTTGCGGCTCAGCTCCAGCCGCTCGGCCTCGATCTCGGCCTGCACCAGCTCGGCCTGCGAGGCCACCGAGGTGTACTCCCCCGCCGCCATCGAGCAGGCGCCGGCCGCCAGCCCGGCGAGCCCGGTCAGCACCACCGTGCCGCTGGACACCGAGCCGCCGACCACGCCGGTCATCAGCGCGAAGTTGGAGACCAGGCCGTCCATCGCCCCGAACACGGCGGGCCGCAGCCAGCCTCCGTTCACGTCCCGGTGGTGCCCGGCAGCGGGTATGCGGGGGTGGTGCCCGGCCTCGGGCTCCAGGGTGGTCGCGCTCACGGCAGTTCCCCTCCGTTCGATTCGTCTGCCCCGACCGTAGACCGTCTGACCTGCGCATTTCCAGCAAAGTAAGGCTGTCCGAACAGCGCTTCGGCCGCCCTGCGCGAGCATCGCGCGGGCGGCCGAAGCAGGGGGAACTCCCAGGTCAGGTCAGGTTCTTGGCATTCTTGTCGGCGCTCTCGACGGCTTCGGAGGCTGCCTCCGCGTCCGCCTTCTCGTCCGTGGACTGAGACAGTTCGGCGGTCTCGCCGGCCCCGGCGACCTTCTCGGACGGCGCGGGCTTCCCGGCGGCCTTCTCCGCCGAAGCCGCCTTGCCGGCCTTCTCGGCCTTCTCGGCCCTGCCCGACTTCTCGGACACCGCGGCCTTGCCGGACACCGCGGCCTTCTCGGACGCCGCCGCCTTGTCGGACGGGCCCCGCGCCTCGCCCTCCTCGTCGGCCAGCGGGTCGATGCTCGCCGGGTCCTCCCGGCCGGGCCGCTTCTTGCCGACGACCACCAGGTAGACCACGGCGCCGATGAACACCACGATCGACGTCCAGTCGTTCAGCCGCAGGCCGAAGTAGACGTGCGCCTCGTCGATCCGCAGCCACTCGGTCCAGAACCGGCCCACCGTGTACGCGGCCACGTACAGCGCGAAGGCCCGGCCGTGCCCCAGCTTGAAGCGGCGGTCGGCCCAGATGACCAGCAGCGCGACCCCGACGCACCAGATCGACTCGTACAGGAAGGTCGGGTGGTAGACGCCCTTGACGACCTCGCCGCCCGGCAGCGTCTTGTCGATCTCCAGGCCCCACGGCAGCGTGGTCGGCCGGCCGTACAGCTCCTGGTTGAAGTAGTTGCCCCAGCGGCCCATCGCCTGCGCGAGCGCGATGCCCGGCGCGATGGCGTCCGCGTACGCGGGCAGCGGCACGCCCCGGCGGCGGCAGCCGATCCAGGCCCCGACCGCGCCGAGCGCGACGGCGCCCCAGATGCCGAGGCCGCCCTCCCAGATCTTGAAGGCGTTCCAGGGGTTCTTGCCGGCCCCGAAGTACAGCTGGTGGTCGGTGATCACGTGGTACAGCCGGCCGCCGACCAGGCCGAAGGGCACGGCCCAGACGGCGATGTCGCCGACCGTGTGCTTGGCACCGCCCCGGGCGACCCAGCGCTTGCTGCCGAGCCAGACGGCCACGACGACACCGAGGATGATGCAGAAGGCGTAGGCGCGCAGCGGGACCGGTCCGAGGTACAGGACGCCCCGCGACGGGCTGGGAATGTAGGCGATATCCATGGCGGTTCCGACGCTACAGGGTCTGCGGCCCCTGCTGGGCACCCCCGGGGTCACAGATACCGAACAACGGGCACCGGGAACGGCGCCGCCGCCCCCTCCGGACGGGGAGGAGGCGGCGGCGGTCACCCGGCGGTGTGCGGGGCTCAGCCCGCGGTCGGCGACGGGTTGTTGGCCTCCGAGGCGGTGCTGGTGGGCGCCGGGGTCTGCCCGTTGGAGCCCGCGGTGCCCAGCTGCTTGCCCTGGTTGGCGGCGTCGACCCACTTCACCAGGTTCGCCGGGGTGATCTCCTCGGCGCCGTTCTTGGGGTAGATCGGCTGGCCGTTGAGCAGCACGGTCGGGGTGGACTTGTAGCTGGACTTGTCGAAGTCCTGCTGCACGGACGACACCCATCCGCCGTACTTGTTGTCGTTGACGCAGGCCTGGAAGGCGGGCGTGTCGAGACCGTTGACCTGCTTGGCGAGGTTGATCAGGACGGCCTTGTCGCCGAAGGCGTCGCTGGTCTCGTCCGGCTGGTTGCGGTACAGCACGTCGTGGAAGTCCCGGAAGTGCCCGGCGTCCTGGGCGCAGGCCAGCGCGTTGGCGCCGGCCTTGGAGCCCTTGCCCGGGACGGCCCGGTCGATGAACGACACGATGTGGTAGTTGGTGTAGATCTTGCCGGCGTCTTCCAACTGGTCGACGGTCGAGGAGAACTCGCGCTCGAAGATCCCGCAGGCCGGGCAGCGCGGGTCCTCGTAGACGGTGAGGACGGCCGGGGCGTTGGCCGAGCCGGCCGGGATGACCAGGTTCTTGTCGCCGATCGTCCCGGCGGGGGCGGCGACCGGGGTCTCCGGCTTGGAGCGCTGGTTCTGCACCACGACGCCGGTGACCACGGCGGCGGCGATCACCACGAGCACCGCGCCGCCCACCAACAGCTTCTTCCTGCGCCTGGACGTGGCCTCGTCGGCCGCCCGCTGCTCCAGCATCCGCTCGCGGGCGGTGCGCTTGCCTTCTCGGTTCTTCTCGCTCATTGCCTTGACATCCACAATCGGGGAGGGCCTTCGTGGGGTGGGGTGGGGGTGCGGCGGGGCCGGCCGGTCAGCTCGCCAGCCAGCCGTCCGCCGAGAACCTGGTGCGGGGCCGCCACAGCAGCCACCCGGCCAGCAGGAGGAACCCGGTGTCGCGCAGGATCTCCTGGAGGTACTCGGTCTGCGAGGCGTCGACGTGCCCGCCGCCGCCGAAGCAGCCGCAGTCGATCGAGATGCCGCGCGCCCAGGCGGCGGCGATCCCGGCGATGAAGGTGAGCAGCAGCAGCGCGGAGACGCCGGCGACGATCCGGACGCCGAGGCCGATCACCAGCAGCAGGGCGAGCGCCAGCTCCAGGAAGGGCAGGGCGTAGCCGACCGGCTTGACCAGGCCCTCGGGCAGGATCTCGTAGGCGCGGACGGCCTGGGCGGCCTCCGCCGGGTCGGCGATCTTGGCCAGGCCGGCCCAGCCCCAGACCACCGCGAGGCCGAGCCGGACGACGGTGCCCAGCCACGGACTCCAGGCCGGCACCGGCCGCCGGGCGGGCGGCGCGGGCGCCGTGTCACCGGGCTGCGCTGCCGGGCCGGCCATCAGGGAACCCCCCTCGGGAAACTCGTTCACTTCCTGATGAACCGTAAGGGATGAAGGGCGGTTCCTCCATATTCAGGAATTAAGCCGGATGGGTGACGTCTGGTGATGGTGTGTCCGAATCCGGCGAACGTCCGTTCAGGAGCCGGTGACCGGGCGGGAGGCCGGGCGGGCGCCCCGGGCCGAACAGGTCGGCGCGGCCCTCAGGAGCGGCAGCCGGGCGGCCGGCCGGGGTCGAACAGGTCGGCGCGGCCCTCGTGGTGCGGGTGGGCTGCCCGCTCGGCGGCGTCCCAGCGGGCCGCCTCGGCGCAGGCGTACGCGTCCCGCACGGCCCGCTCGGCACCGCGCTTGGCCAGCGCCTGCCCCACCTCGGTGTGCGCTCCGACGGCGGCGCCGAGCGCCAGCGCGGCGGCGGCCGCCCGCAGCAGAACGGCCCGATGGAGACCCGGCACCGGCTCACTCCTTCGCTCGCTCGGCAACCCCCGTACACCTCGTTCGTGCACTCGTCCCTCCACTCAACGCCGGTCAACCCCGCCTGATGCGTGTGCCCGTAGCTGTTCACCCGTTCGGGGCCGCGCGAGCGCCGCCGCCCGGCGAGCCGGGCGCACGCAAGCGCGACGGCCCGCCGCCCCCGGAAGGAGCGACGGGCCGTCAGGTGGTACGAGGGTCAGCGCCGGCGGACGCCCGCCGCCAGCTCGCCGGCCAGGGCGCGCACCGCGTCCAGCGCGGCCGCCTCGTCGTCGCCGGCCTCCAGGATCCGCTTCACGAACGCGGAGCCCACGATCACGCCGTCGGCGAAGCCCGCCACCTCGGCGGCCTGCTCGGGGGTGGAGACGCCGAGGCCGACGCAGACCGGCAGGTCGGTGGTGGCCCGGGTGCGGGCGACCAGGTCCTCGGCGAGCGAGCCGACCTGGGCGCGGGTCCCGGTCACGCCCATCACGGCGGCCGCGTAGACGAAGCCGCTGCCGGCCGCGGTGACCTCGGCCAGGCGCGGGTCCTTGCTGCTGGGGGCGACCACGAACACGGTGTCCAGCCCGTGCTCGTCCGCCGCCTTGCGCCACTCCTCGGACTCCTCCACCGGCAGGTCCGGCAGGATGCAGCCGGCGCCGCCCGCGGCCGCGAGGTCGGCGGCGAAGCGCGCGGTGCCGTAGCGGTCGACCGGGTTCCAGTACGTCATCACCAGCACCGCCGCCTCGGGGTGGGCGGTGGCGACCTCCTGGACGGTGCGCAGCACGTCCTTGATCCGCACGCCGCCGCGCAGCGCGATGTCGTCGGCGGTCTGGATGACGGCGCCGTCCAGCACCGGGTCGGAGTGCGGCAGGCCGACCTCGACGATGTCGCAGCCGCCCTCGATCAGCGCGTTGATCGCCCGGATGCCGCCGTCGACGGTCGGGAAGCCGCCCGGCAGGTAGCCGATCAGCGCGGCGCGGTCCTCGGCCTTGGCGGCCGCCAGGATGCCACTGAGCTTCGATGCCATGGTCACTTACCCCCGTGGGCCGCGTCGTGGGCCGAACCGCCGGCCGGCTCGTCGTACAGGCCGAAGTACTCGGCCGCGGTGTGCATGTCCTTGTCGCCGCGCCCGGAGAGCGAGACCAGGATGGTGGCCTCGGGCCCGAGCTCGCGGCCCAGCTCCAGGGCGCCGGCCAGCGCGTGGGCGCTCTCGATGGCCGGGATGATGCCCTCGGTGCGGGACAGCAGCCGCAGCGCCTGCATGGCGGCGTCGTCGGTGACGGGGCGGTACTCGGCCCGTCCGGTGTCCTTCAGCCAGGCGTGCTCCGGGCCGACGCCCGGGTAGTCGAGGCCGGCGGAGATGGAGTGCGACTCGATGGTCTGGCCGTCCTCGTCCTGGAGGACGTAGGTGCGCGAGCCGTGCAGCACGCCGGGGTCGCCCTTGGTGAGGGTGGCGGCGTGCTTGGGGGTGTCGGCGCCCTCGCCGGCGGCCTCGCAGCCGATCAGGCGCACGCCGGCGTCGGGAATGAACTCGTGGAAGATGCCCATCGCGTTGGAGCCGCCGCCGACGCAGGCGACGACGGCGTCGGGCAGCCGCCCGGTGCGGTCGAGCACCTGCTGGCGGGCCTCGACGCCGATGACCCGGTGGAAGTCGCGGACCATCATCGGGAAGGGGTGCGGGCCGGCCACGGTGCCGAACAGGTAGTGGGTGGAGTCCACGTTGGCGACCCAGTCGCGGAACGCCTCGTTGATGGCGTCCTTGAGGGTGCGGCTGCCGGAGGTGACGGACACCACCTCGGCGCCGAGCATCCGCATCCGGGCGACGTTCAGCGCCTGGCGCTGGGTGTCGACCTCGCCCATGTAGATGGTGCAGTCGAAGCCGAACAGGGCGCAGGCGGTG
Source organism: Kitasatospora sp. NPDC091276 (assembly GCF_040684355.1). Classification (NCBI taxonomy): domain Bacteria; kingdom Bacillati; phylum Actinomycetota; class Actinomycetes; order Kitasatosporales; family Streptomycetaceae; genus Kitasatospora; species Kitasatospora sp. NPDC091276. The sequence goes on along the minus strand of NZ_JBFBFU010000006.1, from coordinate 143,348 downwards.
GCGGTGGCCACGCCGTGCTGGCCGGCACCGGTCTCGGCGATGATCCGGGTCTTGCCCATCCGCCGGGTGAGCAGGGCCTGGCCCAGCACGTTGTTGATCTTGTGCGAGCCGGTGTGGTTGAGGTCCTCGCGCTTGAGCAGGACGCGCGCGCCGCCCGCCTCGGCGGAGAAGCGGTGCACGTCGGTCAGCGGGCTCGGGCGGCCGGTGTAGTCCTTGAGCAGGCCGTCGAGTTCGGCGGCGAAGGCCGGGTCGGCCTTGGCCTTCTCGTACTCCTCGGCGACCTGCTCGACGGCGGCGACCAGTGCCTCGGGGATGAAGCGGCCGCCGTAGGCACCGAAGTAGCCTCGGGCGTCCGGCACCTGGGCGCCGGGCAGGTAGTCCTTCGCGGACTTGTCGGACATGGTGGAGTCCTTTGGGAGATGACGACAGGGACGTCTCGTGGCTGGGCTCAGCCGGATGTCCGTCGCCATCGGCGGCCCGGCACCTGCCCGGGCTCGCAGCCGATCACGTAGCGCACCCGCCGCCCCAGCACCCGGCGTGCGGGCGCGCGGCAGCCGCGCGGGCGGCAACCGGGGGCGAGGCGGGTGGCGATCTTCATGTCGGCGGGTCAGTCCTTGTGCCGGACGGCGGGGTGGGCGCCGGCCGCGACCAGGTCGGCGACCGCGGCGCGCGGGTCCTTGCCGGTCACCAGGGACTCGCCGACCAGGACGGCGTCGGCGCCCAGGTTGGCGTAGGAGATCACGTCCAGCGGGCCGCGCACGCCGGACTCGGCGATCTTGACGACGCTGTCCGGGATGGCGTGGACGACGTTGCCGAAGGTGTTGCGGTCCACCTCGAGGGTCTTGAGGTTGCGGGCGTTGACGCCGATGATCCGCGCCCCGGCGTCCACCGCGCGCTTGATCTCCTCCTCGTCGTGCACCTCGACCAGCGGGGTGAGGCCGATCGACTCGGCCCGCTCGATCAGCGACACCAGGGCCGACTGGTCGAGGGCGGCGACGATCAGCAGCGCGAGGTCGGCGCCGTGCGCGCGGGCCTCCCACAACTGGTAGGCGGTGACGATGAAGTCCTTGCGCAGCAGCGGGGTGTCCACCGCCGCGCGGACGGCGTCCAGGTCGGCCAGCGAGCCGCCGAAGCGGCGCTGCTCGGTGAGCACGCTGATCGCGGCGGCGCCGCCGGCCGCGTAGTCGCCCGCCAGGGCGGCCGGGTCGGCGATCGCGGCCAGCGCGCCCTTGGACGGGCTGGAGCGCTTCACCTCGCAGATCACCCGGACCCCGTCGCCCTTGAGCGCGGCGACGCCGTCCTTGGCCTCGGGGGCCTTGGCGGCGAGTTCCTTCAGCTGGTCCAGGGAGACCCGGGCCTGCCGTTCGGCGAGGTCCTCACGGACCCCCTCGATGATCGTGTCGAGCACACTCATGCGCACACCTCGCTTCGCTCAGCAGGCGCTGCGCGCAACACGCACCTGTCAATGGTTCGCTCGCTCACGCGAAGTGCCCCCAACATTTCTGTTCGTTCGCCGGCGACGAGCCGTCCGGGCGGTGGCCCGGCGGCACTTCGATGGTATCGGCACCCGGGGGCGCGGGGCGCATCCGCCCGGTGTGCGTCTCGCGTGCCGGACGCCCCCCTGGGCGGCTCCCAACTGCGGTTTCACCGGTTCTCCGGCACCGCCCGGACGTGCGGTGCGGACCAAGTGGACCGATGTACGGGCCCCGCTGTGGACCGGTGCGCCAGCCCGCGCGGGTCGCTACCCGTCGGCGCGGGCGATCAAACCAGCAGGGGCGCCAGCCCCGCCCCGACGGGCAGGTTGCGCACCACCGTGAACACCAGCAACAGCAGGAGGACCAGCACCCAGCGCCGGGCCCCGAGTGGGGGCCTGGGCCGCGGCCCGGCGCCGGTCAGCGCGGCCCAGGCCCAGCGCAGCCACAGCAGCGCCAGGACGCCGAACAGCAGGACGGCCGCGGCGTTGTCGTGCAGCGCGCCGGTGAAGTCCCCGTGGGCCAGCCCGTGGACGCAGCGCAGCCCCCCGCAGCCGGGGCACCACCAGCCGGTGGCGGCCAGGAAGGGGCAGTCGGGGTAGTGCCCGGGGGTGTTCGGGTCCACCGCGGCGACGTAGACGGCGGGGACGGCCACCGCCGCCAGCGCGGCCAGCGGCGGACCCAGCCGGCGCAGGACGGGCGGCAGGGCGGAGGTGGTGGAGGCGGAGGTCACGCCCCGATTCTGCCCGGGCCTGGCCCGGACAGAACGAAACGGCGGGCGTGGCGCGCCCGCCGTTCGGTACTGCTACGAGTCGGTACTGCTGCGAGTCGTACTGCTACGAGTCGTATCTACTGCGAGGAGTCCGTCGTCAGGCGGCGACGGCGGCCCGGGCCGCGCGCTGCTCCTCGTGCGAGGTGTACACGTTGGCGCTCGGCTGCTTGCCCATGCCCGCCATCGACATGGCCTTGCCGACCACACCGCCGGCCAGGATGACCGCGATGCCGGCCCAGACCAGCATCACCGACGGGAGGATCATCGCGACCCCCGCGATCCCGAAACCGATGAACGTGATGGTCACGCCGGTCCAGGCGGCGGTGGTGTGACCGTGTGCTGCTGCTGCCATCTGAGTGGTGCTCCTAGCCTCTCGGGGCCCGGCCGGGCCTGCGGGGCCGCCGGCGGGTTGACGGGTTCCATTGTGCCGGGCCACACACCGGCGGCCCAAAGCGGGTGGCGGGTCTATCGCGTCACACCGGCGCCGGGGCCCGTTGAGGGCTGCTGAGGCCCGTTGAGGGCTGCTGAGGCCCGCTGGGGCCCGAAGCCCGGGCCCGGCGCTCAAGGCCGGCACTCAGACCCCGCGCTCAGACCGTGGTCGGGTCCTCGCCCCGGTCCAGCGCCTTCCACAGGTCGGCCGGGGTGTCGCTCTTCGCCGGGGCCTTGCGGGTGGGCGCCTCGTAGCGGCTGCCCATGGCCGGCCAGCTCCGGCCGTAGCGGAGGGTGAGCAGCCCGGCGACGGCCAGCAGCAGCCCGCCGGCCAGCGCCACCCAGGGCCAGCCGGTGTGGCCGACCTCGGTGGCCACCGAGCCGGACAGCGCCAGCTTGCGGGCCGCCTCGGCGTCCAGCGCGGCGGTGTCCCCGGCGCCCGCGGCCGAGGCGGCGGCCGCGCCGAGGCCCGCCAGCAGGGTCAGCGCGCCGACCGCGAGCCGGCCCGCGCCGCGCACCGCGAACACCGCGACGGCCGCCGCGAGCCCCACCAGGGCGAGCCCGCCAGGGAGTTCGGAGATCGCGCCGCCGGAGACGGACACCGCCAGGGTGCCGGCCCGGCCCTCGGCCCAGACCCGGCCGACGGCCGTGAGCACCAGCACGGCGCTCAGCACGGTCAGCAGGAGCATCACGCCGAGCGTCCGGCGGCCCGACGCGGGGGCCGGCGGGGCGGGTACGGGGGTCTGGTCAGGTGCGCTCACCCGTCCACTATCCCCCGCCCGGCGTCCGGCCCCGCACCCGGGGTGGGCGGCCCGGCCGGGAACTCGTCCGTCCGCAGCACCAGCGTCCGCCCGGCGAGCGGCAGGAAGAGATCGTTGCCGAACGGAACCCGCTCCGCCTCCCGGTACCCGTCGTCGACGGACGGCGCGGTGTGCACGGTGCAGGCCGCCGCCGCCGGGTCGACCACCACGTACAGCGGGATCCCGCTGCACGCGTACGCCAGCGCCGCCGCGGCCAGGTGCGACCGGGCCACCTCCAGGACGGCCTCGACGGCGCCCTGGGGGTACCGGCCCCGGCCGTCGGGCTCCGCCCCCGGGGCGGTCACCGTCAGGTCGGGGATCAGGTCGGGGGCCCCGGCCGGGGCGTCGATCACGGCGCCGGACAGCACCCGGCCGTGCCCGCCCAACTGGTCCTCGATCTGGGCGGCCGCATCGAGCACCACCACCCGCCGCAGTTCGTCGGGCGACACCTCGGACATCCCGGCCGCCTCCCTCGACGACTGACGACACTGACGACACTGACGACGTACGACGTACGACTTACGACTTACGACAGTTCCGGCGTCCGCAGCGTATTGGCGGTGGCGACGGCCCGCAGCACGGCGGCCGCCTTGTTGCGGCACTCGGTGTCCTCCCCGTGCGGGTCGGAGTCCGCGACCACGCCCGCGCCGGCCTGCACGAAGGCGGTGCCGTCGCGCAGCACGGCGGTGCGGATCGCGATCGCGGTGTCGGAGTCCCCGGCGAAGTCCAGGTAGCCGACGCAGCCGCCGTACAGGCCGCGGCGGGTGGGCTCCAGCTCCTCGATGATCCGCATCGCGCGGGGCTTGGGCGCGCCGGACAGGGTGCCGGCCGGGAAGCAGGCGGTCAGCACGTCGAAGGCGGTCCGCCCGGGCGCCACCCGGCCGGTGACGGTGGAGACGATGTGCATCACGTGGCTGTAGCGCTCGATGTGCATGAAGTCGACCACCTCCACGCTGCCCGGCTCGCAGACCCGGCCCAGGTCGTTGCGGCCCAGGTCGACCAGCATCAGGTGCTCGGCCCGCTCCTTGGGGTCGGCGAGCAGCTCGGCGGCCAGCGCCGCGTCCTCGTGCGGGGTGGCGCCGCGGTGCCTCGTCCCGGCGATCGGGTGCACCATCGCCTCGCCGCCGGTCACCTTGACCAGCGCCTCCGGGCTGGAGCCGACCACGTCGAAGCCGCCCTCGGCGGTGCCGTCCGGCCCCGGGAAGCGGAACAGGTACATGTACGGGCTGGGGTTGGTGGTGCGCAGCACGCGGTAGACGTCCAGCGCCGAGGCCGGGCAGGGCGCCTCGAAGCGCTGCGAGGGGACGACCTGGAAGGCCTCGCCGGCCCGGATCCGCTCCTTGACCACCTCCACCGCCGCCCGGTACGGCGCGCCGCCGAACGGGGAGCGGGCCTCGCCCGGCCCGGCCGGGGTGAAGGTGGCCAGGCCCGGGTCGACCGGCTTGAGCAGGTCGGCCTCCATGGCGTCCAGCCGGGCCACCGCGTCCGCGTAGGCCTCGTCCACGCCGCTGGCGAGGTCGTTGTGGTTGACGGCGTTGGCGATCAGCAGCACCGTGCCGTCGACGTGGTCGAGCACGGCGAGGTCGGTGGCGAGCAGCATGGTCAGCTCGGGCAGCCGCAGGTCGTCCGGGTTGAGGTCGGGCAGCTTCTCCAGCCGGCGGACGACGTCGTAGCCCAGGTAGCCGACCAGGCCGCCGGTGAGCGGCGGCAGGCCGTCGTCGTCGCGGCGCGGGGTGTGCAACGCCTCCAGCGCGGCGCGCAGCACCTGCAAGGGGTCGCCGCCGGTCGGGATGCCGACCGGCGGGGTGCCCAGCCAGCGGGCCTCGCCGTCCTCCCCGACGGTGAGGACGGCGGCGCTGCGGACGCCGACGAAGGAGTAGCGCGACCAGCTGCGGCCCTGCTCGGCGGACTCCAGCAGGAAGGTGCCGGGCCGCTCCTCGGCGAGGCTGCGGTACAGGCCGACCGGGGTGAGACCGTCCGCGAGGAGCCTGCGGGTGACCGGGATGACCCGGGTGTCGACGGCGAGCTTGCGGAAGGCTTCGAGATCCATGGCGAGCGGCACCTTCTGGAGTTCCGGCAGGAGGAGTGGGCGGAGGGGTCAGGCGAGCGGGAGCACGTCGGCGTCGAAGCAGGTGCGGTCACCGGTGTGGCAGGCGGCACCGGTCTGGTCGACCTTCACCAGCAGGGTGTCGCCGTCGCAGTCCAGCGCCACCGACTTGACCGCCTGGGCGTGGCCGGAGGTGTCGCCCTTCACCCAGTACTCGCGGCGGCTGCGGCTCCAGTAGGTGCAGCGGCCGGTGGTGAGCGTGCGGTGCAGCGCCTCGTCGTCCATCCAGCCCAGCATCAGCACCTCGCCGGTGTCGTACTGCTGCGCGATCGCCGGGAGCAGGCCGTCCTCGGTGCGCTTGAGGCGCGCGGCGATCTCGGGGGCCAGGGCAGTGGTGCCGGGGGTGGCGGGTGTGGTGGACATGGGGCCATTGTTGCAGTCCGGCCCGCCGCCCCGGCGCGGCCTGTGCCCCTGTGCGGTGTGCCCCTACTCGGTGCGCTCACAACCGCCGTGCCGGATCCGTACCGCGGGAAGCCTGGCCCGGGAGCCTGTCCGGCCCCACCCCGAACATCGCCGTAAAGGGGTGATTTCGGCCAACCGCCTGCCGGGCGGGCCCCGCGTGGGCCATCCTCATGGCCATGACCTCCGAGCAGCAGCCGCCCGCAGCCGCCGACTCCCGCCCGTCCCGGGGCCTGGTCCTCGCCGTCGTGGCCGTCCTGGCCGTGCTGCTCGCGGTGGTGGCCACCGTCCTGCTCTGGCCGGAGGAGCGCAAGCCCGCCGCCGCGCCGCCCCCGCCGGCCCCCACGGCCACCCCGACCCCGACCCCGACGCCCACGCCGACACCCACCCCGACCAAGGCCCCGCCGTACGCCTTCTTCCCGGTCGGCGCCTGCTTCGACCACCCGCAGCTCAGCCCGGTGATCACCAAGGCCGAGGAGCGCCCCTGCACCGGCGAGCACGACGGCCAGGTGATCGCCGACCTGAAACTGGCCGACGGCCTGACCGGCGAGATCCCGATCGCGCTCGCCATGCGCGAGGGCTGCAAGGAGGCCGAGGCCGCCGCCAAGGCCCGCCAGAACGACGGGAAGACGTACTACGGCCGCCAGTTCGGCCCCGCCCAGGCCAACTACCAGCAGGGCTGGCGGGACTACACCTGCACCCTGACCGCCGGCAACAAGCAGGGCGGCCCCAAGCTCACCGGCAACCTGCGCTGACAGCCTCTATCGTGGCGCCATGTCGAACCACGCCCTCGCCGAACGCCACCGCCTCGCCGCACTCCTGGCCGCCGCCGGGCCGGACGCCCCCACCCTCTGCGCCGGGTGGACCACCCGCGACCTCGCCGCCCACCTGGTGGTCCGCGAGCACCGCCCGGACGCGGCGGCCGGACTGCTGATCGGCGCCCTCGCCGACCGGGCCCGCCGGGTGCAGTCCGCGTACGCCGAGCGCCCGTACGAGGAGCTGCTGAAGCTCTTCCGCTCCGGCCCGCCGGTGCTCTCCCCGTTCGCCCTGCCCGGCGCCGACGAGGCCGCGAACACCGTCGAGTACTACGTGCACGCCGAGGACGTCCTGCGGGCCGCCGACGACTGGACCCCCGCCCCGGTCCCCGCCGGCCGCGCCGAAGCCCTGTGGCGCCGACTGCCCCTGCTGGCCCGCCTGGAAGCCGGCCGCCGCTCCCCCGTCCGACTGGTGCTGAGCCGCCCCGACGGCCAGTCCCTCACCGTCGGCCCCACCGGCTCCCCCACCGTCCAACTCACCGGCGAACCGGGCGAACTGATCCTCTTCACCTACGGCCGCGGCGCCCACACCACCCTCACCGTCGACGGCCCCCCGGACGCCCTCGAAGCCCTCCGCCACGTCCTGCCACTGCCTTAAAGAGAGAAAAATGATGCGCTGCCCCTCGGAATACCGAGGGGCAGCGCTCGACGACCCAAGACCAAGAGGATTGGGAGGAGGTCGGAAACTCCCCGCTGGCTATCGGCTCCGCCACGAATCGAGAGAGACGCTCGGTCCATTGGTCAGATAATTGATCAGGGCCTCCCTGGTAGTGGAGACGAATTCCTCCGGTACAGCCCCGACGCCGATCCACGCAACGTCCGAGTGCTTGGCAGGTTCCCCGTTCGCGAGCTCACCGGACCACCGGTGTGCCGCGAAAACGACGGTCAGGAAGCCGTTGGGAGCCTCGACGCCGCGAGCACCGTGGATGACGTGGGCAAGTTGCAAATCCTCAGGAGCGACGACGAGCCCGGTCTCCTCCCTGAGCTCGCGAACCGCCGTCCCCGTGATCGGCTCGCCTGGTTCGTTCTTGCCGACCGGCAGATCCCACAGGCCTTGCGCGAACTTGGCCTTGGGCCCCCGCCGGAGAAGAACGACACGTTGAGCTTCAAGGTCATGGACGATGACGGCGGCGACCAGCAGGGTCATCGACTCCGTGGCGGGCTTGAGAGCAGTCGTCTGATCGGCGGTCGGCTGGTCCACTCGGTCGAGTCCTTCCTGCGTTACAGCTGTCATGTCAGTGCCTCACGTGTTCGGCGTTCCAGATCTACGGCTCCAGGAACACCACGTCTACGGTAGATCGCCAAGCAAGGGCGGATTGAGGAAATCGCCTTTCTCGTCCGATCCGAGGTCATGCCGGCCATGAGGTCGAGCGCACGTCCCCAGGCTGCGACCGCCTCGTCCGCTCGGGCTTGAACAGCCAAGCTGTCACCCAGGTCTGCGTAGGTGAGGGCGTGAACCCGCTTGTACTTCTCGGCATCCCAACGAATCAGCGCGGCACGGTGCTGCTGTTCGGTTCCTGCGTGGTCCCCGAGGTCGGTGAGGGTTCGGGCAGTGTGGCTGGCGACAGTACCGACCGCAGGGCCGCTGACGAATGAGAAACTGGGCTGCGGGTCGCCGTCTCGGACGAGGGCGTTCTCTGCGGCGAGGAGTGCCTTGGCTGCGGCGGGCTTGTCCCGGGTGGCGGCGAAAGCACGAGCGTGAGTGATGTGAAGAAGCGCCTCGGTCTTTCCATCCACCCGACCAACGCTCCGAGCGAGTGCATTCTCGATCAGCGCCGCACAGTGGTGGGGCTGCTTGAGACTGAGCGCCTGATGAGCCAGGGTGCGCATCATCCATCCGGCGTGACCATGCGGATCCGACTCCACAGCGAGTTGGTAACCGACCTGGTAGTAACGCTGGGCGGCGCCTTCTTGGCCGAGGTCGTGGTGTTTCCATCCAGCAAGGTAGGCAAGTTCGGCCACGGCTCCGAAGGCGTGCCGCCGCACACTTTCGTTGGGGAAGCGGCCGTTGAGCATCGGGGCTGCCGTGTCGGCCAGGTAGGCGGTCACGGTGGTCAGCCCATGCCCGCCGCCGAGTCGTTCGTCTGCCGCGCTGAACGCGGCAGTGATCTGCCGAACGACCTCAACTTCTTCAACACCGATGCGAGCCAAGCCGGTCCGGGCCCTCATCAGACGCGAGATGGGCTCAGGATCGTAGAGCAGCGGCATGGCTACACCGGCAGTTGTGAATGCGGCGACAGCCAGAAAGGTGCGGCGCTCGACATCTGCACGGCCGAGATTGGCAACCGCCTCGACCGGATCACTACTCACCGCCAAGGACTCTTCCGGGGTGGCGAAGCCGAGTTCGGCAAGGGTGACCCGACGCCCGGACCGGCGGGAGAGCGCCTCTGCGATGTAGTGGCCGACTTGCCCGGCCGGCTGCGCGCCGTTGATCCAGTGGGCCACGGCGGACTTGTTGGTGAGGAGCATCTCTCCGTTCTCCGCACCGATGCACCGCACAGCACGGGCTAACGCCTCATAGGTCCATCCGCCCGCTGAAATCGTCTCCCTGAGGCGGTGATTGGGTTCCCTGCGTGTGGCCACGATCGATCCCCTGAGGTCGAGCTGTAAACCGCGTAAACCACTCTACGTGTCGACAGGCATACCGATCGTGTTGTTGGGCCGGTTCACTGGATTCGAGCCTGCCAGGGCCATCGAGTCCTGTCGCTCCGAAGGTCGAACCACCGTGCGGTTGCTCATCGCCGCGCCGATCAACGCCCCAGTCCGGGAGGGCTGATGAACACCGACGACTGCGCTGTACTCCCGATGCCGAAGTCCCAAGAGGTGCAACCGACCACGGCTGCGGTGAGATTCGCCCGACTGTGGGTGGTGCATGTGGCTCGGTCCTGGCCGGAACTCCTCTCCGAGAAGTCGCTGCGGGACGTGGAGTTGTGCGCCGACGAGTTGCTGGCCAACGCCGTTGAGCACACCGGAAAGCGCTGCCGCGTCACGGTCCGGTGGACCGGAGTCCGCCTCCGGGTCGAGGTCGCGGACAGGAGTCCGCAGCCGCCAGTGAGGAGCGCGGCGGACGACATGGCCACCGGCGGCCGCGGCCTGCTCCTGGTGGAGGCGCTGGCCCACTCCTGGGGCTGGTACCCCTCGGAGGAGGGCAAGGTGGTCTGGTTCGAGGCGGCGCCCGACCAGGTCGTGACGGGAGACTCGCGGCTCGCCGCACCAACCCTTCCGGCTCATGTTCATGCCCGGCCGGGAGTCGCGGTGAGCGCTCCTTCCGCCTTGTCTCGGTACGAGATCCGCCTGATCGACTCCCGAAGCCCCCATTTCTTCCTGCTGGAGTGCTGGGGGATCTACGACCGCGAACAGCACGGGTACGTACGCGTTCCTGGCTCCTCGGACCGGATCAGACGCTTCTACACCAAGTCGGCTGCCCAGTCCCAGCTGCGCCACTCAGACACCTGACGGTCGAGGAGGAAAAGTGCACAGCCTGATCGCAAGTCCGTTCCTCAAAAGCTTCGTTGTGCTGCAACCGGGTCGGCTGGAGGGCATCAAGCTGCCCGAACAACGGTTCCGGGAGCTGGAGCGCGCCCACGGCTCCGGGGCCGATCTCCCGTTCTGGCTCGCGAGCGCCGCCCGCGCCCGCTGGGGCACCGAGCTGGCGATCCGACCAACGAGTGAAGCCGTTCTGATCCGTGACTCCCCGATGTACGGACACAGTCGCGCGAGTTGGGAGATCAACCTCGGCTGCGATCTCGACTGTGAGCACTGCTACCTCGGAGAAAAGCGGTTCGCCGGCCTGGACTGGAAGGGCAAGCGCCGCCTGCTGCTGACCCTGCGGGACGTCGGGATCCTGTGGCTCCAGATCACAGGTGGCGAGGCGCTGATCGACCCGCATTTCACCCCTTCGTGTCAGCTCGCGCACGATCTCGGGATGATGATCGAGGTCCTGACGAACGGCACCCGACTATCGAGCCCCGCCACCGTGGAGGCGCTCGCCGCCGGCAGGCCATACAGAGTCACCGTCTCCCTCTACGGGGCGACCGTGGAGACGTACGACTCGTTCACCCGTCGGCGGGGCGCCTTCAAACGGGTCACACGGGGGCTGGCCGCCGGAATCGAGGCCGGCCTTCCCTTGCAACTGGCGTTGATCGTCACCGCGCAGAACGCGCACGAGCACGACCGGATGCGCGAAATGGCGGACGAACTCGGGCTTCCCTACCGGGAGTACACCCACATGTCGCCGACGATCTACGGCGGCGCCGAATCGCTCGCGTCCCAGTCGCCCGCTCACCTGAAGCCGCTCGAACGGTTCACGGGCTGCAACGCGGGACACACGTTCCTCCACGTCGACCCGCACGGAAGGGCCTCGATCTGCAAGGTCGGCCGCGATGAGCAGATCGATCTCATGGCCGAGGGCGTCCAAGGCCTCGCCCGGCTCGGCGGAATCGCCGACCGCCTCATGCTTCGCACCGGTGGCTGCTCCGGCTGCCAGCTCTCCGCCGACTGCTCGGTCTGCCGACCGCTGGCCAAGCGCTACCAGGAGGCGAAGGCACCACTGAACACCTACTGCCAGCACGGACAGAAAGGAAGCACAGCATGACCGCTGTCATGGTCGAGATCACCACCACCCGGCGCGAGGACGACGACGAGACGCTGGGGTTCATCGACGACATGGAGGACTTCGGCGCGGACGCCCTCCCCGGGTGCAACGACGACAACCCGTACCGGTAGGGCGCAACCCCGGAGGCCGACGGCTGCGGTGCCGTCGGCCGCCGGGCTGGAGCTGGGAGCCTGTGGGCCGTGACCACCACTCGCCTTCACTGGACAGACCTGCCCGCCTCCGTACACCGGGCCGTCGCCGCCCGCCTCGGGACGCCGGTCCTTGCCGCGCAGACCGTCTCGGCCGGTTTCAACTCGGAGATCGCCGCCAAGCTCAGCACCGCCAGGGGCGCTGTCTTCGTCAAGGGGATGCAGCTGAGCCACCCACGCGTGTGGACACAGCGACGTGAGAGGGAGGTCAACCCCTACGTGGAAGGCCTCGCCCCCACCGTCCTCTGGCACCTGGACGTCGACGGCTGGAGCCTCGTCGCGTTCGAGCACGTCGAGGCCCGCCACGCCGACTACAGGGAGGCCGGGGACCTGGAGCTGGTGGTCGAGGCCCTCGGCCGACTCGGCCGCGTCCCGTGTCCGCCGATCGAGCTACGCCGGGCCGAGCAGCGATGGGCCGCCTACGTGGACGACCCCGAGGTGCTGTCCCGGTTCGGCGGCGGCTGCCTGCTGCACACGGACCTGAACAACGAGAACGTCCTGATCCGCGAAAGCCACGCACTTCTGGTCGACTGGGCGTGGGCCACCCGGGGAGCGCCCTGGATCGACCCGGCCCTGTGGGTGGTCTGGTTGATCGCTGCGGGCGGCCACGGCCCGGCTGCAGCGGAAGCGTGGGCCGCCAGGGTCCCGGCTTGGCAGACCGGCGACCCGACCGTGGTGGACGTCTTCGCACAGGCTCAGGCCCGGATGTGGGTCGAGATCGCCGGAGAAGAGCCGGACCCGTGGACTGCCAGGCTGAACCGGGCGGCTCAGCGGTGGGCCCGTTTCCGCGGGCACAGGTGAGGACTCCGGCTGCGGATGTCAGTGGGCGGGTGCAGACTCGCAGAGGGTCGGGGAGGGTGCGTGTGCGCGCCCGACGGGACCCGTCCTGGTCACGTCTTCCGTCGAAGGGGCACCACCTCATGCTCACCACCGACTTTCCGGCCGGCGCGCCCTGCTGGATCGATCTCGGCAGCCCGGACATCCCCGCCACGGCCGAGTTCTACGGCAAGGTCTTCGGCTGGACGTTCCGGTCCGGCGGCCCGGAGGCGGGCGGCTACGGCTTCTTCCAGTCGGACGGCAGGACGGTCGGCGCCGTCGGCCCGCTCGACGAGGGTGACGAGCCGACCTGGACGACGTACTTCCGTGCGGCCGATGTGAACGCCACCGCGCAGGCCGCCGAGCAGGCGGGCGGTTCGGTCCTGGTCCCGCCGATGGACGTCATGGGCGAGGGGTGGTTCGCCCAGTTCGCCGACCCGCAGGGGGCCAGGTTCGCGGTCTGGCAGCCGGGCACGACCACCGGCCTGGACGTGGTGTCGGAGGACGGCGCGCTGGTCTGGTCCGAGCTGCACACTTCGGACCAGAGCGCCGGGTTCGGCTTCTACCAGGCGCTGTTCGGCTGGCGGGTGGAGAAGTTCGAGCCGGCTCCGGGCATGGACTACCGGGTGATCTCGACCTCCGAGGGCGACCAACAGGCCACGGCCTTCGGCGGCATCGCCCCGACCATGTCCCCGCAGGAGCCCTCCGCCTGGACGCCGTACTTCGCCGCCGGCGACGTGGACGCGCTGATCGCGAAGGCGAAGGCGGCCGGCGGCACGGTGGTGATGGGGCCCGAGGACGTGCCGGACGTCGGCCGGATCGCCTGGATCGTGGACCCGCACGGCACGCCGTTCGCGCTGATCAAGGGCGAGCCCCGCGAACAGTCCTGAGCACGCGAGAGGGCCCGCTGCGCCGGTGCGCAGCGGGCCCTCTCGCGGCAGTAAGGACGGTCACCGCACCGGGTGCCCGGCCTCCCGCAGCGCGTCCTTGACCTGCCCGATCCGCAGGTCCCCGAAGTGGAAGACGCTCGCGGCGAGCACCGCGTCCGCACCCGCTTCGACGGCCGGCGCGAAGTCCGCGAGCTTGCCGGCGCCGCCGGAGGCGATGACGGGCACGGAGACGGCCTTGCGGACGGCCCGGATCATCTCCAGGTCGTACCCGTCCTTGGTGCCGTCGGCGTCCATCGAGTTGAGCAGGATCTCGCCGGCGCCGAGTTCGGCCGCGCGCCCGGCCCATTCGACGGCGTCGAGGCCGGTGCCCTTGCGCCCGCCGTGGGTGGTGACCTCGTAGCCGGACGCGGTCTCGGTGCCGGGAGGGCAGCGCCGGGCGTCCACGGACAGCACCAGGACCTGCCGCCCGAACCGCTGGGCGATCTCGCGGACCAGTTCCGGCCGGGCGATGGCGGCGGTGTTGACGCCGACCTTGTCGGCGCCGGCCCGCAGCAGCTTGTCGACGTCCTCGACCGCGCGGATGCCGCCGCCGACGGTGAGCGGGATGAAGACCTGTTCGGCGGTGCGGCGGACCACGTCGTAGGTGGTTTCCCGGTCGCCGGAGGAGGCGGTGATATCGAGGAAGGTCAACTCGTCGGCGCCCTCGGCATCGTAGAGCTTGGCCATCTCGACCGGGTCTCCGGCGTCGCGCAGGTTCTGGAAGTTGACGCCCTTGACCACCCGCCCGGCGTCGACGTCCAGGCAGGGGATGACACGTACGGCGAGGGTCACGGCTGGTTGCCTTCCAGGGTCTTTGCCAGCCCGGCACGATAGGCGTCGAGCTCGACCTCGACCATCATCCGGGAGTCGATCAGCCCGTCGACCACCACCATGGTGGCCACCGGGCGGGCGGCGTCGAAGAGTTGGTGGTGGGCGCGGCCCACCTCGTCGGCGTCGCGGGCGTGGGTGATGTACATCCGGGTGCGGACCACGTCGTCCGCCGTCAGACCGTACGCGGCGAGGGCGTTGAGCCCGACGCCGAACGCGGCGAGGGTCTGCCGGTAGGGGTCTCCCTCGTGCTCGATCCGGCCGTTCACCCAGGCGGTGGAGCCGGCCACGTGCACGTGGTCTCCCGCGGCGACCGCCCGCGAGTAGCCGAACTGGTCCTCCCAGGGGGAGAATCCGCCGACCCTGCCACGCACGATCCGACGTTCCGTCATCCTGAAACCGCCTCCAGGGCCTCTTCGAGGGTGAACTTCTGCTCGTAGAGTGCCTTGCCCACGATGGCGCCCTCGACACCCGCACCGACCAGGCCGGCGATGGCGCGCAGGTCGTCGAGCGAGGAGACGCCGCCGGAGGCGACGACGGGGCGGTCGGTGGCGGCGCAGACGTCGCGCAGCAGCTGCAGGTTGGGGCCGGTCAGGGTGCCGTCCCGGTTGACGTCGGTGACGACGTAGCGGGCGCAGCCCTCCTGGTTGAGCCGCTCCAGCACCTCGAAGAGCTGGCCGCCGTCGCGGGTCCAGCCGCGGCCGCGCAGGGTGGTGCCGACGACGTCCAGGCCGACGGCGATCTTGTCGCCGTGCTCGGCGATGGCCTTGGCGACCCACTCGGGGGCTTCCAGGGCGGCGGTGCCGAGGTTGACCCGGGTGCAGCCGGTGGCGAGCGCGTTGGCGAGCGACTCGTCGTCGCGGATGCCGCCGGACAGCTCGACCTTGATGTCGAGGCGGCCGGTGACCTCGCGCAGCAGCTCGTAGTTGGTGCCGGTGCCGAAGGCGGCGTCGAGGTCGACCAGGTGCAGCCACTCGGCGCCGGCGTTCTGCCAGGCGAGGGCGGCGGCGAGGGGTTCGCCGAAGGAGGTCTCGGTGCCGGACGCGCCCTTGACCAGGCGGACTGCCTGGCCGTCCCGGACGTCGACGGCGGGAAGCAGTTCGAGGCGGCTCATAGTCACAACTCTTCCAAGCTCAGAGGGTGTTGACCCAGTTGGTCAGGAGGGCGGCGCCGGCGTCGCCGGACTTCTCGGGGTGGAACTGGGTGGCCCAGAGCGGGCCGTTCTCGATGGCGGCGACGAAGGGCTGCCCGTGGGTGGCCCAGGTGACGAGCGGGGCGTGGATCCGTGCGCTGTGGGTCTCCAGCTCCCAGTGCCGCACGCCGTAGGAGTGCACGAAGTAGAAGCGGCTCTGCGGGTCGAGGCCGGCGAACATCCGGCTGCCCTCGGGCACGTCCACGGTGTTCCAGCCCATGTGCGGGATGACGGGGGCGTCCAGCGGCTCGACGACGCCGGGCCACTCGTCGCAGCCGGCCGTCTCCACGCCGTGCTCGACCCCCTTCTCGAAGAGGATCTGCATGCCGACGCAGATGCCCATGACGGGGCGGCCCCCGGCGAGCCGGCGGCCGATGATCCAGTCGCCCCGGACGGACTTCAGGCCGCGCATGCAGGCCTCGAAGGCGCCGACGCCGGGGACGAGCAGGCCGTCCGCGTTCATCGCGGTGTCGTAGTCGGAGGTGACGGTGACGTCCGCCCCGGTCCGTTCGAGCGCGCGCTGCGCGGAGCGGAGGTTGCCCGACCCGTAGTCGAGGACGACGACGTTCTTGCCCATGTTCAGGTGTCCAGTCTCTCTACTGCGGGTCTAGAGGCGCATGATGCCGGAGGCCAGGCACATGACCGAGCCGAACGCGAGCACCAGGATGACGCCCTTGGGCAGCTTCTGCTTCCAGAACGAGATCACGCCGCCGGCCAGGAAGAGGCCGACGAAGATGAGGGCGAGGGCCGCCTTGCTCACAGTGCACCCTTGGTCGAGGGGAGGATTCCGGCCGCGCGCGGGTCGCGCTCGGCGGCGTAGCGCAGGGCTCGGGCCAGCGCCTTGAACTGGCATTCCACGATGTGGTGGGCGTTGCGCCCGTACGGCACGTGGACGTGCAGGGCGACCTGCGCCTGGGCCACGAAGGACTCCAGGATGTGCCGGGTCATCGTGGTGTCGTACGAGCCGATCATCGGCGCCATGTGCTCGGGCTCGGTGTGCACCAGGTACGGCCGGCCGGAGAGGTCCACGGTGACCTGGGCGAGCGACTCGTCCAGCGGCACCGTGCAGTTGCCGAAGCGGTAGATGCCGACCTTGTCGCCGAGCGCCTGCTTGAAGGCGGCGCCGAGCGCGAGGGCGGTGTCCTCGATGGTGTGGTGGGTGTCGATGTGCAGGTCGCCGTCGGTCTTGACGGTGAGGTCGAAGAGACCGTGGCGGCCGAGCTGGTCGAGCATGTGGTCGTAGAACCCGACGCCCGTGGAGATGTCGGTCTTCCCGGTGCCGTCGAGGTCGATCTCGACCAGGACCGCGGTCTCCTTGGTGGTGCGTTCGACGCGTCCGATGCGGGACATACGGGTTACAGCTCCTTGATCACTGTGCGGACGGCGTCCAGGAAGGCGTCGTTCTCTGCGGGCGTGCCGGCGGTGACGCGCAGCCACCCGGGGACGCCGTTGTCACGGACCAGGACGCCCTGGTCGAGGATGGCCTGCCAGACGGCGTGGGTGTCGGCGAAGCGGCCGAACTGGACGAAGTTGGCGTCCGAGTCGGTGACCTCCAGGCCGAGCCCGCGCAGCGCGTCGACCAGCCGGTCGCGCTCCTCCTTGAGCCGGCCGACGTACCCGAGCAGGGTGTCGGTGTGCTCCAGGCAGGCCAGCGCGGTGGCCTGGGTGACGGACGACAGGTGGTACGGCAGGCGGACCAGCTGCACCGCGTCCACCACGGCCGGGTCGGCGGCCAGGTAGCCCAGGCGCAGCCCGGCCGCGCCGAAGGCCTTGGACATGGTGCGGGAGACCACCAGGTTGGGGCGGCCCTCGATGAGCGGCAGCAGCGAGGCCCGGTGCGAGAACTCGACGTAGGCCTCGTCGACGACGACCAGGCTGGGCCCGGCGGCCTGCGCGGCCTCGTACAGCCGCAGCACGGTGTCGGCGGCGACGGCGGTGCCGGTCGGGTTGTTCGGCGAGCAGATGAAGACCACGTTCGGCCGGTGCTCGGCGATCGCGCCGAGGGCGGCGTCCAGGTCGATGGTGAAGTCGTCGTTGCGCGGGCCGGAGATCCACTCGGTGCCGGTGCCCCGGGAGATCAGCGCGTGCATCGAGTAGGAGGGCTCGAAGCCGAGCGCGCTGCGACCGGGGCCGCCGAAGGTCTGCAGCAGCTGCTGGAGCACCTCGTTGGAGCCGTTGGCGGCCCAGACCTGCTGCCGGGTGACGGCGAAGCCGGTGGTCCGGCCGAGGTACGCGGCGAGGCCTTCGCGCAGTTCGACGGCGTCCCGGTCGGGGTAGCGGTTGAGGTTGCGGGCGGCCTCGGCGACGCGCTCGGCGATCCGGGCGACCAGCTCCTCGGGGAGCGGGTACGGGTTCTCGTTGGTGTTCAGCTGGACGGGCACGTCCAGCTGCGGCGCGCCGTACGGGGACTGGCCGCGCAGCTCGTCGCGGATGGGGAGGTCGTCGATCCGAGTCACCCGCGTCGCACCCACCTCAGAAGTAACAGGAGTCACAGGAGTCACGATCCCGGCACCGTCCAGTCGAAGCGCGCCTTGATCGCGTCGCCGTGCCCGGGCAGGTCCTCCGCGTTGGCGAGGTTGACCACGTGCGCGGCGACGTCCGCGAGCGCGTCCCGGTCGTACTCGACGACCTGGACGCCGCGCAGGAAGGTCTGCACGGACAGGCCGGAGGAGTGGCAGGCGCAGCCGCCGGTGGGCAGCACGTGGTTGGAGCCGGCCGCGTAGTCGCCCAGCGAGACCGGCGTCCAGCGGCCGATGAAGACGGCGCCCGCGTTGACGACCTTGGCGGCCGCCGCGTGCGGGTCCCGGGTCTGGATCTCCAGGTGCTCGGCCGCGTAGGCGTTGACCACGGCGAGGCCCTGCTCCAGGTCGTCGACCAGGATGATCCCGGACTGCCGGCCGCCCAGTGCCTCGGCGACCCGCTCGCTGTGCTTGGTCCTGGCGACCTGGACGGCGAGTTCCGCCTCGACCGCGTCGGCCAGCGCCGGCGAGTCGGTGACGAGCACCGAGCCGGAGGTCGGTCCGTGCTCGGCCTGGCTGATCAGGTCGGCGGCCACGTCGGACGGCAGCGCGCTGTCGTCGGCGAGGACGGCGATCTCGGTCGGGCCTGCCTCCGAGTCGATGCCGATCCGGCCGGCGAACAGGCGCTTGGCGGCGGCCACGTAGATGTTGCCGGGGCCGGTGACCATGTTGACCGGCGCACACTCCTCGGTGCCCAGCGCGAACATCGCCACGGCCTGGGCGCCGCCGACGGAGTACACCTCGTCCACGTCGAGCAGCGCGCAGGCCGCCAGGATGGTCGGGTGGACGCGGCCGTCGAACTCCTTCTGCGGCGGGGACGTCACCGCGATGCCCTGGACGCCCGCCTCCTGGGCCGGCACCACGTTCATCACCACGGAGGACGGGTAGACCGCCAGCCCGCCCGGCACGTAGAGGCCGACGCGCTCCACGGGCACCCAGCGCTGGGTGACGGTGCCGCCCGGCACCACCCGGGTGGTGTGCTCGGTGCGGCGCTGGTCGGCGTGCACGGCGCGGGCCCGGCGGATCGACTCCTCCAGCGCGGCCCGCACCTTCGGGTCCAGCGTCTCCAGGGCCTCGGCCAGCTGCTCGGCCGGGACGCGGGTCGACTCCAGCCGGACGCCGTCGAAGCGCTCGGTGATCTCGATCACGGCCGCGACCCCGCGATGGCGTACGTCCTCGGCGATCGGCCGCACCTTCTCCAGGGCGGCCGCCACGTCGAACTCGGCACGGGGCAGCAGGTCACGCGGGTCGTCCAGCGAGCCGCGGAGGTCGATTCGAGAGATCACGCCACCCAGTGTAAGGAGTGGCCGGAACCCCTGGCCCCGCATTTCAGTCCGTGATACGAAAGGCGAGACGACCGGGGGGACGGGGAAAACCATGCTGGAGCACGCCCCGGAGGGCTGGACCGACACGGAGCGTGAGCTCTGGGAGGCCTTCCGTCGCGGCAACGTCTTCGACCGGCGGAGTGGCGACGCCGCCACCGACGACCCCTTCGGGGACGCCGTCTGGGGCCCCGGGCGGACCGTCCGGGCCAGGGTCCTCGCCCATCTGCTGCTGGCCGGCCCGGCCGCCGCCACCGGGCGGGTCGCCTCGCTGCGGCTCAACGGCGTGCTGGTCACCGGCGCGCTCAACCTGGCCGGCGGCGCCATCGGCCACTACGTCGAACTCCGCGAGTGCCGTTTCGAGCGCAAGATCCTCATCTCGGAGGCCTCGGCCTCGACGCTGCGCTTCGTCACCTGCCTGATCCCCCGCCTGGAGGCCTCCCGGCTCACCACCACCGGCGACCTCCACCTGGCCCGCTGCCGGATACCCGAGGGCGTACGGCTCACCGACGCCAAGGTCGGCACCGACCTGCTGCTCAACCAGACCGTCCTGGGCGGCGACCGCTACGGCCGCGCGCTGTCCGCCGACGGCCTGGCCGTCCACCAGGACTTCGAGGCCGAACGCGTGGACGTGGAGGGCGAGTTGAGCCTGCGCACGGCCCGGATAGGCGGGCGGCTGTCGCTGCGCGGCGCCCAGCTGCGCGCCGTCCCGCAGAACCGCACCTGCCTCAACGCCGTCCGGCTCACCGTCGGCCACACCCTCTACCTGACCAGCTCCGCCGACGGCGGCTGGTTCGGCTCCCGCAGCTACTACGGCTCCGGCTACGGCCAGAACCCGCCGCCCGGCGCCCCCAGCACCCCGTTCCGCGCCTACGGCCGGGTCCGGCTCTCCGACGCCCGCTTCGAGAGCGCCTGCCTGATCTCCGGCGAGTTCCACCTGGAGGGTGACGAGGAGCTCTCGCTGCGCCGCATCCACACCCCCGAGCTGCGGTTCACCTGCCGGATCCGCCCCACCGGCACCGTCTCGCTCTCCCGCGCCCGGGTCGGCAACCTCGTCGACACCCCGGACGCCTGGCCGCGCGGGCGCCACCTGGGCCTGACCGGCTTCGTCTACGAGGTGCTGCGCCCGGTCGGCCCCTTCAGCGTCCAGCAGCGGATCGCCTGGCTGGAGGGCTCCTCGGTGGACTTCCAGCCCGAGTCCTACGAGCAGCTCGCCGCCGCCCTGCGCCGCGACGGCGCCGACGACGACGCCCGCGAGGTGCTGTACGCCAAGCAGCGCCGCCGCCACCGGACCCTCCCGCTGCCCGCCCGGATCTGGGGCCGGGTCCAGGACGCCACCGTCGGCTACGGCTACCGCCCCGGCCGGGCCGGCCTGTGGCTGCTGCTCGCCTGGGCGCTGGGCAGCATCTGGTTCGCCACCCACCCGCTGGAGCCGCTGAAGGCCGACGAGCACCCGCACTGGAACCCGGTGCTGTACACGCTCAGCCAGCTGGTCCCGGTCGTCGAGCTCGGCCAGCAGGGCTGGAACCCCGGGGGCCTCAGCCAGTACGTCACCGCCGGGCTGGTGATCGTCGGCTGGCTGCTCGCCACCACCGTCGTGGCCGGCGCCACCCGGATGCTGCAACGGGGCTGACCGCCCCGGCGGGCCGCCCTCGGGCCCGTCCTCGGGTACAACCCCGACGCGCCGCGACCGCGCGGGGAACTACGCTGTCCGCCGTGACAGAACGGCTGCCGCTCTTCCCGCTGAACAACGTGCTCTACCCGGGCCTCGTGCTGCCCCTGAACGTCTTCGAGGAGCGCTACCGCCGTCTCGTCGCCGACCTGCTCCAACTACCGGCCGACACGCCGCGCCGCTTCGGCGTGCTCGCCATCAAGGACGGCCGCGAGGTCGCCCCGGTCCGCCCCGAGGAGGGCCCGGCCGGGCCGCTCGACGGCCTCGGCACCGCCACCGGGGACCCGCTGGAGGCGATGTTCCACATCGGCTGCGTCGCCGACGTCGCCTCCGTCCAGGAGCAGCCCGACGGCCGCTACGAGCTGCTGGTCACCGGCACCACGCGGTTCCGGCTCCGCTCGGCGGACGTCTCCGGCCCGTACCTGACCGGCGAGGCCGAACTCGTCGAGGAACAGCCCGGCGAGGGCTCCGGCGCCCTCGCCGCCGAGGTCGAGCGGGCCTTCCGGGTCTACCAGAAGCGCCTCGCCGGGGCCCGCGAGGCCAGCACCGTCGGGCGCCAGGAGCTCCCGGACGACCCGCAGGTGCTCTCCTACCTGGTCGCCGCCGCCTCGGTGTTCGAGACCCCGGTCAAGCAGCAGCTGCTGGCCTGCCCCGACACCGCCCAGCGGCTGCGCACCGAACTCGACCTGCTGCGCCGCGAGAGCTCCGTGCTCAGCTGGCTGCCGTCGCTGCCCGCCGTCGACCTCACCCGCCAGTCGTTCAGCCCCAACTGATCCGGAAAACCCGCACGTAGTCCGGGACACCCGCACGTAAGTCCGGGGGAACCCGCACGGCGAAGAAGGAGCCCCACATGGCGAAGAAGCCGAAGAAGGGCGGGCAGGGCACCCCCGCTACCGTCGCCCTGGAGACCGCCGCCGTCCCGTTCACCGTGCACGCCTACGAGCACGACCCGGCCGCCGCCTCCTACGGCGGCGAGGCCGCCGAGGTCCTGGGCGTCGCCGCCGAGCGGGTCTTCAAGACCCTGGTCGCCGACGTGGACGGCGTGCTCACCGTCGGCGTGGTCCCGGTCGCCGGGCAGCTCGACCTCAAGGCCCTCGCCGCCGCCGTCGGCGGCAAGCGCGCCGCCATGGCCGACCCGGCCGCCGCCGAGCGCAGCAGCGGCTACGTCCTCGGCGGCATCTCCCCGCTCGGCCAGCGCCGCCCGCTGCGGACCGTGGTCGACGCCAGCGCGCTCACCCACCCCACCGTCTACGTCTCCGGCGGGCGCCGCGGCCTGGAGGTCGAACTCGCCCCGGCCGACCTGGTCACCCTGACCGGTGCCCGCACCGCACCGATCGCCCGCTGACCCCGGCTGACCCCCGCCGCCCCGGCCGACGGGCCCACCCGCGGGTGGGCCCGGGCCCACGCGGTCAGCCCTGCCCGCGCTCCCCCGGCCGCGCGGCGTCCTCCGGCCGAGCGCCGTCGTTCGGCCGCGCAGCGCCGTCCGGCCGAGCGCCGTCGTCCGCCCGCACGGCGTCCTGCGGCCGCGCAGCGCCGTCCGCAGGGGCCTGCGGCACGGCCGCCCCGTACGGCCCGGCCCAGTACGGCGGCGGGTCCTCCTCGCGCTTGCCGAACGCCGCCGACAGCGCCAGCAGCACCACCATCGCCGCCATCGGCCACACCAGCAGCGCCCCCAGCGCACCGAGGTCGATGCTCGCGTCGAAGTGCCCGCCGTTGCCGACCCGCCGGGCTTCGGCGATCAGGTCGTTGCTGGGGCCGAGCCACCGCCCGAGCCGCCAGGCACCGACCGAGCCGAGCAGTCCGCCGACCACCAGTCCGAGCGCGACCGCGATGCCGCCGCCGCGCTGCCGGGTGGCCAGGAAGGCCCCGAGCGCGGTCAGCAGGCCGGCGCCGAGCGCGATCAGGGCGAAGACCGCGTCGGCCCCCGCCCGCTGCTCGCCCTCGGGGTCGGCGTAGAGGATGCGGTCGCCGTCGACGACCAGCGGCACCTTGGGCGCGAGCCAGACCCACAGTCCCGCCATCACCAGTCCGACCGCAATGCAGGCCAGTACCGTGCCCGCGCCGAGCCGCAGCTCGGGCAGCAGCCGCTCCTTGAGCGTGGGGCCCGGCGACTGCGCGACCGCCAGGCCGTCCGGCGGCGGGGTCCCGGCGTCGGGGGCGGGCGGCGGCGCGTACGGATCGGGGGTGATGTCCGGCACCGCGTCCGCGGCGGCGCGGGTGGGGTCCGGAGGCGTGTTCGGTACGGTCACGGACCCCATCGTTTCACGATCGCGGCCGGGACGAGCCGTCGCCCGTACCTGGCGGAACCTGAACCCCGCACCTCGCGGAGCCCGAGCCCCGCACCTCGCGGAGCCGGACCCCGGGACACGCCGGGACACCCCCTACCGGGAGACGGCCCGCCGGTAGGCCCAGGTGGCGATCGCCAGCGACACCACGCCGACGCCCGCGCAGACGGCGAGGTCGCCCGCGATCAGCGCCCAGTCCGGGTCGGGTTCGAAGGTCCGGGCGAAGGCCTCGACGCCGTACGTGGAGGGCAGCAGGTCGCGCAGCCACAGGGCGGGCTGCGGGAGGTGGTCGACGGGCAGCACGCCGAGCAGCAGGGCCGCCGACATGCCGAGCTGCCCGAGCATGGTGGCGATCTCCTGGCGGGGCGCGAGCAGCCCGCAGGCGGCCCCGAGCCCGGACAGGGCGGCTCCGGCGAGCGGGACGACGGCCAGCAGCACCCACAGCTGCCCGAGCGGCAGCCCGAACATCACGGCGCCGAAGGCCGCGGTGAGGACCGTCCCGGGCAGCGTGAACGAGGCGTAGGCGCCGGCCGCGCCGAGCACCACGGAGGCGGCGGGTACGGGCAGCGTCGCGTAGTGGTCGAGTCCGCCGGTGGCCCGCAGCTTCCCGAAGTACTGGGCGAGCAGGTTGAGGGCGACGAACGCCACCACCAGCACGCTGGACCCGGCGACCACGGACCGCGCGGCCGAGGTCTGCCCGGCGTCCACCACGCCCCGCATCATCACGAGGATGCCGACGGACTGGAAGGTGGCGACGAACAGCAGCGGGATCCGCGCCACCCGGGCCCGGGCGAGCTGGGCCCGGTAGACGGCGGCGAGGGCGGGCAGCAGCCGGGCCGCGGGGGCGAGCGGGGCGGGGGTGCCGCCGGTCGCGGGGGCGGCGGCCTGCGGCGGCACCGAGAGCAGCGTCACTTGGCCAGTCCTCCGTGGCGGCCCCCGAGCTTGAGGTAGGCGTCCTCAAGGCTCGGGGTGGCGAGGGTGAAGTCGTCGAGGGCGGCGAAGGCCGGGCCGGTGGTGACGGCGGCGACCAGTTCGCGGGCCTGTTCGGGGGTGGTGCGGACGGTCCAGCGGCGGCCGGTGCGTTCGGCCCGTTCGGCGAGTTCGGCGACGGCGGGGACGGCGAGCGGCGCCTCGTCCCGCCAGACCAGGTCGAGCCGGACGTCGCCGTCGACGAGTGCCTTGAGTCCGCCGGGGGTGTCGCAGGCGATGACCCGCCCGTCGTCGATGACGGCGACCCGGTCGAGGACGGTCTCGGCCTCGATGACGTTGTGGGTGACCAGCAGGACGGTGGCGCCGCGTTCGGTGCGGCGCCGGTCGACGGCGGTCCAGACGGCCCGCCGGGCGACGGGGTCCATGCCGGTGGTGGGTTCGTCGAGGACGAGCAGCGGCCGTTCCCCGACGAGGGCGGCGGCGACGCAGGCGAGCCGGCGCTGACCGCCGGAGAGCTTGGCGAGCGGCCGCTGGGCGAGGGGTTCGAGCCCGAGTTCGGTGAGGACGTAGGCGGCTTCGGCGCGGGCCCGGGCCCGGGTGAGGCCGCGCAGCCGTCCGGTGGTCTCGGCGGCGAGCGCGACGGTCAGCTCGTCGAGGGCGCTGGATTCCTGGCCGAGGTAGCCGAGCAGCCGGGCGGCCCGCTCGGGGTGGCGGACGATGTCGTGGCCGAGGAGTTCGACGGATCCGGAGTCCGGCCGCAGCAGGCCGGTGAGCTGGCGGACGAGGGTGGACTTGCCGGCCCCGTTGGGTCCGAGCAGTCCGAAGATCTCGCCCTGGCGGACGGTGAGGCTGATTCCGTCGTTGGCCCGGATCTCGGTGGCGCCGGCTCCGCGCCCGGTGCGATAGGTCCTCACGAGGTCGCGCACGGCGACGCACGGCGGGGTGTTCTGGGGTGCTCGCCCTGCCGACTCGTTCACGACCGAAGACTTTACGCGTTCGCACGGGCGAACCGGACAAGGGGGCCTGATCACCGAAAACCGGCGCGCGGCCCGCCGGGTCCCACCGGGTCCGACCCGGGCCGTGCGCCCGTCAGTCGTCCACGACCACCATCGATCCGCCGGGCACCCGCACCGCCAGTTCCTTCCAGAATCCGGCCCGGATGGCGTAGCGGTCGTGTTCGTCGATCTGGTCGTCCTTGTGCGCGAGCAGTCCGAAGCGGGCGGCGTAGCGGAGGAGTTCGCCGTCGACCCGGTGCGGGATGCGGGGGTAGTCGGGCCAGAGCACGGTGAGCCGTTCGACGTCGCCCAGCCGTTCGCTCCAGCGGCGGGCGAAGACCTGGCCGACTTCGTGGGCGTCGCCGCCGATGGAGGTGATGTCCTCCTCGCGGTCGGCCCAGCGCTGTTCGGCGGTGGTGAGGTGGGCGAGGGTGGGGAGGCTGTCGCCGGCGGTGACGGCGGGTTCGGGGGCGGGGCGGTCGACCCAGCCGCGGTCGGAGGACCAGCGCAGGACGGGGCCGGCCTGTCCGGCGGCGCCCGTCGAGCCGACGGCCTGTCCGTTGGTGCCGTGCCCGTTCGCCTGCCCGTTCAGGAGCCCGTTGGCGCCCTGTCCGTTGGTGCCCTGTCCGTTGGTGCCCTGTCCGTTGGTGCCGTGCCCGTTGGCGCCGTGCCCGTTGACGAGCCCGGTGCCGCCGTGGCCGTTCGCGAGTCCGGTGCCGCCGTGCCCGTTGACGGCCGAGGCGACGGCGGGGGTGCGCCCGGCGAGGTCCTTGGGGGTGGGGACGACCTTGAGCGCGGCGGCCGGCTGGGGCCGCCCCGCCGCTGGAACCGCCCCTGGAACGGCCCCTGGGGCGGCGCCCGGGACGGCCCCGACGGCGGAGGCCCCGACGGCAGCGGGCACGGCGGCCGGGGCGACGGCGGCCGGCTGGACGACCGGGGGCGCCACGACCGGCGCCGCGGCGGGTGCCGCCACGGGCGGGCCGACGGGCGGGGCGGCGAGGATCTTGGCGATCTCCTGGCGGGCGCCGGGCGCGGGGAAGACGCTGGCGTTCTCCCGGAGGCTGAAGGAGCCCTCGATCCACTCGCGGTCGAGCACTCTTCGCTCGTCGGCCTCGCCGACCAGGTCCTCGGACTGGTTGAAGTCGCCGTCGGCGGCCTGGAGCGCCCACAGGTGGACGGCCACGCCGTGTTCCTTGGCGGTCATCATGCCGGGCAGCAGGTCGCCGTCGCCGGTGATCAGGACGACGTCGGCGCAGGCCCGGTTGCGGGCGAGTTCGGAGAGTTCGGCGTGCATGGCGGCGTCGACGCCCTTCTGCACCCAGCGCCCTTCGGCGCGGGTGAGGGCGCCGAGCCGCACGGTGACGCGGGGCAGGACGCGCAGCCGACGGTGTTCGG
Organism: Kitasatospora sp. NPDC091276; assembly: GCF_040684355.1. Classification (NCBI taxonomy): domain Bacteria; kingdom Bacillati; phylum Actinomycetota; class Actinomycetes; order Kitasatosporales; family Streptomycetaceae; genus Kitasatospora; species Kitasatospora sp. NPDC091276. The sequence continues at coordinate 116,868 of NZ_JBFBFU010000006.1, read as the reverse complement.
GCATCGGGCGCCGGTCGGGGGCGGCGTCGAACCAGTAGATGCGCAGCAGCGGCAGTCCGGTCTCGGCCTCGGCGCGTTCGCGCAGCGCGGTGATCAGCGCGGTGTGGTCGACGGTGACTCTGGAACGGGACGGGTCACCGGCGAGCAGGCTGGCGGCGGCGCCCAGCAGGTATCCGGCATCCACCAGGACGACACAGCGGTCCATCGCGCACCTCTTTCCACTCGCCCTCGTGTGGGGGTCGGGCCGGGTGGGCGCGGATCCGCCCGTCGTCCGGGCGTGGTGGGGTGAGGGGCCCCCGTGGCCGCCCGATCGTTGGGTCACCTTTTCCCCCTGGTTCGCGCGCCGAACCTCGACGGATGTCGCGGTACCGCAACGGCAAGCCCAACGGAACGCAAAGGCGGGCCCCGTTCAACGACGGGGCCCGCCCTTGGTCACGCCGGGGAGTGCGAGCGGGCGCTCGCCGCGGGGTGCGAGCGCCCGCGGCCCGGCGGGGCCGGGTGTCAGCCCTTGAGCTCGGCGGCGACCAGCTCGGCCAGCTGGACGGCGTTGAGCGCGGCGCCCTTGCGCAGGTTGTCGTTGGACACGAACAGCGACAGTCCGTGCTCGACGGTCTCGTCGGCCCGGATGCGGCCGACGTAGCTCGGGTCCCGGCCGGCGGCCTGGAGCGGGGTGGGGATGTCGGACAGCTCGACGCCGGGGGCGGCGGCGAGCAGTTCGGCGGCGCGCTCGGGGCTGATCGGGCGCTCGAAGCGGGCGTTGATCTGGAGCGAGTGGCCGGAGAAGACCGGGACGCGCACGCAGGTGCCGGCGACCTTGAGGTCCGGGATGCCGAGGATCTTGCGGCTCTCGTGGCGGAGCTTCTGCTCCTCGTCGGTCTCGTTGGAGCCGTCCTCGACGATGGAGCCGGCCAGCGGCACCACGTTGAAGGCGATCGGGCGCTGGTAGACCTTGGGCTCGGGGAACTCGACGGCGGAGCCGTCGTGGGCGAGCGCGGCGGCGCCGTCGACGACCTTGGCGGCCTGGTCCTGGAGTTCGGCCACGCCGGCCACGCCGCTGCCGGAGACGGCCTGGTAGGTGGAGACGACGAGCGCGGCGAGGCCGGCCTCCTCGTGCAGCGGGCGCAGCACGGGCATGGCGGCCATGGTGGTGCAGTTCGGGTTGGCGATGATGCCCTTGGGCCGGTCGGCGATGGCGCCGGGGTTGACCTCGGAGACGACCAGCGGGACGTCGGGGTCGCGGCGCCAGGCGGAGGAGTTGTCGATGACGACGGCGCCGGCCGCGGCGGCCTTGGGGGCGAGGGCCTTGGAGGTGGAGCCGCCGGCCGAGAAGATCACGATGTCCAGGCCCGTGTAGTCGGCCGTGGCCGCGTCCTCGACGGTGACCTCGGTGCCCTGCCACGGCAGGGTGCGTCCGGCCGAGCGGGCCGAGGCGAACAGCCGCAGCTGCTCGACCGGGCCCAGTCCGCCTTCACGACCAGCGCGCTCCGCCAGGATCTCGCGGACCACTCCGCCGACCTGGCCGGTGGCCCCGACAATGCCGATCTTCATTCCGACTACTCCTCTGGATGGTGCTGTCTACAGCCGCACTCTGCCCATCATGCCTTGTCACGCGGGTGCGGCGGCCTGGTGTTCCACGGTGTGAGAGAGCGCTAGTGGTCCAGACCACTCACCAGCTTCAGCGCGGCCTCGACCTCCGCCTCCCCGGCCGGCAGCAGCGGCAGCCGGACGTCCGGGGTGGGGATCCGGCCCTGGGCGTGCAGCACGCCCTTGATCACCGTCGGGTTCGGCGCGGCGAAGGCGGCCAGCGCCAGCCCGGTGAGCCGGTGCCCGAGCGCCCGGGCCCGGGCGGCGTCCCCGGCCTGCCAGGCCCGTGTCAGCTCGACGAACCGGGCGGTGGCCAGATGGGCGGAGGCGAGGATGCCGCCGGCCGCGCCGAGCGCCAGCAGCGGCGACAGGAAGGCGTCCTCCCCGGTCAGCACCGCGAAGTCGGCGGGGGCGGCGGCGAGCAGTTCCACCGCCGTCTGGTCCACTCCCCCGGTCGCGTACTTGACGCCCGCCACGCCGTCCAGCGCGGCGAGTTCGAGCAGCGCGGCGGCGGACAGCTGCTGCCCGGTGCGGTACGGGATGTGGTAGACGACCAGCGGCAGCGGGCTGCTCCCGGCGAGCGCCCGGAAGTGCGCGACCGTCCCGGCCTCGCCCGGCCGCAGGAACGCCGGGACGGTGACCAGCGCGGCCGCGGCCTGCGGCACCCGCTTGCCGAGCGCGGCCAGCGACTCGGCGGTGGAGCGGGTGTCGCCGCCGTGCGCGCCGACGGTCAGGAGGGCCCCGCGGGCGGCGCAGGCGGCCGCGGCGGTCTCGACCACGGCCCAGCGCTCGTCCTCGCTCAGCGCGGCGGGCTCGCCGGTGGTCCCGAGGGCGACCAGCCCGGCCGCGCCGGCCTCCAGCAGTTCGGCGGCGAGCACGGCGAGGGCGTCCAGCGCGACCGTGCCGTCCGCGGCGAAGGGCGTGATCAGGGGGACGTGGATGCCGGTGAGTTCCATGGCCACGATCCTGCGGCCCGCCGATCACCCAGGTCCAGTTCACATTCGTGATGCTTCTCGTAAGCTGAGCCGATGCTCGACGTCCGACGCCTGCGCCTGCTGCGCGAACTCGCCCACCTCGGCACCATCGCCGCCGTCGCCGAAGCGCTCTCCTTCAGCCCTTCGGCGGTGTCCCAGCAGCTGTCCGTCCTGGAGAAGGAGGCGGGCGTCCCGCTGCTGGAGCGCACCGGGCGGCGGGTCGCGCTCACTCCGGCCGGGCGCAACCTCGTCCGGCACGCCGAGGCGGTGCTCGCCCTGCTGGAGCAGGCGGGCGCCGAACTCGCCCACGCCCGGCGAGGCTTGGCCGGCCCGCTGCGGATCGGCACCTATCCGTCGGCGGCCCGCGCGATCATCCCGGCGGTGCTGGGCGAGCTGGCCGCCTGGCATCCGGGCCTGGAGCCGATGGTGACCGAGGTGGATCCGGCGGGCGTCGCGGCGGCACTGCGCGCGGGCGAGCTGGACGTCGCGCTGGTCCACGAGTACGACCTGGTCCCGGCCGATCCGGAGCCGGGCCTGGCGGTGACCCGTCCGGTGTTCACCGAGCCGATGTACCTGGCGGCCCGCGCCCCGGGCACCGTCGCCGAGCAGCGCGGCGCGCCGTGGATCATGGCCCCGCCGGGCACGCTCTGCCACAGCATGGCCGTCCGGGCCTGCGAGTCCGCCGGGTTCGCACCCCGGATCCGGCACCAGATCGACGACTTCGCGACCGTCCTGGCCCTGGTGGCGGCCGGCCAGGGCGTGGCCCTGGTCCCGCAGCTGGGCGCCGCGCAGCCCCCGCCCGGCGTGGTCCTCACCCGGCTGCCGATGTACCGCCGCACCCGGGCCGCCTTCCGCGCGGGCGCCGGCTCGCACCCGGCCATCTCGGCCTTCGTCTCCGCCCTGCACACGGCCGTCCCCCCGGGCCTGGGCGGGCACGGCTGATCCCCCGGGGGCGCACCCCCGGGGGGATCGGTCACCGGCTCAGCCCGCCAGGCAGCTCGGCCCGAGCAGTTGCTTGAGGTCCCCGAACAGCGCCGGGTCCGACTTCACCCGGTGCCGGTCCAGCCGCAGCACGGTCGTCTTGTTCCGGCCCTCCAGCCGCACCCGGACCTCCGTGGTGCCCCGGTGGCTGCCCAGCACCTCGCCGAGCCGGGCGATCAGCGGCGGGGTGATCTTCACGCTCGGGATGTTGATGACGATCGGCGCCTCGGCGTGCGCGTTCGACAGGTCCGGGACGGACAGCTCCATCCCCATCAGTCGCGGCACGTCCTCCCGCTTGTCCAGCTTGCCGCGCACGAACACCACGGCGTCCTCGACGAGTTGGGCCGAGACCAGCTGGTAGCTGGCGGGGAAGAACATGCAGTCGATCGAGCCCGCGAGGTCCTCGACGGTCGCGATCGCCCAGGCGTTGCCCTGCTTGGTCATCTTGCGCTGGAGGCCCGAGATGATGCCGCCGATGGTGACGATGGTGCCGTCGGGCCGTTCGGCGAGGTCGGCCACCGCGCAGTCCGCCTTGTCGGCGAGCACGTGCTCGATGCCGTGCAGCGGGTGCGAGGAGACGTACAGGCCGAGCATCTCGCGCTCCTGGGTGAGCAGGAAGGACTTCTCCCACTCCTCCTCGGAGAAGACGACGTCGAGGCCGAAGCTGGGCTCGTCGGAGACGGCGTCCCCGCCGAACAGGTCGAACTGGCCCTCGGCCTCCTTGCGCTTGACCCCGACGACGTTGTCGATCATCGGCTCGAACTGCGCGCTGAGGCCCTTGCGGGTGTGCCCGAGCGAGTCGAAGGAGCCCGCCTTGATCAGCGATTCGACGGTCCGCTTGTTGCAGACCACCGACTCCACCTTGTCGAGGAAGTCCGGGAAGGAGCTGAACTTCCCCTTCGACTTGCGGGTGCGGATCATCGACTCGACGACGGGGCCGCCGACGTTGCGGATCGCGGTGAGGCCGAACCGGACGAGCGTGTCACCGTGCGGGGTGAAGTCCGAGTCCGACTCGTTGACGTCCGGCGGCAGCACCTGGATGCCCATCTTGCGGCACTCGTTGAGGTAGATCGCCGACTTGTCCTTGTCGTCCTTGACGGACGTCAGCAGGCCGGACATGTACTCGGCCGGGTAGTTCGCCTTGAGGTAGGCCGTCCAGTACGAGACCAGCCCGTACCCGGCGGTGTGCGCCTTGTTGAACGCGTAGCCGGAGAAGGGGACCAGGACGTCCCACACCGCCTGGATCGCCGCGTCCGAGTAGCCGTGGTCCCGGCAGCCCTTCTGGAAGGGCACGAACTCGGCCTCCAGGATCTCCTTCTTCTTCTTGCCCATGGCCCGGCGCAGCAGGTCGGCCTGGCCGAGCGAGTAGCCGGCGAGGATCTGGGCGGCCTTCTGCACCTGCTCCTGGTAGACGATCAGGCCGTACGTCGGCTTGAGGATCTCCTCCAGGGGCTTCTCCAGCTCCGGGTGGATCGGGGTGATCTCCTGCTGGCCGTTCTTGCGCAGCGCGTAGTTGGTGTGCGAGTTGACGCCCATCGGGCCCGGTCGGTACAGCGCGAGGACGGCGGAGATGTCCTCGAAGTTGTCGGGCTTCATCAGCCGCAGCAGCGAGCGCATGGGGCCGCCGTCGAGCTGGAAGACGCCGAGCGTGTCGCCGCGCGCCAGCAGTTCGTAGGTCGGCTTGTCGTCCAGGGGCAGATCAAGCAGGTTGATCTTGATGCCCTTGTTCTTCTCGATCGCCTTGACGGCGTCGTCCATGATCGTCAGGTTGCGCAGGCCGAGGAAGTCCATCTTGAGAAGGCCGAGGCCCTCGCAGGTGGGGTAGTCGAACTGCGTGATGGTGACGCCGTCGGTGTGCCGGGTCCAGACCGGGATGTGGTCGGTCAGCGGCTCGGCGGACATGATGACGCCGGCCGCGTGCACGCCGGGCTGGCGGATCAGGCCCTCGATGCCGCGCGCGGTGTCGATGACCTTCTTCACGTCCGGGTCGGTCTCGTACAGCCCCCGGATCTCGCCGGCCTCGCTGTAGCGCGGGTGGCTGCTGTCCGTGATGCCGGACAGCGGGATGCCCTTGCCCATCACGTCCGGCGGCATCGCCTTGGTGATCCGGTCGCCCATCGCGTACGGGTAGCCGAGGACGCGCGAGGAGTCCTTGATGGCGGCCTTCGCCTTGATGGTGCCGTACGTGACGATCATGGCGACCTTGTCGGATCCCCACTTCTCGGTCACGTACCGGATCACGTCACCGCGCCGGCGCTCGTCGAAGTCGATGTCGACATCGGGCATGGAGATGCGCTCGGGGTTGAGGAAGCGCTCGAAGATCAGGCCGTGCGGGATGGGGTCGAGGTCGGTGATGCCCATCGCGTACGCGACCAGCGAGCCGGCCGCCGAACCACGGCCGGGGCCCACCGCGATGCCCTGCTGCTTGGCCCACATGATGAAGTCGGCGACCACGAGGAAGTACGCCGGGAACCCCATCTGGATGATGGTGTCCATCTCGTACTCGGCGAGCTTCTTGTGCTCCTCGTCGTACCCGCCCGGGAAGCGCCAGTCCATGCCCTTCCACACCTGGGACTTGAAGAAGTCCGCCTCGGACTCGAAGCCCTCCGGGATCGGGAAGCGCGGCATGAGGTTGCGGAACTTGAACATGCCCTCGGTGTCGACCCGGGAGGCGACGAGGAGCTGGCTGTTGCGGCAGCCCTCCTGCCAGGCGTCCGAGGAGTCCAGGGCGTACATCTCGGCGGCCGACTTGATGTAGTAGCCGGTGCCGTCGAAGCGGAAGCGGTCCGGGTCGGAGAGGTTCTTGCCGGTCTGCACGCAGAGCAGCAGGTCGTGCGCCCCCGCGTCGGCCTCGGTGGTGTAGTGCGAGTCGTTGGTGACGACCGGGGGGATGTTCAGCTTCTTGCTGATCTCCAGCAGCCCGTCGCGGACCCGCTTCTCGATGTCGAGGCCGTGGTCCATCAGCTCCAGGAAGTAGTTCTCCTTGCCGAAGATGTCCTGGTAGTCGGCGGCCGACTTCACCGCCTCGTCGAACTGGCCCAGGCGCAGCCGGGTCTGCACCTCGCCGGACGGGCAGCCGGTGGTGGCCATCAGGCCGCCGGACAGGTCGGAGATCAGCTCCTTGTCCATCCGGGGCCACTTCACCAGCCAGCCCTCGGCGTAGGAGCGCGAGGTCAGCTTGAAGAGGTTGTGCAGGCCCTCCTTGTTGCGGGCCCAGATGGTCTTGTGGGTGTAGGCGCCGGAGGCGGAGACGTCGTCCCGCTTCTGGTGCGGCTGGCCCCACAGGATGCGCTTGGTGTTGGAGCGGGACTCCGGCGCGACGTACGCCTCGATGCCGATCACCGGGGTGATCCCGGCGGCGGTCGCCTGCTTGTGGAACTCGGCGGCGCCGTACATGTTCCCGTGGTCGGTCATCGCGACGTGGGTCTGGCCCAGCCGCTCGACCTCCTTGAACATCTGCTTCAGCCGGGCGGCACCGTCCAGCATCGAGTACTCGGTGTGGACGTGCAGATGCGCGAACGGCTGATCGCTCAAGGCGGGGCCTCCGGAGGCGAGTGCGGGTCTGGTGGGCCGGCGAACGCGCAGGTCACAGGGGGTGCCTGGAAACAGATGTGGCCCGAACCACCTCACGGGGTCCGGACCATCACTCACGCGTTCACGCGTCTACTCTAGCTCCCCTTCGGAGGCGGCTCCCTCCCGCTCGGAGCCTCCCGAGCTCAGCCCGGCGAGTCGCGCCCCGGCGGCCTCGCGGACCTCCGGTACCTCCATCGGGTCGTCCCGCAGGTGGGCGAGGCGTTCCCGGACGTGGGGGCGGTCGGGGGCGTGCGCGACGGCCAGGAGGCGGGCGTCGGCCTCGCAGTCCCAGAGGCACTCGGTGTACACCTCGGCCAGCCCGGCGGGGGCGACGGCGGCCAGTGCCTCCAGGTAGGCGGGGCGCTCGGAGGAGTGCGGCGTCCACAGCCAGAAGCGGCGCAGCAGCGACGCGGCCCCGGCCGCTTCGGGGCCGAACTGGGCCAGGCCCCGGGCGGTGTGCATCGGGCCGCACCACTCCTGGGCCGCCCACTGCCGCTCCAGCTCGCCCGTCGCCATGGACGGATCACTCGCGCCGCCGCCGTGCTCCGGCAGCAGGGCAGGCGGGCTCGCGCTGTCCCGCTCGGGGGCCGGGTCCGTCGAGCCGCGGGGCCCGCGGGGGCCGCGGGGGCCACGCCGCCGGCGTACGTCCTGCCCGTCACGGACGTCCTGCCCGGCCGCCAGGTCCTCCCACCACTGGGGCGGCCAGACCACGGCCACCGACTCCAGGACGGCCACCCGGTGCTCGCCCTCGCGGACGTGGGTGCGGAGTGCGTCCCGGGCCTCGGCGGAGCCGCCGAGCGCCAGCAGCTCCAGGACTCCGGTGGCCCGCAGGCAGGTGTCCTCGTCCCCGGTCAGCAGTTCGACGATCGGTCCGACCGGCAGTTCCAGGTCCCGGACGAGCCGCGCCAGGTAGAGGTGCCGGTCGTCCACCTGCCGGTCCCAGCGCCAGTCCCAGCGGATGCACCCGTAGACCAGGTCGGCGGCTGCCGCCGGGTCCTCCGCCGCCATCTGCGCGCCCAGGCCCCGGCCGCGCTGCAACAGCCCGGGCAGGGTGCCTGCCGGGGCGTACTCGTATCTCCGCTGTGCCACGTGCCCAATCGTCCCTCAGCCCCCGACGGCTGGGCGGCGGGGGCTGGGGGCGGGGGTGGGGGTGGGGGTTAGGTGTCCTCGTCGGGCGGGGTCGCGCGGAGGGCGGTGATGACGCCCAGGACGACGGTGGCGATCGCCAGGGCGAGGAGGACGGCGAAGGCGGTGGCGATCAGGAAACGCACGAGTCGTCGCCTCGTTCGGCGGCGAGGAGGAGGGAGAGGAGGTTGAGGAGAGTGGAGGCGGGGGCGGCGTTGAAGCGGACGAGGATGCGGCCGTCGATGGTCTTGTCGGTGGTGGCCGAGGGCCAGATCAGGCCGAACCTCCGGCCACGCTCCTGGACTTCGGCGAGGAGCGTGTGGATGTGGTCGTCGGTGTAGTGCCGGATCCGGGGGTCGGTCGGCAGCATGGGGCGACGGCGCGGGAGGGGGAAGGACATCAGGCGGCGTCCAGCTCGAACCACACCATTTTGCCGCGTTCCTGGGGGTCCACGCCCCAGCGGTGGGTGAGGCCTTCGATGAGTTGGAGGCCCCGACCGGACTGGGCGAGGGGCGCCGGCTCCTGCTTCTTGGGGAGGTCCGGGCTCTCGTCGCTGACGGACACCCGGAGCGTGGGGCCGACAGCGAGGATGAGGACGAGCGGCGCGGGGGTGCCGCCGTGCCGCCAGGCGTTCACGAGCATTTCGACGAGCGCGAGTTCGGCGTCCGCAGTGGCCGAGGGCGAGTACCCGCAACGACCCATCGCGTCCCGGAGGGACTGGCGGGCGATGGCGAGGGAGGGCGTGTTGAGGTGACGCATGGGAGTTCTCCCGAGGCGTGATGGTGAGGGAAGAACCGGCGGGCATGCCGCCGAAAGCCCATCAAGAGGGCTTTATTGACGATCCGTCGGATCGCCATGACGCCGAACATACAGCAGCGACATCACGTGTGATCCCAAATCCGGATAGGTTCATCCTCAAGTGGACCCCGCGCCCAGCAGCGCGGCAGACTTGGGACACATCGGCGAGGAAGGAACCAATGCCGCCACGACTCAACCCGACGCTCCGCCAACGCCGCATCGGCACCGAGCTTCGGAAGATGCGCGAGGCCGCCGGACTGTCGACCACGAAGCTGAGCAGAGCGCTTGGCATCGACAGGACTCAGGTCAGCCAGATGGAGTCGGCCAAGGTCGGCGTAAGTCCAGAGCGGCTCCGTTCCTTCGCCGCCGCCTGCAAGTGCATGAATCTGCCCCTGATCGAAGCCCTGGAGTCCATGCTCCAGGACCGCTCCAAAGGTTGGTGGGAGGAGTATCGAGGAACCCTCCCCGACGGGTTCCTCGAAAACGCGGAGCTGGAGAAGACCTCCCACGAGCTCATGATCTGGGTCCTCACCCACATGCCGGGTCCCAGCCAGACCATCAGCTACGCCTCGGCAGTCTTCGGGCGGGTGATCCCTCCGATCCCCCGGCATGAACTGGAGGCCCGCATCGCGTTCAGAATGCAGCGCAAGGCCGACCTGCGTCGCAATCCGAAGCCGCTGACTGCCTTCATCTACGAATCGGTACTGTGGACGAGGTTCGGCGGCACCCAGGTCCTCAAGGATCAACTCGCCACCTTGCTCGAAGACTCCGAGCTTCCCTGGATGACCATTCGAGTCGTTCCGTTCGACGTCGAGACCTTCCCAGGTGCCGCCGAGAACCTCACCTATGCATTCGGCGCGATCCCTGAACTCGACACCGTCGAGCGGGAGTCTTCCCAAGGCCCCGAGTACCTCGATGCCGTCAGCGAGCTGACCAGCTACCGGCACATCTTCGACCGCACCGAAGCAGCGGCGCTGAGTGAGGTCGAATCTCGCGACTTGATTCGCAAGGTCGCACGAAACCTATGAAAGGCCCGACATGACCGACACCGAGTGGCAGAAGTCTTCCTTCAGCGGCAACGTCGAGAACTGCGTCGAGGTGCGCACGGCCAACGGGGCAGTCGAACTCCGCGAGTCGGACGAGGGCCATGTCATCATCCCCACCACCCCCGCCCACTTCGCCGCCTTCCTCCAGGCCGCCAAATCCGGCGAGTTCGACCACCACGCCTAGACACACCGCAGCGCAGGAAGTCGGCCAACCCGACTTCCTGCGCCGAACAACCAACGGGATCCCAGATGACCGACACCAACTGGCAGAAGTCCAGCTACAGCGGGGCTTCCAACGAGTGCATGGAGATCCGCACCGCCGACGGCCTGGTCGAACTCCGCGAGTCCGACCAGGGCCACCTCACCCTCCCCACCACCCCCGCCCACTTCGCCGCCTTCCTCCAGGCCGCCAAAGCCGGCGAGTTCGACCACCACGCCTAGGGCTGTGACAGCGTAGGTTCGCCGCTGGGACCGGCGCCCCCTCGACGCCGCAGCCTGACCGACCGCGAACCGCAGCCCCGGAGTGCCGAAAGGGACAGGTTCACGAGAAGGACAGCGGCAGAAGGACGGCTCAGGAGGCGGACGGCTCAGGAGGCGGACGGCTCGATCTCCCCCGCGAAGACGATGACCTGGTCGATGAGGCTCCGCCGCAGATGGACGACGTCCGTTCCCGCCAGGCGGGGGCCTCCATCCGGCGTGGTGAAGACCCACTGGTACCGGGCCCACTCGCCAGGCATGTCCACCGCCGAGCAGCGCGCCATCGTGCCGGCCCCCGCCGGGTGGCGCCGGATGTCCAGCACGAACTGCTCGACCGCCGCGATTCCTTCGCTGCGACCCAACGGCCCCCAGAAGACCACGTCTGAGGTCAGGGCCTGGGAGAGCAGGGCAGTCACATAGCTGTCGTCCGAGGCGTTGAACGCGGAGATGAACGTGTCGATCGCGGAGCGTGCCGTCTCTTCCTGCATGCCCCAGTAATACCAGCCGTTGCACGTGCGCTCGCCCCGCGAGCCGCCTTCCGATCACGTCGGACCATCCCGGTCACAGCACTGGACACACCACAGCGCAGGAAGTCGGCCAGCCCGACTTCCTGCGCCGAACAACCAACGGGGCCCCGGATGGCGCGGGCGAGGCGGCCTCACCCCGACGGGTGAAGCCGCCGTACGCATCACCAGGGCACTACGCCGGCGTCCTCGAAGAACTGGCCGGTCGGGCCGTCGTCCGGCAGGGTCGCGAGCTTGATCGCGATCGCCGCGCCCTGTTCGGGGGTGCGCACGCCGCGGAAGCCGTTGAGGTCGGTCGCGACGTAGCCGGGGCAGCCGACGTTGATCAGGATGTTCGTGCCGCTCAACTCCCGGGCGTACTGGAGGGTGACGGCGTTCAGGAACGTCTTCGACGGCGCGTACGCCACGGCCACCGGACCCGCCGTCTGCTCGGCAGCGGCTCCTGACTGGCGGGTGAGGGAGCCGACGCTGCTGGACATGTTCACGATCCGCGGTGAGGCGGAGCGGCGCAGGAGCGGCATCATCGCGTTGGTGACGCGGATGACACCGATCACGTTGGTCTCCACGACCGTCCGGATGGTGGCGGGGTCGACCCGGGTGGGCTCCTGCGGCATGCCGCCGGTGATGGCGGCGTTGTTGACGAGCACGTCGAGGCGCCCGGCCCGTTCCTCGATCAGCCGGGCGGCGGCGGTCGCGCTCGCGTCGTCGGTCACGTCCAGCGGTACGCCGAACGCGTCGACGCCGGCGGCGCGCAGCCTCTCCACCGCGGCCTCACGGCGCTGGTCGTCGCGGGCGCCGACGCCGACGCTCCAGCCGAGCGCGCCCAGGCCCGCGGCGATCTCGTAGCCGATTCCCTTGTTCGCGCCGGTGACCAGCGCAGTCGTTCGTTCGCTCATGGGGCCATGCTGCCGTCGGCCCCCGGTCGGGGTCCAAGACCGATCGGGTCGACACCGATACCGTCCGGGTATTGATCCGGAGTACCGTGACCGGATGGAGACCCGGGAACTGCGCTACTTCGTCGCCGTCGCCGAAGAGCTGCACTTCGGGCGCGCCGCGCAGCGCCTCGGGATCGCGCAACCGCCGCTGTCGCGGGCGATCCAGCAGCTCGAACGACGGCTCGGGGCAGCGCTGCTGGATCGGACCAGCCGTACCGTCACGCTGACGGAGGCCGGCTCGGTCCTGCTGGTCGAGGGCCGGGCGGCCCTGGAGGCGGTCGACGCCGCCGAGCGTCGGACCCGCCGCGCCGCCGCTTCCCCCACCGGCCGCCCCGGCCTGGTCCTGGTCACGAAGGCCAGCGCGTCCAGCGAACTGCTGGCGGAACTCCTCGACGCGTACGCCGCCGAACCCGGCGCGGTCCCCGTCGACGTCATCCTGTGCGGCCCGGCCGAGCAGGCACGATTTCTGCTCGAAGGCCGGGCCGACGTGGCGCTGCTGCACCGGCCGTTCGACTCGACGGCCAGGCTCCACACCGAAGAACTCGGCACGGAGGGCCAGGTGGTGGTCCTGCCGGCCGGGCATCCGCTCACCGCCCGGGACCACGTGCACATGGCCGACATCACGGGGCTGCCGGGCCTGCCCCTGCCACGCTGGCCCAACCCCGACGGCACCTACCCACCCGGCCCCGGCCCCCAGGTCCGCGACCACGCGCAGCTGTTGCAGCTCGTCGCGCTCGGCCGGGCTTGCGCGGTCTCACCGGAGTCGTGCCGAGCCCGACTGCACGGTGACCTCGCGGCCGTGCCCGTGCTGGACGCGCCGAAGGTCACCACCGTGATCGCCTGGCCACCGCACAGCCGGTCCAGGGCCGTCGCCGACTTCGTCCGGACGGCGACACGTCTCCGGTAGTTCCGACCTGCCCGGCCGGGTTCCACCTGTCGTGGCCCGGCTCGACCGTCACCGGACATCGCCGTCACGACGAGCGGAAGTCCCAGCCGGTGGAACTCCCGTGCGACCGTGGACGATCACCGATCGCCGAGGACCAGGGGTGAAGGCAGCCGCCTCCGCGACGCCTGTCGAAGTTGCGTTTTCCCCGGCCCAAGTGGCCTCTTGCACCGGCCATTGCGGGGGCCCCGAACAGGTGACGGATCGCGAGACGCCCCACGCGCAGGAAGTCGGCCGGCCCGACTTCCTGCGCCGAACAACCACCGGGGAACAACCCACCACCCGCCGCCAAGCAGCCGAAGCCGGCGAGTTCGACCAGCGCTCCCCAGTGCCGCTCACGCGCCGCCCGCCGCGGGATCAGGCGCTGCCCGCCTTTTCCTCGACCAGGACGGCGCCGGACGCCGCTCCGGTCTTGCGCAGCGGAAGTTTGGACCAGCGGAAGGGAGCCAGCAGCAGGCCGAGGTAGGAGTCCGGCAGCCGGACCTGGTCGGCCAGGCCGATGTCCTCGGGCGGCATCCGGTCAGCGGGCAGGTAGAAGGTCCCGAACAGCAGATCCCACAGGACGACCTTGCCGCCGAAGTTCTTGTTGGCTTCGCGCAGGTCCCTGGAGTGGTGCCAACGGTGCCCTTCCGGTCCGGGCACCAGGTAGTTCAGCGGGCCCAGACGGACGTCCATGTTGGAGTGCATGGTGACGCCGTGGCAGTTGTAGAAGGTGAGGAGGATGATCAGGCCGGAGAGGCTGTGCAGCGTCCACCCGGTCAGGGCCAGCGGGAAGACGATCGCCACGTCGTCGAGGAAGAAGTCGATGGGGTGGAACCGGGCGGAGTTGAGCCAGTAGAGCCGCTCCGAGCTGTGGTGCACCGCGTGGAAGCGCCAGAAGACCCGCGAACCGTGAATCCAGCGATGCATCCAGTAGTAGAAGAACTCTCCCACCAGGAGCGCCAGCGCGGCCTGGGCGACGGGAGGCCAACTCGTCGGCCACAACGTGCTGTCCAGCTCTTCGGAAAGCAGGACGGATCCGGCGAACAGGACCGAGAGGAACAGCGGCTCGATCAGCCGGGCGACCACCAGAAGGGCCACCAGACTGGAGGTGGCGTCCGAGACGACGTCCTTGCGCGAGCGGTTCCAGCCCTCGTAGAACGGCTGGACCCGCTCCAGGACGGCCACGTACACCGAGGCGAACAGGGTGACCATCGGCACGATGGCCCACTGCGGGAACGAGGTGTCGACCAGGGTGATGGATGCCCCGAGTGTCAGCGCCATGAGGATCGGATAGCTGAGATAGCGGATGGTGAAACGCAGGGTTCTCCGCGCGCCGCCGAGTTCTGTTTCCGTCGTTGATTTCATTCCTGATCTCCCCGTGGATCTTCGGACTTCTTCAGGCTTCTTCTGCACCCCTCCGCGCGGGACGGGCAGGTACCTACTGGCTTCCGGCGATCTGCTGCCATATCCGGACCGGCCCCAGCGGCGAGAATCCGTTTGCCTCGGCAGCCGCCAGCTCCGCGTCTCGCTCGTACCCGACCAGGTCGATTCCCGATGCCTCTTCGTGAGCACAGGAGATGAGACCGGCCCATGTCCGGGGAGATTCCCCCGAGGGTCCGAAGACGTTCGACACCCCCGCCACACCGTGGCTCAGGTGGAGCACGGCTCCCGCCACCAGGCCGTCGCCCGAGAATCCCCCGAGGAAGATCACGCCGTCATCGAGCAGAAGGGTTTCGGGGAACGTGTTCACCGACGTGTCGCCGCCCGCCCATGCCCGCTCCCACGTCCGCAGCTCATCGGTGCCGGTGATACGCCGCCACCGCTGGTCGGCGCCGTCCCGTGACGCCACCTGCGCCGGGGCCGCGGCTGCGGCCGGCCGGTGGATCCACTCCGCCTCGATGAGAATGCGATAGTTCCCCGGGAGGAGGTCGGCGTTGGCGAAACTGTCCTTGACGAAAAGCGGCCCCAGCGGCGCCTCCCGCAGTACGTCGAGAACCTCCGAGCCGGACATCGACGGGCTCAGGATCACCAGGTTCGGGTAGTACGTGAGACTCTTCTTCAGATTCACCCACGCGACGTCGGAGATCTCTCCGGAGAACCCGTGCGCCCGACACATCGCCTCGCACCAGGACGAGTTGTTCCGGGCGGCGGCGAGCAGCATCGGTGCCACCGGAGGGGCGGCGGCCGGAGCCCGGCCATGGCCGAACCATCTCGCCGCGAAGGCCGCGACCGAGCGAACGGATCGGCACCAACGGACCCACAACCTCGTAACGTCCACCAACTCCCTTTCGTCAAGGCCGACTCCGCAGCCGGCCGGCTTCCGCACCGCCGACCCTTGGAAAGGGATGGGTCCTGTCCGGAAAATCCCCTGACGACCCAGGCCGAGCGCCTTCAACGACCTTCTTGCACATCGGTGTTGCGCGGCGCTCCGCTATGATCACCCCTGCTCATGACCACGTCAAGATCCTTCCCGAGGGCACCTGCGACACCCGCACACGCCCGCCGGCGTCGACGCGTCCGTGAGCCGGAAGCGCGGTCGGGCCGACAATTCCCGCGCGCACTCGCGGTTTCGTGCACCAGAATGCCCGCATGGAAACGGACACCGTGGCGGAACTGGTCACGCGGGCACTGTCGGCAATGCGCGCCATCACCGCCTCGGACGATCCGGACGACCACGACGGCTGGAACGAGTACTCACCGCTGCTGTGGCGGGCGGCCGCCGACGAGGCGGCGCTGCCGCTCGGCCTGGAGCTGATCGGTTCGACCGATCCGATCGAGCGCACGGCGGGCTGCGACCTGCTGCGCGACACCAGCTATCACCACGAGGCAACCCGCGCCGGGACGGCCACCGCACTGGTCGCCCTCGCCCAGCGGGAGACCGACGACCACGTGCTGCGGGCCCTGGCGCGCGCGATCGAGCAGACGCACGACCCGCGCGCCGTCCCCGTCCTCGTCGCCCTCTCCGGGCATCCTGACGCCGAGGTCCGCGAGGGGGTGGCCCGCTCGTTCGCGGAGGTCCTCACCGGCCTGCCGGACGGGCCGGACATCCACACCCTCATCAGGCTGACCCAGGACCAGGACCCGCACGTCCGCGACTGGGCGACGTTCACCCTCGGCGTCCAGTCCGCGGCGGACAGCCCCGCGATCCGGGCCGCGCTCTGGGAGCGGACGGCCGACGAGCACGACGAGACCCGCACGGAAGCGATCCACGGACTGGCCAGTCGGCACGACCCCCGCGTCGTCCCGCTCCTGGCCGAACTGATCGGCAGCCCCGAGGGCGCACACGCCCTCACGTTCAGCGCGGAGCCGATCACGGGCGACCCCGAACTCCTGCCGCCCCTCCCGGAGTACGAGCCCGGCGACGACTGGACCACCGACGCCGTGAACGCCTGCAACCCGGTCCGGCGGGCCCGCCTGGACGCCTTCGCCTGGGAACTGGTCTGCACGCTCCACCGGCTCCGCCCCGACCTGGACGCCGCCGTCTCGATGGAACGCCGCGGCTGGGGCCGCTCCCTCGACATCCACGCCGCCTCGGAGCCGACGGGCTACGACATCGAGGCGCTGCTCACCCGCGCGGACGGCGACCCCGCGCGCGCTGCCGAACTGGTCTCGACCGACCTGCCGAGAATCCAGCCCGACTGACACCTCGCCCCTTTCGGGAGCCGAGACTTCGGGTCTAGCCCTCGGCGCCCCTGCCGCTCAGGAGGTCCGCGATGCGCGCGTCGACCTGCTCGCGGTCGTAGCCCCGCCGCACGATCTCGAACGCCGGCGGGGGTGGCGGCGAACCGGCTTCGGACAGGGCCCTGAGATAGAGGTCGACCTGCTGGCGTTCGTAACCACGCCGCACCAAGTCGAAGCCACGGAACTCTGGCGATGCTGACACTTCGCGGGTCCTCCAACCTTCGGTGTCCACGTTCGTCGTCATGACACGGGCTACAGCAGCCCCGGTGCGGCCACCGGTGATCACCGGCGTGGCCGCGGCTCCCACCCTAGACTCTGCCCACCGACAGGCGGCGTCCGATGTCCTGATGGCCCGAACTCCACCTCCGCCACCGGAAGTCGGTTGACGGATCATCCGGCATTCGGGTTCATCCGAAAACCCGCCGGCCGGGGTGGTGTAAAAAGGCGTCAAGACTCTCGATCTCGCCATATGGATTCCGTATGGAGTAGCGGGGCGGAGGATTCCGATGCCTACGATCCATCTTTGCCGAGTAGAAAGATGGATCTGACATGAAACCCCTGTCCCGCCTCAAACGCGCCCTGGCCTGCGGAATCGCCGCAGTCGCCGGGGTCGCCGGCCTGACCGTGCAGGCCCAGGCCGCGGAGTCACCCCTCCACGCGGACAAGACCTGCGGAACCCCGGCCTCGGTGGGCGGCGGCAACTGCATGACCGCGCTGATCGGCTCCGCCTTCGACACGATCAGGCTCATGCGCAACGCCGCCAACCTCAACAAGCTGGACAACGCGGAGTTCACCCAGAGCACCGCATCGAAGTTGAGCGCGAAGTTTCCCGGGTTCAACGTGATGGTGTTCAAGACCGTGGGCACCGACCTGTATGACACCGAGTGGTTCAAGAACGAGTACAAGTCCGACATGAAGGGGGTGTTGATCGACACCACCTACAAGCTCAACCATTTCATGGACAAGGAGAAGAAGGAGCCCTCCGGCTACGACATATTCCGGATCTGGGTCTTCCAGGGGGACTCGACCATCCGCAACCGCGGCGACGGCGGTTACATGAACTGGGCGTTCATCGGCAATGACGGCGACACCGTCAAGAAGGAGCCGTGGACCTGCCGGGCGGGCACCGCGCGGCCCTACAAGTGCGACGGCGACGTGCGCACCATCCACTTCCCCGCGCGGTCCGGCTACGGCACCAGGACCGGCAGCCTGACCCCCGACTCCAGCCCCGGCTACCACGCCTGCCTGGACGTCAACGGCAACGGCAACGCGAACGGCACCCCCGTGCAGATGTGGGAGTGCAACGGCAGCGACGCCCAGAAGTGGACCTACAACGGGTACAAGCTCCAGGCCGCCAACGGCAAGTGCCTCGACCTGGAGGCCAACAAGACCGCGAACGGGACCAAGCTCCAGGTCTGGGACTGCCTGGAGATCCCCGGTCAGCGCTGGAACATGTCGGCCAGCGGCGGTTTCCGGCACATGGCGGACATGGACGACCGGTCCAAGGACGTCTGCATCGACGACTTCAACGGCCAGACCGCCAACGGCAGCACCGTGGCGGCCTGGGCCTGCGGCTCCGAGGACAAGCGGGACGCGCCCAACCAGAACTGGGCCTGGGGCGGCACCCCGCCGACCACCAACCCGCCCACGCCCGGCGGAGGCGGCGGCGGCAACGGCGCCGACGTGACCCTGAAGCTCGACAACGGCCTGGGCGCCGTCCCGGTCAACGGCTCCGCCGGCGCGTCGGTCGTCGCCGGGATCCGGGGTGGCAACGAGTCCAAGTGGAAGCTCACCCCGGTCGGCGGCGGTCGCTACCGGATCACCAGCTCGTACGGGCTGGAACTCACCGAGAACGGCAACTACATGGCCGAACTCCAGCCGTGGAGCAACTCCTCCCAGCAGAAGTGGGAGCTCGTCGGAGTCGGGAACGGCAAGTACCAGATCCGGATCTCCGACGACGACTGCCTCGCCCACGACGCCGACTTCAAGCAGCTCGGCGTGTGGACGTGCAAGTCGGGCTGGCAGCAGGCGTGGGTGCTGGAGTCCGCGTCCGGCGGCGTGATCACCCCGACCGACCCGACCAACCCGACGAAGCCGGACCCGAAGCCCAAGCCGGACCCCAAGCCGAAGCCGGACACCAAGCCGACCGTCCCGACCGAGCGGCCGCTGTTCCTGAAGCTCTCCAACGGCCTGGGCGCGTCGGCCCCCACCGAGACCTCGACCTGGGGCGCCCCGATCGTGGGCGGGATCCTGGGGTACAAGGGGTCCACCTGGACGATCAAGCCGCTGGGCGGGGACCGCTACCGGATCGTCAACGACCTCGGGTACAACCTCACCGAGAACCCCGAGACCTACGTCGCCGAGCAGCAGGCGTGGGGCAACACCTCCAACCAGAAGTGGGAGTTCGTCAGCCTCGGCAACGGCAAGTACCGGATCCAGATCGGCGACGACGACTGCCTCACCCACGACTCCGACTTCAAGCAGCTCGGGGTGTGGAGCTGTGAGGGCGGCTGGAAGCAGGAGTGGTCCTTCCAGCTCCTCTGACCGACCCGGCCAGGCCGTATCAGGCCAGACCGGAGTCACGGCGAAGGGCGCCGGCCGCACGGCCGGCGCCCTTCGCCGTTCTCAGCGGGCGCCCCGCCCGGAGGCGGCGTGGTAGCGCAGGCCGTCCATCAGGAGGTCGAGGAGGCGTTCCATCCGGGCGTGGTGCTCGGGGGTGGTCGCGGCCATGGACAGGCCGCTGAGGCTGAACAGCACGTCCTCCGGTTCGACGTCGGCGCGCAGCACGCCCGACTCGGCCCCGGCCCGCAGGAGTTGGGTGATCGCGGCGGTCAGCATCGCGCGGCTGTGCGAGAAGGGGTCGCTGCCGGAGGCTATGAGCGCGCGCAGCGCGTCGGACATCCCGCGCTTGGTGGTCATGTAGCGGACGAAGCCGTCCATCCAGGCGCGCAGCGCGGCGTCGGGCCCCCTGCCGTCCAGCAGTTCCGCGGCGGAGTCGCACAGCTTGGCGAGTTCGCTGCGGTAGACCGCCTCGACGAGTTCCTCGCGGGTGGCGAAGTGCCGGTAGAGGGTGCCGATGCCCACGCCGGCCTCCTTGGCGATCGCCCCGAGCGTCGCGTCCGGCCCGTCCTGGGCGAAGGCCCGCGCGGCCACTTCGATCAGTCGGTCGCGGTTGCGGCGCGCGTCGGCGCGCAGCGGCCGGGGGTCGGCGGTGGTCACGGCTGGTCCTCCTCGGGTTGCAAACGGAGGATGCTCCGCTTAGCCTGGAGACATGCGGAGGGCCCTCCGGTTTCCACTCTACCGGCCGCCCCCTCCCGCGCACCCCCAGCTCCGGTCACCCAGCCAGACGGGAACATCATGAACGCCAACACCCCGCGCCTCACCACCCCCTTCGGCGCCGAGTCCACCGCCGCCGAGGTCGTCTCCGGCACCGACCTGACCGGCCGCCGCACCGTCGTCACCGGCGGCGCCTCCGGCATCGGCGTCGAGACCGCACGCGCCCTCGCCTCGGCGGGCGCGCAGGTCACCCTCGCGGTCCGCAACCTCGACGCCGGCGCCCGCACCGCCGAGGACATCACCGCGACCACCGGCAACAAGGACGTCCGGGTCGCGCCGCTGGACCTCGCCGACCAGGCCTCCGTCGCCGCGTTCGTCGCCGCCTGGGACGGGCCCCTGCACATCCTGGTCAACAACGCCGGCGTGATGGCCTCGCCCGAGCTCCGCACGCCGGAGGGCTGGGAGCTCCAGTTCGCCACCAACCACCTCGGGCACTTCGCGCTGGCCACCGGCCTGCACGCGGCCCTGGCCCGGGACGGCGGCGCCCGCGTGGTGTCCGTCAGCTCCAGCGCCCACCACCGCTCCCCGGTCGTCTTCGAGGACATCCACTTCCGCGAGCGCGCCTACGATCCCTGGTCCGCCTACGGCCAGTCCAAGACCGCCAACGTCCTGTTCGCGGTCGAGGCCGCCAAGCGCTGGGCGGCGGACGGCATCACCGTCAACGCCCTGATGCCCGGCGGCATCCGGACCGCCCTCCAGCGCCACGTCTCCGAGGAGGAGCTCGACCGGCTGCGCGCCCAGGCCGCCAACGGCGCGGAGCTGCTGTGGAAGACCACCGAGCAGGGCGCGGCGACCTCCGTCCTGCTCGCGGCCTCACCGCTGCTGGCGGGCGTCAGCGGCCGCTACTTCGAGGACTGCAACGAAGCCGTCCGCGGCGAACTCGGCGCCCGCAGCGGCGTCGCCGAGTACGCCCTCGACCCCGAGGCGGCCGCCCTGCTCTGGCAGGTCTCGCACGACACCCTGGGCAGCCGCGACTGACGGTCCGCGGCAGAACGCCCCGCGCTCCGCTCCCCGACTCACCGAGGGGAAGCGGGGCGCGGGGCGGGCCCGCTACTTGCGCGGCCCAGCCAGGGCGTAGAGCCCGGCGCCGGTCACCAGCAGGGCCACCGCGGTCCAGGTGGACGCCTCCGTGCCAGGGGGGTAGGACATCCAACCGAACGCCTTCCCCACGGTGTTGGGCGGCAGCGGCGGAGAGAGGACGGCGAACGCGAGCCACACGGTCGGCAGGGTCCAGGCGAGGTGCGCCCCGCACAGCACAGCCCCGAACGCGGCCAGGCCGGCCAGGCCCGCGGCGTCCCGGAGGACGACCTCGGTGGGGGCGAACCTCGGCCCCGCCGCCTGGACCGCCAGCAGCGCCGCACCCGCGACCACACCGATCAGCAGCGCGTGCGCCGCCCGGCGGGGCACCCACCGGATCGCGGCCGTCCTGTCCAGTGCGGGGTCCTGCCCGCCGAGCCCGACGGAGCCGGCCGCCACGCTCGCGGCGAGCACGAAGTACACGATCGGGTTGATCGCGTCCGCGTCCATCGCACCCGTGCCGCCGCCGCCCCGGTTGAAGGCCCACACCACCAGCGCGGTGAGCGCGACCGCGGCGGCCGACGTGGACACCTGCCGTGAACGCGCGTACAGCATCAGCCACCTCATCGCGACGCTCCCCCGGCCAGCTTCGTGACCTGCTTGTACCCCTCGCAGGAGAGCGCGGCGGCGTGCAGCTCGACGATCCGCGAGCGCTGCTCGGCCGGCGGCAGCGCCATCAGCTTCTGCCACGCGACGTCGGCCTCCGCCCAGGTTTCGAGCGCGTACCGGCTGGTGCCCTTCTCCTGCAGCGGTTGGAGCTGGGGGTCGTGGAGGGCCCAGCTCACGGCGATGCTCTGGGCGGGGATGTCGTGGCTCCCCCCGCCCTCCTTGTCGTTGTCCGGGTAGCAGCTCGGCGCCAGGCCCCTGGCGATCAGCGCGCGGGTCAGTTTCTCGCCCTTCGCATCGGCGAGCATCCGGTCGTTGAAGTCGACCAGCAGCACGTCTGCGGAGAGTTCGCGCGCCGCGGCGAGCTCGTGCAGCGCGGTGTCCTCCCGCACCGAGGCCGGCGCCTTGTCGCCCAGGGCGTCGTGCAGCACGCGCATCGCGTCCTTGCTGCGCAACGCGAGCTCGGTGAGGCGCGAACGGCTCGCCTGCGTCACGCACACCGGCCCGTCGCACACCAGCGCCGCGGCGGCCTTGTCGACGACGTAGGTGTCGCGCGCGGCGGCCGGGAGGACCAGCAGGGCCAGGCCCAGGCCGGCCAGGACGGGAGTCACCGCGAGCAGCCGGGCCCGGCGGGTCGCGGCCGCCAGCAGCGCGAAGCCGGTGGCGAGCAGGCCGAGCAGCCAGAGCGTCTGGCCGAGGTGGACGGAGCCGGACAGGGTCAGCAGCATCTGCCGCGGCTCCACGGTCGCCGGGGACAGCTGGGCGAACCGGTTCGACACCCTGCCCGTCGGCACCGCCCCTTCGTTGTTCATGCGCAGGAACAGGCCCGTCCCCACGAAGACGACCACCACCAGGGCCGGCGGCGTGAGGGCGGAGGGCAGCGCCCGCGCGACGCCCATGCCGAACACGGCGCCCGCGACCAGGGCCAGTGCCGCCACCAGCGAGATCGGCAGCCAGCCGAGGGCTGCGTAGGTGGTCGGACCGGCCGCCACCTGGGCTCCGCCCACCAGGACCAGCAGACCGAAGCCCACCGCCGCGGCGAGCCCGATCGCACCGGCCGGCAGCGCCGCACGGCGCCAGGCCGGCAGCGGCGTGGTCGACAGCAGCTCGGTCATCCGCGAGCGGGATTCGCGCAGCCCGTACACCGCCCCGATGCCGATCACGAACGGCCACCAGTAGGCCAGCAGGGACCGGGTCCACATGGCCATGGTGGTCCACTGGGCCGTCCACCCCGCGGTGCCGTGCCACCAGAACGCGTCGAACGGGAAGAAGACCGCCAGGCTCCCGGCCAGCACGACGATGCCGGCCCACGGGGCGGCGGAGCGCCTCAGCTCCGTCCGCAGCACACGTCCGTTCACCAGGCGCTCCCCTGCTGGCCGGAGTTGCGGAGCAGCGCCGAGTAGCCGCGCTCCAGGGGGCTGTCGCCCGGGTGGTCGGGGCTGCCGGCCGCACCCAACTCGTCCGGCGTGCCCTGGAAGACGAGGCGGCCGTCGGCGAACAGCACCACGTCGGAGCAGGCGGCCGCGACGTCCTCGACCAGGTGGGTGGAGACGACCACGCAGGTGTCGCGGCCCAGGTCCTGCAGCAGCTCGCGGAAGCGCAGCCGCTGCGCCGGGTCCAGGCCGGCCGTCGGCTCGTCCAGCAGCAGCACCGCGGGGGAGTTGACGATGGCCTGGGCGATGCCGGCCCGCCGCACCATGCCGCCGGACAGGGTCTTCATCCGGTGGTCGGCGCGGTCCGCCAGGCCCACCCGTTCCACGGCCCGTTGCACGGCCCCGGGGATGTCCGCCTTCGGCACCTCCTTCAGCCAGGCCATGTACTCGACGAACTCGCGCACCGTGAAGCGCTTGTAGTAGCCGAAGTCCTGCGGCAGGTAGCCGATCTGGCGGCGCAGGGCCCGGTGGTCGCCCACCCTGCCCCCCAGGGAGGTGCCGAGCATCTCCAGTTCGCCCTCGGTGGGGCGCAGCACGGTGGCCAGCGTCCGGATCAGGGTGGTCTTGCCCGCCCCGTTGGGCCCGAGGAGCCCGTGGGCGCCGACGCCCAGGGACAGGTCGAGCCCGTCGACGGCCATCTTGCTCCGTCCGACGCGCACCCTCAGGCCGCTGGCCCGGATCTCCCAGGCGTAGGTCTTCGGCGCGGTGTCGGCCGCGCTCGCCGTATACGTCATGCGATGGTCCCTTTCCAGGGTGGACATGGGTTTCACAGCGTTGAGTACGCGTCCCTGCGGGTGATCACGGCGCAGATGCCGAGTGTGAGGAGCAGCCCCCACACGGGCAACTGGTCGCGGTGCAGGGCGAGTTCGAGGACGGCGGGGATGCGGCCGGTGACGAACGCGGGCACCACGACGGCGGCGCCCCACGCGGCCACCAGCCCCACGGCGGCGCGGGTCACGCCGACCACGCTGCCCAGCGCCAGGGCGGTGGAGGTGAAGGCCAGGGAGGGCAGCAGCCACTGCGCGGCCGTCGTGTTCCCGGTCAGCCATCCCCCCAGCAGGAGCCCGGGCACGACCACCACGAGGACCGCGGTGGTGCGCCTGAGCAGCAGGGCCAGGCCGGCCCGGGCGGTCGAGGCGGTCAGTTCGTGCGCCGGGTCCAGACCGCGCGACCACGATGCGGCGACACCGCACAGCGGCAGCACGGGCGCGATCAGCGCCACCATCGAGGAGCCGCCGAAGACCTTCGCCGGCGCGGCCACGTCCAGCAGCAGCGCCACCAGGGTGACGACGGCGGTCATCGCCAGCCACGGGGTCATGGCCGGTGTCAGCCAGACCGACACCCACGTCGGGCGGTGCCGCCGCCGGGGCGCCCCGGCGGACACGCCCAACTGCGCGTCCAGACCGGCCCGGACGGTGTCGACGAGCGCGGCGACGCCGGGCGCCTCGGTGGCCACGGAGGCCGCCAGCAGGCTCCGGCACGGCGCGCACGTCTCCAGGTGGGCTTCCAGCGCCCACACCGTGTCCGCGGCCATCGCCGTGTCACCACGCGCGTAGTCGTCGATCAGCCGCCTCGACGCGTGTTCCGCGTTCATGCCAGCGCCTCCCGCATCGCGATCCGGGCCCGGCGGGCACGGGTCTTGACCGTGCCTTCGGGCAGTCTGAGCAGGACGGCGGTCTCCCGGACGGAGAGCCCGTCGAGCACCGTCGCCTGCAGTACGTCTCGGAGTTCCGGCGCCAGCCGCCGCAGGGCGTCGCCCACGTCGCCGCCGACGGTCCCGGCGAGCGCCTCCTCCTCCGCCGCGGGCACCACGGCCCGCTCGGCGGCGGCGGCCGGCGGTTCGGCGTGGTGGGCACGACGGCGGAAGGCGTCGACGAGGCGGCGCGCCGCGATCGTCCACAGCCACCCGACGGCCGTCCCGCCGACGGCGCTCCCGGCGAACGCGCCGGCCGCGCGCCACACCGCCAGATAGGTCTCCTGCATGACCTCGGCGACGATCTGCTCGTCCGCGCAGCGGCGGCGCAACCGCACCGCCAGCCACGGCGACGTGCGCCGGTACAGCTCGTCGAACGCCGCGCGGTCACTTCTGGCGATCAGCCGGACGAGGCGTTCCTCGTCCAGCTCGTCCAGTGCTCTCCTGCGTGATCTCACACCAGCCAGACGCCCGCGACCGCACGCAGGTTCTGCGTTCGACGTGACCTGCGCCACATCGCCACCCCGGCATGACAGCAGCGCAGGAAGTCGACCTACCCGACTTCCTGCGCTGCGGCTACCTCGACACCCTTCAGTCGGGCAGGTTCCCGTCGCCCCCCAGGTTGGCGACCATCCGACGCAGGACGTCGATCGTGGTCGCGAACTCGGCCGCGCCGATGCCCTCGTGCGCCTGCCGGTGCACCCGCAGATTGCGCTCCCGCGCCCGGAGGCGGCCGGCCTCCCCCGCCTCGGTCAGCGTCATGGCCCCCGCCTCCTCCGACAGCCACCCCCGGGCGACGAGGTCGTCGAAGACGCCGCCGAAGTCGATCCCGAGGTCCTCGTACCTCGCCAACCGCTCGACCAACGCCGCCCGGGTCCACCGGCCCGGATCCCCGGCCACGTGGTTGAGCGTCCACCAGTGCAGCTGAGTGAGGTCCTCCACCGCCAACTGCGCACGGAGGGCCCCGACCACCCATCGGCACGCCTCACCGCTCCACGCGCCGATGGGCTGGGCGGCCAGCTCCTCCTGCGAGTACTCCCGGACTGCCATGTCCATTCGCCCCCTTCGAGCGATCACCGGAACACGGCCACCGTAGAACCTCAACCGCCCTTGAAATCAAGGCCGGTTCAGAAGGCGGCCGCCCGGATCAGGCACCTGTGGCGGCAGGCACCCCGGCGCCCTACCGCCCCTCGGCCGCCCGCGCCAGCAGCGCGATCTCGGCCGCCACCGCCTCCGGCTCGGCCGCGACGCTGACGTGGGCGACGCCGTCCAGCCCGGGATGCGTGCCGACCCGCACCGCCCGCTCGGCGTTGCGCAGCAGGTCGAAGTCGTTGATGTCGTTGCCGAAGGCCGCGTACGCGCCGATGCCCATCGACGTCAGGGCCTCCCACTTCGTCGTGGAACCGGGCGCGAAGTCGATGATCGCCTCGTCGAGGTGGTGGTTCACCATCAGCCCGAGCCCCCGGCCGGCCTCGGCGAGTTCCGCCATGTCCGACGCCTCGACGACCAGGAACTTCACCACCTCGGGCAGCTCGGCGAGCTCCACCCGGCTCGCCAGGCCGCCCTGGTCGACGCGGCCCCGGATCGGGTGGTCCACCGGCCCGGTGTACGCGTAGTCCCAGGGCCCGTCCGCGAGATAGCCCGCCTCGTGGCGCGCGACCGCCGCCATCAGCCCGCCCAGCACCGCCGGTTCGAACGCGGCCCGGGCCCGCACCTGCCCGTCGACCGACACCAGGCTCCCGTTCCCGCCGATCAGCATCGCGGCAGGGAAGGCGCCGTCGAGCACCGGCAGCATGTCCCGAACCGGCCTGGCCGACGCGAAGACCACCCGGTACCCGGCCCGCTCGCACTCCCCGATCGCCGTCAGGATCCGACCGTCGATCGTCCGCCCGTCGAAGCAGAGCGTGCCGTCGAGATCGAAAACCACCGTGCGGGTGCGAAGGTTGACCATTCCCGGATGATATCCGTCCGTTCGGAGCCCGCGATGCGATCCCCACGACGCCGCCCCCGACACCCGTTCGACCGCGATCGCCACCGGTGCTCCGACCTCCCGAAAGCCGCTTGCCGGGCGGGCGACGGCCCCCGTACCGTCGCCCGACATGACCCCGACCCTGCGTACCGAGCGCCTGCTGCTCGACCCATACGTCCTCGCGGACGAAGAGGACTTCGTGGCGCTGTTCCAGAACCGGCAGGTGTCCCGGTGGATGGGCGACGGCCCGCAGTCCGAGGCCGAGGACCGGGCCCTGTTCGGCCGCGTCTTCACCCAGGTCTACGCCTCGAACCGGTTCGACGTCTGGGCCGTGCGGCACGACGGCCGCCTCGTCGGGCACGCCGAGATCAAGCCCGCCACCGCGGTCGAGGGCTTCGAGATCGTCTACGCGCTGGCCCCGGAGGCGTGGGGCCGCGGCCTGGGCACCGAACTGGCGGCCGCGATCGTCGACTACGGCTTCACCGCCCTGGGGCTGGCCGAGGTGCACGCGACGGTCGCCGACGCCAACCTCGCTTCGCTGGCGCTGCTGGGCAGGATCGGCTTCCGGCACGTCCGCGACATCACGGAGGACGACGGCAGCACGACCCGCCTGCTCACCCGGGGCCGCGCCGATGCCTCCGGGGCCGCCTCGCCGTAGCTTTCCCGCCGGAGCAGAAACGCCGAGGCCGGAAGGACTGAGGCCGGAAGGGCCGAGGCCGGAAGGCCGGAACGAACGCTCCCCCGATCGGGGGAGGCCCCCCACGAACTGCGCCGCAATACTGGTGATCATGATCAGGGGAATCCGGCCGCTGCTGCGCGGCTCCACGTACTCGGGTGTGCTGTTCGCCTTCCTCGGCGCGCTGGCGAGCCTGCCGCTGCTGCCGTTCGCGATGCTGCCGATGATGGCCTGGCCGTCCGGCCCCTACCTCGCACGGGCGGTGCTCACCCTGCTGGCCTGGGCGGCGCTGCTCGCCGTGGTCGGGCTGGCCCGCACCACCCGGCGGGTGCTGATCGGCGGCGCCCGCCGGCTGCTGAGGGTGCCGCTGCCGGATCCGGTGTCCGACACCCGGGCGGCGGACACCCCCGGCACCGACCGCTGGCGCACCCCGCTGTGGCTGCTGCTGCACGTGGCACTGGGCTGGGTGGGGGGCCTGGTGAGCCTCGTCCTGCTCGGCGCGGCCGTGGCCCTTCCGGGCGGCTGGGTCTCCGGTGATGCCCGGCTGAGCTGGCCCGGCCGGTCGGTGCAGGTGACGGGCCTCTGGAGCTGGGTGGTGGCGGCGGCCTGCCTGCTGCTGGCGCCGGTGGTGTGCGCGGCGGTGGCGAGCGCCCTGCGCGGTCTGGCCCCGAAGCTGCTGGGGCCGTCGGCGGCCGAGCGGCTGGCGATGGCGGCGGAGCGGGAGCGCCGGCTGGCCGAACGCAACCGGCTGGCGCACGAGTTGCACGACTCGATCGGGCACACCCTGACGGCGGCCACGATCCAGGCGGCGGTGGCGGGCGAGGTGCTCTCCGCCGACCCGGTGGCGGCGCGGGCCGCCATGCGCAGCATCGAGGAGTCGACCCGGGCCGCCCTGGAGGACCTGGACTACGTGCTGGGCGCGCTGCGCGAGGAGGAGTCGGGGGCGGCCCCGGCCCGGACCTTGGCCGACCTGCCCGAGCTGCTGGACCGGTTGCGGCACGCCGGCGCGGCGGTGGAGCCGGAGCTGTCCGGCGAGCTGGCGCAGGTGCAGGGGACGCTCTCCCGGGCGGCGTACCGGATCCTCCAGGAGGGGCTGACGAACGCGCTGCGGCACGGAGCCGGCGGCCCGATCGAGGTCCGGGTGGCGGCCGGGCCGGACACCCTGGAGCTCAGCGTGGTCAACCGGACCGGGACGGGTCCGCGCCAGGGCGCCTTCCCGACGTCCGGCCACGGCCTGCCGGGCCTGGCCGAGCGGGTCCGGCTGCTGCACGGCGAGATCGAGGCCGGACCGGACGGGCCCCAGGCCTGGCGGCTGGCCGTGCAGCTGCCCGTGCGGTTGTCGGCATGACCGGCCCAGGCCCCACCGACGCCCCGGGCAACGCCCCCGTCACCCTCCTGATCGCGGACGACGACGAGGTGACCCGCAGCGGCCTGCGCACCCTGCTCGCGGTGCAGCCGGGGATCACGGTGGTCGGGGAGGCGTCCGACGGCGTCGACGCGGTCGAGCAGGCACAACGGCTGCGGCCGGACGTGGTCCTGATGGACGTACGGATGCCGCGCCGCAACGGGATCGAGGCCACCCGGCAGTTGCTGGCCGAGTCGGCCGCGCCGCCGAAGGTCGTGGTGATCACCACCTTCGAGAACGACGGCTACGTCACCGCCGCGCTCAGCGCGGGGGCGAGCGGGTTCGTGCTGAAGCGGCTTCCGGTGCGGCAGATCGCGGAGGCGGTGCGGGTGGCGGCGGCCGGGGAGGCGATCCTCTTCCCGGCGGCGCTGCGCCGGATGGTCTCCGCCCGCCCGCTGGACTCCGCCGAGGCGCTGCCCCGGGCGGCGTTGACGGTGCGGGAGGAGGAGGTGCTGCGGTCGATGGCCACGGGCCAGTCCAACCCGGAGATCGCGGAGTCGCTCAGGGTGAGCCTGGAGACGGTGAAGACGCACGTCGGGAACGTGCTGACCAAGCTCGGCGCGCAGAACCGGACCCACGCCGTGGTGATCGCGTACGAGTCCGGCCTGGTGGTGCCGGGGCTCGCCGGCTGACCGGCCGCCCCGACGACCCCCTCGCCTCCCGGTCAGGAATCCAGCTCGCCTAGGAAGTCCAGCGCGATGGCCCAGGCCCGCTCCGCCGCCTCGGCGTCGTAGTCGGCCAGCTCGGTGTCGGTGAACAGGTGCCCGGCGCCCCGGTAGCGGTGCACCTCGACGTCGGCCCCGGCCCGCCGCATCCCCAGGTACCAGGCGTTCAGCCAGTCCTCGGTCTCGAACGGGTCCGGCTCGGCGACGTGCAGCTGCACCGGGATCTCGGTGGCCGCGTCCTCGCGCAGGTCGGAGGTGCCGTGCAGGAGCAGCAGGCCGCGGGCCTTGTCGTCGGCGAGGGCGAGGTTCTGCGCGAGCGAGCCGCCGAGCGAGAAGCCCGCGTAGACCAGGCCGCCGTCCGACAGCGGAGCGGCGGCGGTGACGGCCCGGCGCAGCAGTTCCTCGCTGCCGCCGACCTCCTCCTGGTACGCCAGTCCGGCCTCGATGTCGTCGAAGGTCCGCCCGTCGTACAGGTCCGGGGTGTGCACGGTGTGCCCGGCGGCGCGCAGCCGGTCGGCGGCGGCGTGGACGGCGGGGCGCAGCCCGAGGGCGGAGTGGAAGAGGACGATCTGGGCCACGGTCGGGGTCCTTCGGCAGCTGAGGGCGGGTACTCCCCCATGATCCCGCATGATCCGGCGACCCGACTTCCCCGGCCGGCCCGGCCCGGCTTCCCCGGCCCGCCCGCACCGAACCGCAGCCCCCTTCCTCTCCACGACGGGTCGTCAGGTCGCCTGATTTACCTACGCTTTACTAACGGGTAACCTTCCGGGCGTGAACGATCTTGTCCATGACATGACCCCCGCCCACCCGCGCCGCCGCCAGGTCCTGAAGGCCGGCGCGCTGGCCGCCGGCGCGACCGCCGCCCTCCCGATCGCCCTCCCCGCCCCCGCCGGAGCCGCCGAGCCGGCCCAGGCCGCCGGAGCCGCCCAGGCCCCCGGAACCCCCGAAGCCGCCCCCCGCTTCCTGCACGGCATAGCCTCCGGCGACCCCCTCCCCGACGGCGTCCTGCTCTGGACCAGGGTGACGCCCCGCCCCGAGGCCGTCCCCGGCTCGGGCCTCGGCCCCGACACCGAGGTCCGCTGGGAGCTGGCCGCCGACCAGGCCTTCACCCGCGTCGTCGCGAGCGGCACGGTGACCGCCACCGCCGCCGCCGACCACACCGTCAAGGCCGACGTCCGCGGCCTGACCCCGGACACCCCCTACTGGTACCGCTTCACCGCCACCGCCGGTACCGGCACCGCCGCCTCCCCCACCGGCCGCACCCGCACCACCCCCGCCACCGACGCCGCCCTCTCCCGGCTGCGGTTCGGCGTCGCCTCCTGCGCCAACTGGGAGGGCGGCTACTTCTCCGCCTACCGCCACCTCGCCGCCCGCGGCGACCTGGACGCCTTCCTCTTCCTCGGCGACTACATCTACGAGTACAAGACCGGCGAGTTCTGCGCCCGCGGCACGGTCGTGCGCCCGCACGCCCCCACCCACGAGATCCTCACCCTCGCCGACTACCGCACCAGGCACGGCCAGTACAAGACCGACGACGACCTCCAGGCCCTGCACGCCAAGCTCCCGACCATCGCGATCTGGGACGACCACGAGTTCGCCAACGACGCCTGGTCCGGCGGCGCCGAGAACCACACCCCGGGCACCGAGGGCGCCTGGGCCGACCGGATGGCCGCCGCCAAGCAGGCCTACTTCGAGTGGATGCCGGTCCGGCCCTCGATCGCCGGCACCACCTACCGCCGCCTGCGCTACGGCAAGCTCGCCGACCTGCACCTGATGGACCAGCGCTCGTTCCGCTCCCAGCAGGCGAAGACGGGCAGCGGTGCCGTCGACTCGGCTGACCGCACCCTCACCGGCCGCGCCCAACTGGACTGGCTCAAGGCCGGGTTGTCCGCCTCCGACACCACCTGGCGGCTGATCGGCAACGAGGTGATGATCTCCCCGGTCGCCTTCCTCTCGCTGCCCGACTACCTGCTGCGCCCGCTGGCCAAGCTGCTCGGCCTGCCCGGCGAGGGCGTGGCGGTCAACCCCGACCAGTGGGACGGCTACACCCACGACCGCCGCGAGCTGCTCGGCCACCTCAAGGCGAACGGCATCACCAACACCGTCTTCCTGACCGGCGACATCCACTCCGCCTGGGCCGCCGACGTCCCGAACGAGGCCGCCACCTACCCGCTGTCCGGCAGTGTCGCCACCGAGTTCGTGGTCACCTCGGTGACCTCCGACAACGTCGACGACCTGCTGAAGGTCGCCCCGCAGACCGTCTCGCTGGCGGCCGGCACCGCGATCAGGACGGCCAACCCGCACGTCAAGTGGGTCGACCTGGACTCGCACGGCTACGGGATCCTGGACATCACGCCCGAGCAGACCCAGATGGACTACTACGTCCTCTCCGACCGCACCCGCAAGGACGCGACCAGCAGCTGGACCCGCTCCTACCGCACCCGCACCGGCACCCAGCGGATCGAGCGCGCGAACGCCCCGATCGCCTGACCCCACCCCGGGCCCCCACACCGGGCCCCACGTCTGTCACCCGGGCCCGCCGCACCCACGCGGCGGGCCCGCAGCACGACGGCCCTACGACACCACGTCCTTGCGCGCGAACCCCCGGAACGCCAGCGCGAGCAGCACCGCCGCGTACGACAGCGACAGCGAGACGCCCTGCACCATGCCGCCCCACTCCAACTGCGGCTGCAGGGCGTCCGCCCAGGCGTACTGCCAGTGCGCGGGCAGCCACTCCCGCAGGCCTCCCAGCGCCGTGACGGCGTCCAGCACCCCGGTGATGATCGACGCGAACACCGCCCCGCCGACGGCGCCCAGCGGCGCGTCCGTCGCCGTGGAGAGCCAGAACGCCAGCGCGGCGATCACGATCTCGGCGAGGAACACGTAGGCCGCCGCGACGGCCAGCCGGGGCAGCGCCTCCCCGGCCGAAAGGCTGGCCCCGGTGGGCAGCTTGAGGTCCCCCCAGCCGTACGCGGCGGTGCCGACGACCAGCCCGATCAGCGGCAGCATCGCCACCGCCACCGCCGAGAACGCCAGCCCGACCGCGAACTTGCGGGCCAGCAGCCGGGCCCGGGGCACCGGCGCGGCCAGCAGGTAGCGCAGCGAGGACCAGCTCGCCTCGGAGGCGACCGTGTCGCCGCAGAACAGCGCCACCGGGATGACCAGCAGGAAGCCGGTGCCCACGAACAGCATGGTGGCGGCGAAGTTGGGCCCGGACGCGGTGGCCAGGTCGATGAAGGTGGTCCGGTCGGGGCGGCTCGGGGTGCCGCCGATCTGGAAAGCGGCCAGCATCACGAACGGCAGGGCGGCCAGCACCGCGCCGATCACCAGGGTGCGGCGGCGCCGCAGTTGGCGCATCGCCTCCACCCGCAGCGGCAGCGTCCGGCCCGCCCGGTACCCCTCGGCGTGGTCCGCCGACACGACGCCGCTCGCGCCACCGCTCACATCGCTGCTCACATCGCTGCTCACGTCACCGCTCGCCCCACCACTCACGCCACTGCTCACGCCGCACCTCCGATCAACGACAGGAACGCGTCCTCCAGCCGCCGCTGCGGCCCGGCGCTCTCCACCGGCACGCCGAGGCGCACCAGTTCGGCCAGCAGTTCGTGCGCCGCCAGCCCGTCCAGGCGCACCAGCAGCCCGCCCTCGACGGCCTCCGCCGAACCGACCCCGGCCAGCGCGGCCACCTTCTCGACGACCGACCCGGGCTCGTACCCGGCGGGCACGCCGAGGAACAGCAGCTCGCCCGCACCGACGATCTCGCCGACGGCTCCGGTGGTGATCAGCCGCCCGCGGTCCATCACCACCAGGTCCGTGCAGCTCTGCTCGACCTCGGCGAGCAGGTGGCTGGAGACGATGACGGTACGGCCGGCGGCGGCGTACCGGATCATCACCTCGCGCATCTCGCGGATCTGCGGCGGGTCGAGCCCGTTGGTCGGCTCGTCGAGGATCAGCAGGTCCGGCATCCCGAGCATGGCCTGGGCGATGGCGAGCCGCTGGCGCATGCCCTGCGAGTAGGTCCGCACCGCGCGGTCGAGCGCCTCGCCGAGACCGGCGATGGCCAGCGCCTCGTCGAAGCGGGCGTCCGCCTCCGGCCGGCCGGTGGCCTGCCAGTACAGCCGCAGGTTGGCCCGGCCGGTGAGGTGCGGCAGGAAGCCCGCGCCCTCGACGAAGGCGCCGACCCGGGAGAGCACCGGTGCGCCGGGGCGCACCAGGTGGCCGAAGATCCGGATCTCGCCCGCGTCGGGCCGGATCAGGCCCATCAGCATCCGCAGCGTGGTGGTCTTGCCGGCGCCGTTGGGCCCGAGCAGGCCGAGCACCTGCCCCTGCTCCACCCGGAAGCCCAACTCCCGCACGGCGTAACGGTCCTGAGCGCCCTTGTAGCGCTTGCTCAGGCCGGTGATCTGCAACGGCACCCCGGCCAGCGCCGGATCGTACGCCGGCCCGTCGCCCGCCCCCCGCCGACGGCGGCGCAGCAGCCGGGGCGACAGCACCAGGCCGAGCGCCACCACGACGGCCGCCAGCGGCAGCAGCCAGGTGCGCGCGGGCAGCGGCGTGGCCTCGGTGACGAGTTCGTCGTCGGTCGGCACGGTGAGCGCGCCGGCCGGCGCGACCCGGTAGGTGGCGGGCTCGACGGGCGAGGCGTACGCGAGGTCGGTGGCGGCCAGGACGACCCGCAGCCGGTGCCCGGCGGCGAAGGTGTGGTCGACGGCGGGCAGCGCGACGGTGACGGTGCGGCCCGCGTCGGCGCCGGTGACCCGCAGCGGGGCGGCGAGCTGCTGCGGGAGCACGGCCTTGCCGTCCGGGCCCACGTCGTACAGCTTGGCGAAGAGCACCGCGTCCGGCCGGTCGGCGTGCACCTGGACGGGCACGGTGGGCTGCCCGGTCAGGTGCAGCGGCTGGTCCAGCGGCGCGGAGTCGAAGGCGGCGTGCTGGCCGGGGAAGTCGAGCGACAGCCCGGCGCCCAGCGAGGCGGCCTGGCTCAGCGCGCCGATCCCGGGCAGCGTCGAGATCCCGGGCGGGGCCCCGCCGGGCGGGTTGGCGATGGTCTGCTCACCGCCGGCCAGTTCGACACCGTGGGAGCCGGTTCCGCCCAGGCCCGGGTAGCGGTCGGCGGAGGCGCCGCGCAGCACGGCCTGGAAGCCGGTGGAGTCGACGCCCCCGGTGCGGGTGACCCGGAACGCGGGGCCGGTGTCGTCGCCCTGCCCCTTCAGGTAGCGGTCGAACCAGGCGGTCACCCGGTCGTCGACCCGGGCGCTGGTGTCGGTGCCGCCGTCGTGCCCGCCGGCGAACCAGTCCACCGAGACGGGTGCCCCGTTGGCCGCGACGGCCCGGGCGATCCGGTCGCCCTGGTCGAGCGGGAACAGCGAGTCCTGCTGGCCCTGCACGACCAGGGTGGGCGCCTTGAGCTGCGCGGCCACCGAGGACGGGCTGGAGCGGTCCAGCAGCGCGACGGCCTCCGGGTCGGCGTGCCCGGCGGTGGCGACCCGGTCGTACATCTGGCAGAGCGACTCCAGGAACCGCCCGCAGCCGACCGGCCCGCCCGCGGCGTCGCCGCCCTGCCCCGGCCCGCCCTGCCCGGCCCCGCCGCCGCGCGGCGCGCCGCCGGAGGGCCCGAGCTCGCCGGCCGCGCCGGTGGTGAAGAAGATCCCGGCCCAGAGCTTCTTGAATACGCCGTCGACGGCGCCCGAGCCCTGCACGCCCTGCGGGAACAGCGCGTCGGCGAGGTTCCACCAGGTGATCTGGGTGGCCACCGCGTCGATCCGGTGGTCGTACGCGGAGGCCAGCAGCGAGACGGCGCCGCCGTACGAGGCACCGGTGATGCCGACCCGGGGGTCGCCGGGCCCGTCGAGCTGCACCTCGGGCCGCTGGGCCAGCCAGTCCACCAGGTGCTTGACGTCCTCGACCTCGCGGTCGGGCGCGTTGAGGCCGATCTTCCCGCCCGAGTGCCCGAAGCCGCGCGCCGACCAGGTCAGCACCGCGTAGCCCTGCCGGGCCAGCTGCTGGGCGCGTTCGCGCTCGCCGTCCTTGGAGCCGCCGAAGCCGTGCGCGAGCAGGACCGCCGGGCGCGGGGTGCTGCCGGTGGTGAAGAAGGAGGTGTCCACCTGGACCTGCTGGTCACTGCCGGGGGTCTCCGGCATGGCGAGGAAACGGTCCTCCTGATGGACCGCCGGCTCACCGCCGGACGCCACCGTCGCCGTACCGACCCCGGCCACCACCACCAGGGCCACCGCACCGGCCACCACCCTGCGCCGCACCGTCGTACCCCGGCTGCGCCACCGGCGCCACGCCCCACCGAACTCCATGGGGGCTGATCGTATCCGCCCCCCGGGTAGGCGTCCGATAAGGCCACCGCCGAAGCCGCCGCTTCCGCCCCGTTCACCCCGTTGCGCCCCGGTACGGCACGGGACGACGGAGATCCCCGCACCCCACCAGGGGTACGGGGATCCGCAGGGCGCGCCCTACAGCACCCGCGTCATCGTCCGATGCGGTATCCCCGCGTCCTCGTACACCGGGCCCTCGGCCGCGTACCCCAGCCGCTCGTAGAACCCCAGCGCCCGCACCTGCGCGTGCAGTTCCACCTCGACGGCCCCGCGGTCGAGCCCGGCCGCCTCGATCGCCCGCACCAGCTGGGCCCCGAGCCCGGTCCCCCGGGCCGCCGACACCACCGCGAGGCGTCCGAGCAGCACCCTGCCCTCGACACCCCCGGTGAGCTTCAGCGCCTGCTCCCCGAAGATCAGCCGTCCGGTCCCGAGCGCGGTCCCGTCCGCCGCCACGGCCAGCAGGTGCACCGAGGTCGCGTCGTACTCGTCGTACTCCAGCTCCTCCGGCACGTTCTGCTCGACGATGAACACCTCGCGCCGCACGTCCCGCACCAGCGCCAGGTCCGCGGCGCCCGCCGCGGTCCGGATGGCCGCCGTCATCTCAGCTCTCCGACGAGATGATGTCGAGCGCCTTGCGTAGGTCGGGCGAGTACTCGCTGGAGAACTCGACCCACTGCCCGTCCGCCGGGTGCTCGAAGCCGAGCGACACGGCGTGCAGCCACTGCCGGGTCAGCCCGAGCCGCTTGGCCAGCGTCGGGTCGGCGCCGTAGGTCAGGTCGCCCACGCAGGGGTGGCGCAGCGCGGACATGTGGACCCGGATCTGGTGGGTGCGCCCGGTCTCCAGCTTGATGTCGAGCAGCGAGGCCGAGCGGTAGGCCTCGATCAGGTCGTAGTGGGTGACGGACGGCTTGCCGTCCTTGGTCACGGCCCACTTCCAGTCCGAGCTGGGGTGTCGCCCGATCGGCGCGTCCACGGTGCCGCTCAGCGGGTCCGGGTGCCCCTGCACGAGGGCGTGGTAGCGCTTCTCGGTGATCCGGTCGTGGAACTGCCGCTTGAGGTCGGTGTACGCGCGCTCGGACTTGGCGACGACCATCAGCCCGGAGGTGCCGACGTCCAGCCGGTGCACGACGCCCTGGCGCTCGGCGGCGCCGGAGGTGGAGATCCGGTAGCCGGCCGCGGCGAGCCCGCCGATGACGGTGGTGCCGGTCCAGCCGGGGCTGGGGTGCGCGGCGACGCCGACCGGCTTGTCGACGAGCACGATGTCCTCGTCGTCGTGGATGATCCGCATGCCCTCGACCGGCTCGGCGATGATCCGCACGGGGGCGGCGGGGGCCGGGATCTCGACCTCCAGCCAGGAGCCGGCGGTCACCCGGTCCGACTTTCCGGCCACGGCGCCGTCGAGCGTCACCTTGCCGTCGGCGGCCAACTCGGCGGCCTTCGTCCGGGAGAAGCCGAACATCCGGGCGAGGGCGGCGTCGAGGCGCTCGCCCTCCAGGCCGTCGGGTACGGGGAGGCTGCGGATCTGCGCTGCGGTACTCACCCGTACGAGTATGCCGGAACCGCGGCCCTCCGCCGCCCGCCCGACCGCCCGGGGGCCCCTGCTACTCGGTCTTGCCGCCCTGCTGGTGGACGGTGCCGTCCGGGTTGCTGCCCCGGAAGGAGAGCAGCACGACGAGGATTCCGCCGCAGACGATCGCCGAGTCGGCGAGGTTGAAGACCGCGAAGTGCTGGACGGAGATGAAGTCGACGACGTGCCCGCGGAAGACGCCCGGCGAGCGGAACAGCCGGTCGGTGAGGTTGCCCAGGGCCCCGCCGAGCAGCAGCCCGAGCGCGATCGCCCAGGGCAGGCTGTACAGCCGGCGGGCGATCCGCCAGATCACCACGATGACGGCCGAGGCGATCATCGTGAAGACGACGGTCAGCGCCTGCCCCATGCCGAAGGCGGCGCCGGAGTTGCGGATGACCTGGAAGGTGACGACGTCCCCGATCACCTTGATCGCCGCGTGGTTCTCCAGCCGGGCCACGACCAGCAGCTTGCTGCCGAGGTCGATCAGGAAGGCGAGCAGCGCGACGACCATCAGCACGCCGACCCGCCGACGGCCCTTCGGCGCCTCCGCCGCGGCCGGGGCGCTCGCCTCGGCGGGCCCAGCAGGCTCGGCGGGCTCGGTGGACTCGGCCACGGCCACCTCCACGGCTTCGGCGGGGGTCGGGACGGCGTCGTCCCGCGTCTGGGGGGAACCTTGCGTACTGATGATCCGCTCCGCTGCCGGTGGAGCTCCCCCGGTTGGAGGTGGGGGAGGGTGGGCCCGTGGTCGCCGTACCGGACACCTCCGAACCGGACGTGTCCCGAGGATTCAGGCGACGTTACGGGGTCGAGCGTACGGCAAGCCCGACCCCCTGCGCCGCCCCGGTCGGCCGCGTCAGCGGCGTTCCTGCTTGGCCTTGCACTGCACGCAGAGCGTGGCCCGGGGGAAGGCCTGCATCCGGGCCTTCCCGATGGCCTGCCCGCAGGACTCGCAGGTGCCGAAGCCGACGCCCTCCAGCCTGGTCAGGGCCCGCTCGGTCTGGGCGAGGCTGTCCCGGGCGTTGTTGGCGAGCGCGAGCTCGCTCTCCCGCGAGATGTTCTTCGTACCGGCGTCCACCTGGTCGTCACCGGCTCCGTCGTTGGAGTCACGCATCAGGCCGGAGATGGCCGCCTCCGCGGCGTCGATCTCGTTCTGCAGCCGCTCCAGCTCGCTGATGAGCTCGGTGTGCAGCTCGTGGACCTCGTCGGTGGTCCACGGGTCCTCGCCGGGCCGGACCGGCAGCGTGGCCGGGTCCACCGACTCGGCGCCGCGCGGCACGGTGACGGTGTCGGTGCTGCTCTTCTGCCGTGCGGTAGTGGTCACGGTCCCCTCCCCTGGATCGGCCGCCACGGCCTTGCGTGCCCGCTTGGTGGCGGTACCCGCGCCGGTTGCCTTCTCAGCCATGGCTTCGACCCCATCTACGAACGAATCGAGCCGCCGGTTCCCGGCGGCCTCCAGTGCCGGAACGATAATCCCGATCAAAACCGGTCACAACATGACATTCCGACGCCCCATGATGATCCCACCCAGGCAGCCGCCCCAGCCGCCACGCCCCGCGCGCTGACCAGACTTGTGCCCAGATCACCCCCGCCTAACCACCACCGCCGCCGGCCCCGGAGCGCCCCGGTCGTCCACCGCGGGGAAAAACGATTTGGACAAACCGACTCGCCCGGCCGATACACTGGCCCTGCAAGGCGCAGATGGGACGAGTACCGACGTACGCAGCCACCAGCGACCCGGGGACGGTGCGAGCCCGGGGGTGTGCACGGCGGGAAGATCACCCCGGAGCCGCCGGAAGAACGGCCGCCCGCCACCGCGCGGGCCGGCCCACTAGACCCGGCAGCAAGCCCAAACAAGAGGGCCGCAGCAGCACCGCGGCCAAGGAGGGTGGTACCGCGGGGCGGCTCGCCGTCTCGTCCCTCCGTCGGATCCCGTTCACATCCGCCGGAGGTATGACGCCCGCGATGAGCACCTACAACTCCGTCCCCGCACAGGTGGACCTGCCCGCCCTCGAACACCGGATCCTGTCGTTCTGGCAGGACAACAAGATCTTCCAGCGCAGCCTGGAGCAGTCCGAGGGCCGCCCCGAGTGGGTCTTCTACGAGGGCCCGCCGACCGCCAACGGCATGCCCGGCGCCCACCACATCGAGGCCCGCGTCTTCAAGGACGTCTTCCCCCGCTTCCGGACGATGAAGGGCTACCACGTCGCCCGCAAGGCCGGCTGGGACTGCCACGGCCTCCCGGTCGAGCTCGCCGTCGAGAAGGAGCTGGGCTTCTCCGGCAAGCAGGACATCGAGGCGTACGGCATCGCCGAGTTCAACGCCAAGTGCCGCGAGTCGGTGACCCGCCACACCGACGCCTTCGCCGAGCTGACCACCCGCATGGGGTACTGGGTCGACCTCGACGAGGCCTACCGGACGATGGACCCGTCGTACGTCCAGTCCGTCTGGTGGTCGCTCAAGCAGATCTTCGACAAGGGCCTGCTGGTCCAGGACCACCGGGTCGCCCCCTGGTGCCCGCGCTGCGGCACCGGCCTGTCCGACCACGAGCTGGCCCAGGGCTACGAGACCGTCGTCGACCCCTCGGTCTTCGTCCGCTTCCCGCTGACCAGCGGCCCGCTGGCCGGCCGGGCCGCGCTGCTGGTCTGGACCACCACCCCGTGGACCCTGGTCTCCAACACCGCCGCCGCCGTCCACCCGGAGGTCACCTACGTGGTGGCCACCGACGGCGAGGAGAAGCTGGTCGTCGCCGAGCCGCTGCTCGCCAAGGCCCTCGGCGAGGGCTGGGAGGCCACCGGCGAGTCCTTCACCGGCGCCGAGATGGAGCGCTGGGCCTACCGCCGCCCGTTCGACCTGGTCGAGATCGAGAACGCGCACTACGTCCTCAACGCCGACTACGTCACCACCGAGGACGGCACCGGCATCGTCCACCAGTCGCCCGCCTTCGGCGCGGACGACCTCGCGACCTGCCGCAGGTACGGCCTGCCGGTGGTCAACCCGGTGCTCGCCGACGGCACCTTCGCCCCCGAGGTCCCGCTGGTCGGCGGCCAGTTCTTCAAGAAGGCCGACGAGGCCCTGGTCGCGGACCTCAAGGAGCGCGGCCTGCTCTTCCGCCACCTCCCGTACGAGCACAGCTACCCGCACTGCTGGCGCTGCCACACCGCGCTGCTCTACTACGCGCAGCCGTCCTGGTACATCCGCACCACCGCGGTCAAGGACGCCCTGATCCGGGAGAACGAGGCCACCAACTGGTACCCGGAGAACGTGAAGCACGGCCGCTTCGGCGACTGGCTGAACAACAACATCGACTGGGCGCTCAGCCGTAACCGCTACTGGGGCACCCCGCTGCCGATCTGGCGCTGCGAGGAGGGCCACCTCACCTGCGTCGGCTCGCTGGCCGAGCTCTCCGAGCTCACCGGCACCGACCAGAGCGAGCTCGACCCGCACCGCCCGTACATCGACGACGTGACCTTCGCCTGCCGCGAGTGCGGCGGCACCTCGACCCGGGTCCCCGAGGTCATCGACGCCTGGTACGACTCGGGCTCGATGCCCTTCGCCCAGTACGGCTACCCGTACCAGAACAAGGAGCTGTTCGAGAAGCGCTACCCGGCGCAGTTCATCTCCGAGGCGATCGACCAGACCCGTGGCTGGTTCTACACGCTGATGGCGGTCGGCACCCTGGTGTTCGACAAGAACAGCTACGAGAACGTCGTCTGCCTGGGCCACATCCTGGCCGAGGACGGCCGCAAGATGTCCAAGCACCTGGGCAACATCCTGCAGCCGATCCCGCTGATGGACCAGCACGGCGCCGACGCCGTCCGCTGGTTCATGGCCGCCGGCGGTTCGCCCTGGTCGGCCCGCCGGGTCGGCCACGGCACCATCCAGGAGGTGGTCCGCAAGACCCTCCTCACCTACTGGAACACCGTCGCCTTCCAGGCCCTGTACGCCCGCACCGCCGGCTGGTCCCCCTCGGCGGCCGATCCGGCCCCGGCCGACCGCCCGCAGCTGGACCGCTGGGTGCTCTCCGAGCTGAACACCCTGGTCCGCGAGGTCGACGCCGCCTTCGAGGCGTACGACACCCAGCGCGCCGGCAAGCTGCTGTCCGGCTTCGTCGACGACCTGTCCAACTGGTACGTCCGCCGCGGCCGCCGCCGCTTCTGGCAGGGCGACGCGGCCGCGCTCGCCACCCTGCACGAGGCGCTGGAGACGGTCACCCGCCTGATGGCCCCGATGACCCCGTTCATCACCGAGCAGGTCTGGCAGGACCTGGTCGTCCCGGTCGCCGCGGACGCCCCGGCCTCGGTCCACCTGGCCACCTGGCCGCAGGCGGACGAGTCGCTGATCGACACCGACCTCTCCCGGCACATGGCGCTGGTCCGCCGCCTGGTGGAGCTCGGCCGGGCCACCCGCGCCGAGTCCGGTGTGAAGACCCGTCAGCCGCTGTCCCGCGCGCTGATCGCCGCCCAGGGCTGGGACGAGCTGCCCGCCGACCTGCGCGCGCAGATCGCCGAGGAGCTCAACGTCTCCACCCTGGAGTCGCTCGCCGAGGTCGGCGGCTCGCTCGTCGACACCAGCGCCAAGGCCAACTTCCGCGCCCTGGGCAAGCGGTTCGGCAAGGGCGTGCAGGACGTCGCCAAGGCGGTCGCCGCCACCGACGCCGCCCGCCTGGCCGCCGAACTGCGCGCCGACGGCGAGACCTCGGTCGAGCTGAACGGCGAGCCGGTCACCCTCTCCCCGGACGAGGTGATCATCACCGAGACCCCGCGCGAGGGCTGGGCCGTCGCCAACGAGTCCGGCGCCACCGTCGCCCTCGACCTGGCCATCACCCCGGAGCTCAAGCGGCTCGGCGTCGCCCGCGACGCCATCCGCCAGATCCAGGAGGCCCGCAAGAACTCCGGTCTCGACGTCGCCGACCGGATCGTCCTGCGCTGGCGGGCCACCACCGAGGAGACCGCCGAGGCCATCGCCGAGCACGGCCCCCTCGTCGCCGAGGAGGTCCTGGCCACCGACTTCGCCGCCGGCACGGCCGACTGGGACTCCGAGACCTTCGTCGACGAAGCCCTCGGCCTCGCCTTCCAGCTCCGCAAGGCCTGACCGACTCCGAAGCCGCCGTCACCCCGCCCGGGGCGACGGCGGCTTCGCCGTACCCGCGCGCCCCCGAAGCGACGTCACCACCCCGCGCGCGCCCGCAGCACAGCAGAGCGCCCCCTGTCCGACCCGTGGGTCGGACAGGGGGCGCTCTCAAAAGGCCGCGCTACAACCTCAGTTGTCGCCGTCCTCGTCGATCAGGAAGCCCCGCATCGGCGCCGGCGCCTGCTGCATCGGCTGCGGAGGCTGCGGGCGGACGGCCGCCATCGGCTGCGTCATCCCGGCCGGCTGCATCTGCGGCGCGCCGGTGTTGCCACCGGACGCCTGGCCGCCGAAGCTCGGCGCCGGCGGGTTGCCGCCGAAGGAACTCTGCCCGCCGAACGACGGCGCGTTGCCGCCGAAGGCCGGCTGGTTGCCACCGAAGGCCGGGGCACCGCTCATCGCACCGGCACCGGCCGGAGCCATCGACGAGGCCGCCGGCGGCAGCGACGCGGTGGCGGGGATCCGCGGCGGGGCGAGCGAGTCGTCGGCCTGCGACTCCAGCTGGCGCAGCTGGGTCTCCAGGTACGACTTGAGGCGCGTCCGGTACTCGCGCTCGAACGCCCGCAGGTCCTCGACCTTGCGCTCCAGCGTGGCGCGCGCGGACTCCAGCGAGCCCATCGCGACGCGGTGCTTCTCCTGCGCGTCCCGCTCCAGGGCGTCGGCCTTGGCACGGGCGTCGCGCTCCAGGCCCTCGGCGCGGCTGCGGGCCTCGCCGACGATCTTGTTGGCCTCGGAACGGGCCTCCGAGATCGCCTGGTCGGCGGTCTGCTGAGCGAGCGCCAGGACGCGGGCGGCACTGTCGCCACCGGGGCCCTGCTGCTGCATGGGGGCACCCATGGGGCCGCCCATCTGCTGCTGCGGGCCGCCCATGGGGCCGCCCATCGGCTGCATCTGCTGCTGCTGGCCCATGCCCTGGCCCATCGGGTTGCCCATCTGCTGCGGGCCACCGGGGCCGCCCATGGGCTGGAGCATCTGACCGCCCATCGGCTGGACCAGCTGCTGCTGGCCGCCCATGGTCTGGTTCATCTGCTGCTGCTGGCCGCCCATCTGCTGGGGGCCGGCGGGGAGCTGCGGGGCGCCGGAGGGCAGGCCGAGCGGCTGGTTGCCCATCTGCTGCTGCTGCGGGCCGCCCATCTGCTGCTGCTGCGGACCACCGGGGCCCATCTGCTGCTGCTGCGGGCCGGGGCCCTGCTGGCCGGGAACCGGCGGGCCGGATATGGCGGCCGGAACGGGGGCGCCCGAACGGGCGTCCTGCGGCGGCTCCTTCCGCATGTTCGCCTGGTTCTGCGCGGCGGCGCGAGTCGCGGCGGCCAGCTTGGCGCGCAGGTCCTCGTTCTCGCGAAGCAGGCGGGTCAGCTCTCCTTCGACCTCGTCGAGGAAGGCATCGACCTCGTCCTCGTCATAGCCTTCGCGCAGGCGGACGGTCGTGAACTGCTTGTTCCGAACGTCCTCGGGGGTCAATGGCATCTCTTCACCTCAACGTGATCGTCGGCACACCGGCATCCTGTCGCATCGCTCACCTACGACTAGGGCCGCACAAGCGAGATCAGGACATACACAATGATCATCAGTACGAAGAAGGACAGGTCGA
Organism: Kitasatospora sp. NPDC091276; assembly: GCF_040684355.1. NCBI lineage: Bacteria > Bacillati > Actinomycetota > Actinomycetes > Kitasatosporales > Streptomycetaceae > Kitasatospora > Kitasatospora sp. NPDC091276. Next base: position 72,777 of record NZ_JBFBFU010000006.1, on the reverse strand, counting down.
GCGCCACGCCCCCGAAACGCAACGGCGGAATGAACCGCCGAAGAAGCTTGAGCGGCGGATCCGTGACAGTGTACGTGGCCTCCAGGACCAGGACCATGGCCTTGCCGGGCCGCCACGAACGCGCGAACTGGAAGACCCAGTCCATGACCAGTCGCACGAGCAGGAACACCAGGAAGACGGTCAGGGCGTAGTAGAGCACCGCCCACACGATGTCCATCGCGTTTCCCTCTCCCCGGTTCCGGGCCCTTGGGCCTGCCGCTCGTCACCTGTCGCTAATCCACTGTTGATCAGATCCACACGTAAAGTCGTGGCCGGGTCAGCTCTGGTTGAAGAACCCACCCTCGGCGATCCGAGCCTTGTCCTCCGCCGTGACATCGACGTTAGCAGGCGACAGCAGGAACACCTTCTGTGTCACGCGCTCGATACTGCCGTGCAGACCGAAGACGAGTCCAGCGGCGAAGTCTACGAGTCGCTTCGCGTCGGTGTCGTCCATCTCGGTCAGATTCATGATCACGGGGGTCCCGCCACGGAACTGTTCCCCGATGGTACGGGCCTCGTTGTAGGTCCGCGGGTGCAGCGTGGTGATGCGGTAGGGCTCTCGTTCGTTCACTACCTTGGGCATGATCACCGGGGCGCTCTTCTCCAGGTTGTGGCGGCGTTCGGGTGTGATGGACGACACTGGGGCCATCCTCGGGGTCTCCTGCCGGATCGGCACCGCGGCCGGGACCGGCTGCGGAGTGATCGAGGAGACCGGGGCGGGCGCGGCGGCCGGCCGGGGGATGTCCTCGGTCCGCTGTCCCGTTCGAATCGGCTCGGGGTCCGCGTCGTAGTCGTCGTCAGGGTCGTACCCCTGACCGTCGTACGTCTCGTCCTCCACGAGGCCGAGGTAGACCGCCATCTTGCGCATTGCGCCGGCCATGCTCCTGTCTCCTCCGCTCATAGCCACCTCGCTGGCGCTCGGTGGCGGCTTCGCGAAACGCGCACCTTCCGATGGTCGCTCGCTCTGCTCGCTCCGTGCGGACCGGCTCCGTCCCGGCGGCCAGGCCGTGCGGCCCTGCCTGCGGATTCCGCGGTCCACCCACGACGGCCCGTCAGGCCGACGGCCGGTCAGAGTTCGTGGGGTGGGGGCCGCGGAGCTGCGATCCACGGTTCGCTAGCGCTCCGAGGAGCTGCTAGATTCTGTCCTATTTTGTCCTGCAGTCTGATCTACTACCCGGTGACGTTACCTGAGGGGTGACCTCACTCCGAGTACCGCCGTTCCGACGCGCACATGTGTCGCCCCGGCGGCAATCGCCTGCTCAAGGTCACCGCTCATTCCTGCGGAGACCATGGTGGCAGCAGGATGGGTCGCGCGTACTGCGGTTGCGATTTCCGTCAGCCGCTCGAAGGCACGGAGCGGGTCTCCGGCGAGCGGACCGGCCAACGGAGCGACGGTCATCACACCGTCCAGCCGCAGGCCGGGCGTGTCGGCGATCGCGTCCGTGAGTTCCGCGACGTCCTCCGGGGCGACTCCGGCCCGGTGGGCCCCCTCGCCGTGCTCCTTGTCCAGGGCCACCTGCACCAGGCAACCCAGCTCCGGGCGCTCGGACTTGAGCACCGCCGCGGAGAGCGACCCGACCAGCCGCAGCCGGTCCACCGAGTGCACGTGGTTCGCGTACCGGACGACCGAGCGGACCTTGTTGGTCTGCAGCTGTCCGACGAAGTGCCAGTCAAGAGGAAGGTTTCTGCACTGCTCTGCCTTGGGTGCGGCGTCCTGGTCGCGGTTCTCCGCGACATCCGTCACACCCAGTCCGGCCAACAACGCGGTGTCCTCGGCGGGGTAGGTCTTGGTGACGACGACCAGGGTGACCTCGTCGCGCGGCCGTCCGGCAGCCGCGCAGGCGTCGGCGATCCGCCGCTCGACCACGTCGAGGTTGGTCCCCAGCTCCTCGTACCGGGCCCGCTGCCCCTCCGTCAGGGTCTCCAGCCAGCTCTGGTCGGGAAGGCCGCCGCGACTCCCCGGGAACGGTCCGTAGATGTCGTTCGTCATCAATGATCAGAGCCCAACCAGACGTAGCTCGCGAGCCGGCCGGTGCGCTGCTCGCGGCGATAGGAGTAGTGATCCGCGGATTCGAGGGTGCAGACCGGTGACCGCACCAACCCGGTGACCCCGGCGGCGGCCAGCTGGGCCGCGACTCCCTCGGCCACGTCCAGCGCCGGTGTTCCCCAGGAGGTCTCGGCGAACGCGGCGGGCACCACCGCGGCGACCTCCGCCCGCAGGCCGGCCGGCACCTCGTAGCACCGGCCGCAGACCGACGGGCCGGTGGCCGCGGCGATCCGGCCGGGTTCGGCCCCCAGTTCGACCATCGCCCGCACGACCGCGGGCACCACCCCGGCCGCCAGCCCGGGCCGGCCCGCGTGGGCCGCGCCCACCACGCCCGCCACCGGGTCGGCCAGCAGCACCGGAGTGCAGTCGGCGGTCAGGACGGCGAGCGCGAGCGGCCGGTCGGTGACCACCGCGTCCACCGTGGGGGCGTCCCCCGGCGACTGGCGCTGCGTCACCACGGCGACCCGCGCGCCGTGCACCTGGTTCATCCAGACCACGTCGGCCGGGTCGAGCCCGAGCTCCCCGGCGGCGATCGCCCGGTTCTCCCGGACGGTCTCCGGGTCGTCCCCCACCGCCCCGCCGAGGTTGAGCTCCCCGTACGGCGAAGTGCTCACCCCGCCCCACCTGTCGGTGAAGGCGAAGTGAGCACCCGCGCGTACGGCGTGATCGATCACTTAAGGAAATCCGGGACGTCGAGCTCCTCCGCCGGGCTCTCGACGAACGGCTGCCGGACCGGCTGCACCTGCGGCGGCACCGGGGCGGTGGTCACGGTCTCGGTGGCGCGCGGCGCGGCGTGGGTCTCCCCCTCCGAACGCGACGTCACCGAGCCGATGCTCCCGTAGGACGGCCGGGTGGCCGGGCGCTCCGGGGCGGCCGACGGCGTGGCCGCGGCGGCGGGGGTGGCCTTGACCACCGGGTCGCGGACGATCGCCGGCGGCTGCCCGCCGTCGAAGCCGGCCGCGATGACGGTGACCCGGACCTCGTCGCCGAGCGCGTCGTCGATGACCGCGCCGAAGATGATGTTGGCCTCGGGGTGCGCGGCCTCGCTGACCAGCTGGGCCGACTCGTTGATCTCGAACAGGCCGAGGTCGGAGCCGCCCGAGATGGAGAGCAGCACGCCGCGGGCGCCGTCGATCGAGGCCTCCAGCAGCGGCGAGGAGATCGCCATCACGGCGGCCGCCTTGGCACGGTCCTCGCCGCGGGCCGAACCGATGCCCATGAGCGCCGAACCGGCCTCCGACATGACGGACTTGACGTCGGCGAAGTCGAGGTTGATCAGGCCGGGGGTGGTGATCAGGTCGGTGATGCCCTGGACACCGGAGAGCAGGACCTGGTCGGCCGAGCGGAACGCGTCGAGCACGCTGACCTGGCGGTCCGAGATGGACAGCAGCCGGTCGTTGGGGATCACGATGAGGGTGTCGACCTCTTCGCGCAGGCTCGCGATGCCGTCCTCGGCCTGGTTGGCGCGGCGGCGGCCCTCGAAGGTGAAGGGGCGGGTGACCACGCCGATGGTCAGGGCGCCGAGCGAACGGGCGATGTTGGCGACCACGGGCGCGCCGCCCGTGCCCGTGCCACCACCCTCACCCGCGGTGACGAAGACCATGTCGGCCCCCTTGAGGACCTCCTCGATCTCCTCGCGGTGGTCCTCGGCGGCCTTGCGGCCGACCTCGGGGTTGGCGCCGGCGCCGAGGCCCCGGGTGAGTTCACGGCCCACATCGAGCTTGACGTCGGCGTCGCTCATCAGGAGGGCCTGCGCATCGGTGTTGATCGCGATGAACTCGACGCCCTTGAGACCGACCTCGATCATCCGGTTGATGGCGTTGACACCACCGCCGCCGATTCCGACGACCTTGATGACTGCGAGGTAGTTCTGCGGTGCTGCCACGTCGAAGGCCTCTCGCCTCGAATTTCCGGGTCGGCCCGACCCGACGGGGGATCGTACCGACGGATGTCGATGGGTAGGGAGCCTGGTTTCCGACTGAATGTCCGAAATGCCGACCGCCGACCCCAACCCTAAACTTGACCTTTAGGGTTAGTCCTGTGCCTCCGTCACATCACCAGGGGGCACAGTCTGGTGACACAGGACACTAGGTGGCTCCAGGCACGTGTTTCAACGAACACGCCGAGCTTCCCCTTTTCTTTTGAGCCTATGTGATCATCGGCCGGCACATGAAACCGGGGTGACCACCAAGGGTCGGGCCGACACTTCACAGCGTCAACCCCTCCCTCAGGCACAGAACCTACCGGATCATCCCGACACCGCCGGCGCCTCCGGCGCACTCACGTCGAAGTTCGAGCCCTTCTGAGCCATCAACGCGACCAGTGTCCGGGCCTTGCGGTCGGTCTGCTCCGGGCTCCCCCAGCGCACCGTCGCACCCCCGCTGAGCTGCAGCTGAATATCGTCGTACGAGTGCACCAGCACCGCTCCGGCCCGCTTCGCCACCTCGGGCGGCAGTCCGGCGGCCACCGACACCGCGCCCTGAACCAGCTGCGAACGGGAGATCACCCCGTCCGCGTCCTTGGCCTGCTGACTGAGCCGCAGTTCCACCACCGGCACCCCCTCCGGCGGGGCCGCCTCGGTGGCGAAGCTCACGCCGGCGGCGTCCACCTGGGTGAACTGACCGTCCTCCCCCTTGACGGCGGCCACCGCCGTGCGCTGGACGACCTTCACCCGCAGGGTGTGCGGCCAGCCCCGCCACACCTCGGCCTTCGCCACCCGGGGGATCGCCTCCACCCGGCGCTGGACGGCGTCCAGGTCCACTCTGGCCAGCGGGCCGTCACCGATCCCGCCGATCGCCTCGCGGACCTGGTCCGCCGTCAGCTTCTCGTCCTTCGGCCCCTGGACCGCGACCTCGCGCACGTCCAGCACCGAGGAGAAGAACACCACCCAGGCCAGCACGCCCAGCACCGCGGCGCCGAGCACGCTCAGCACCACGATGCCCCGCCGGGAGAGCCGGAGCCGAGGAGCGGACTCCTCGGCCTCCAGCTCTTCCTCCAGCGGGTCGGCGAGCCGGCCGTCAGCCACGGCGGCGGCCGCCGCGGGAGGCCTGGATCGCCTCGTAGACCATGCCGACCAGCAGGTCGTCGGCGTCCCGGCGGCCGAACTCGGCGGCGGCCCGGCTCATGTCCCACAGCCGCTGCGGGTCGGTGAGCACCGGCAGCACGTTCTGCAGCACCCACTCCGGGGTCAGCTCGGCGTCGTCCACCAGCAGGCCGCCGCCGGCCTTGACCATCGGCTGGGCGTTCAGCCGCTGCTCGCCGTTGCCGATCGGCAGCGGGACGAACGCGGCGGGCAGCCCGACGGCGGCCAGCTCGGCGACGGTCATGGCGCCGGCCCGGCAGAGCATCAGGTCCGCCGCCGCGTAGGCGAGGTCCATCCGGTCGACGTACGGCACCGCGCGGTACGGCGGCATCCCGGGGATGTCCTCGACCTGCGGCAGCTCGTTCTTCGGGCCGACGGCGTGCAGGATCTGCACGCCGTACTGCTGGAGCCGCGGGGCGATCGCGGTGACCACCTCGTTGAGCCGGCGCGCGCCCTGGGAGCCGCCGGAGACCAGCAGGGTGGGCAGCCGCTGGTCGAGGCCGAAGTAGTGCCGGGCCTCCGGCCTGGCGGCGCCCCGGTCCAGGGTGGCGATGGTCCGGCGCAGCGGGATGCCGATGTACCGGGAGTCGCGCAGCTTGCTGTCCGGCGTGGAGACCGCGACGAAGTCCGTGTAGCGGGCGCCGATCTTGTTGGCCAGGCCCGGACGGGCGTTCGCCTCGTGCACCACGATCGGCACGCCGGCCCGCTTGGCGGCCAGGTAGGCGGGCATCGCGACGTAGCCGCCGAAGCCGACCACGGCGTCCGCGTTGACCCGCTCGATGATCTCCTGGGCGGCCCGGACGGTGCCGCGCAGCCGGCCGGGGACGGTGATCAGCTCGGGGGTGGGCTTGCGGGGCAGCGGGACGGCCGGAATCAGCTCCAGCTGGTAGCCGCGTTCCGGCACCAGCCGGGTCTCCAGTCCGCGCTCGGTTCCCAGGGCGGTGATCCCGATGGACGGGTCGTGCCTGCGGAGGGCGTCCGCGAGGGCCAGCGCCGGCTCGATGTGACCGGCGGTCCCCCCGCCGGCGAGTACGACATGCACCGAAATTCACCGCTCCCTGCGTGCCGGCCCCGGGGCCGGGCGCGCTGTGGTTCGTCGTCGTGGCAGCACCCGGGCCAGTCGTCTCCTGATCCGGGAGTTCTTGCTCCGGGCGGCCAGCGCCGCCTTCGCGCCCGAGGTGCTGCGCGCCAGGCACAGCAGCACACCGATCGCGGACATGGCCGACAGCATGGCGGAACCGCCGTAGGAGAACAGCGGGAGCGGGACGCCCGCGATGGGCAGCAGTCCCAGCGCCGACCCCAGGTTGATCATGGCCTGCGCCATGATCCAGGTGGTGGCGGCTCCCGCGGCGTACCTGACGAAGGGGTCCTTCGTACCGATGGCCACACGGATACCCGCGTAGCCTAGTGCCGCGAAGAGACCGATCACCGACAGCGTCCCCACCAGGCCCAGTTCCTCGCCGGTCGCGGCGAAGATGAAGTCGGTGTGCGCCTCGGGCAGCTGGCCCCATTTCTCCACGCCGGCACCGAGACCGGTGCCGAAGCCTCCGCCGAGCGCGAACGAGTACACGCCGTGCAGCGCCTGGAAGCAGGCCCCGTCCGGGTCGGGCTTGGTGACGCCGATGCAGCCCAGGCGCTCCGCCCGGTGCGGGACGGTGATCACCAGCGCGGTGCAGACGACCACGGCCACCCCGACGGTGGCCACGAACAGCCGCAGCGGCGCGCCGACCATCCAGAGCAGCGCGAACAGCATCGCCACCAGGATCATCGAGGTGCCCATGTCGCCGCCGAGCATGATCAGCGCGAGCAGCAGCAGGGCGCCCGGCACCAGCGGGACGAGCAGGTGCTTCCAGGTGGTGAGGGTGCCGGCCTTCTGCTTGCGGGCGAGCAGGTCGGCGCCCCAGAGCACCAGCGCGAGCTTGGCGAACTCCGAGGGCTGGAACTGGAAGAAGCCGAAGTCCAGCCAGTTCTGGTTGCCGTTGATCCGCACCCCGATGCCGGGTACGGCGACCAGCGCGAGCGCGCCGATCACCCCGAACATCACCGGGTAGACGATCACCCGCAGCACCGCCAGCGGCACGGAGGCGAAGCCGATCAGCAGGACCAGGCCGAGGATGGCCGCGATCAGCTGCTTGAGGAAGTAGTACTGCGCCGAGTGGTGCTGGCCCAGGGCGAGGATCTGCGAGGCCGAGAAGACCATCATCAGGCCGAGCACCACCAGCAGCAGCGTCGTGCCGATGACGAGCAGGTAGGGCGTGAGCGGCCGGTCCAGCCAGTACCGCACCCGGTACCGGAAGGCCCGCACCCGGGCCAGCGGTCCGGCCGACTTGTACTTGGTCGTGGTGGCCGAGATCACGCGCCACGGCTCGGCGGCCTCCCGCTCCGGTGCTCCGGAACCCGCCCTGCCCTGCCCAGCCACTCCCCGCTCACTCTCTCTTCACGGCTCACCCGCCGCCGGGCCGCTCCGGCCCGGTACGGCCCTTCGGCTCACTCCCCGCGGTCCGCCAGCTGCCGGACCTCGGCGGCGAAGAGGTCGCCGCGCTCGCCGTAGTTGGTGAACATGTCCATCGAGGCGCAGGCCGGTGCCAGCAGCACCGTGTCACCCGGCCGGGCGAGCGAGGCGGCCGTCCGGACGACCTCCGCCATCGCCACCGCGCCAGTCTGGCCCTCGGCCGCCTCGATCACCGGGACATCCGGAGCGTGTCGCTCCAGCGCCTCCCGGATCAGCGCGCGGTCCTCGCCGATCAGCACGGCGGCGCGCAGCCGCCCGGCCGCGCCCTGGACCAGGTCGTCGAAGGTCGCGCCCTTGGCCAGGCCGCCGGCGATCCAGACGACCGGCCGGTAGGCGGCCAGCGAGGCGGCGGCGGCGTGGGTGTTGGTGGCCTTGGAGTCGTCGATGTAGGTGACCTCGTCGACCACGCCGACCTCGGCGATCCGGTGGGCGTCCGGGCGGAAGGCCCGCAGGCCCTCCCGGACGGCCTTCGGCTCGACGCCGTACGCCCGGGCCAGCGCCGCCGCGGCGAGCGCGTTGGCGATGTTGTGCGGGGCAGCGGGGCGGCGCGCAGCGCCTTCCTCGGAAGGGTGGTGGTGGGCGACGGGTGGGCTGACGTCCTCGACGGTGCCCAGCTCGGCCGCGTTCTTGGCCCGGTCGGCCACGAACGCGCGGTCCACCAGCAGCCCGTCCACCACGCCGAGGTTCGACAGGGCGGGCGCGCCGAGGCCGAAGCCGATCGCCCGGCAGCCCTCCTCGACGTCGGCCTCGCGGACCAGCGCCTCGGTGGCCGGGTCGGCCAGGTTGTACACGCAGGCGACGGTGTTGCCCTGGTAGATCCGGCCCTTGTCGGCGGCGTACGCCTCCATCGAGCCGTGCCAGTCGAGGTGGTCGGGGGCCAGGTTGAGCACGACCGCCGAGTGCGGGCGCAGCGAGGGCGCCCAGTGCAGCTGGTAGCTGGAGAGCTCGACGGCGAGCACGTCGTACGGCTCCTCGGCGAGGACCGCGTCCAGGACCGACACCCCGACGTTGCCGACGGCGGCGGTGCGCTTCCCGGCGGCGGTGAGGATCGAGGCGAGCATCTGGACGGTGGTGGTCTTGCCGTTGGTGCCGGTGACGGCCAGCCAGGGGGCGGGCTCGCCGGTGGCGGGCAGCGGCCGGCGCAGGCGCCAGGCGAGTTCGACGTCGCCCCAGACCTCGATGCCGGCCGCCGCGGCGGCGGCGAACAGCGGGCGGTCGGGCGCCCAGCCGGGCGAGGTGACGACCAGCCGGGTGCCCTCGGGCAGGCTGTCGCCGTCGCCGAGGCGGACGGTGACGCCGAGCGCCTCCAGCTCGGCGGCCCGGGCGGTCAGGCCCGCGCCGCTGCCGCCGTCCACCACGGTGACGCGGGCGCCGAGGCCGTGCAGGACGCGCGCGGCGCTGATGCCGGAGACACCGAGCCCGGCGACGACGACGGGCAGGTTCGCAAAGTCAGGGTTCGTCATCCGGTCCGGTATCCCGCGTAGAAGAGGCCGAGGCCGACGGCCACGCAGAGTCCCTGGATGATCCAGAACCGGACCACGACCAGGACTTCGCTCCAGCCCTTGAGTTCGAAGTGGTGCTGCAGTGGCGCCATCTTGAAGACGCGCTTGCCGGTCATCCGGAACGAGCCGACCTGGATGATCACCGACAGGGTGATGATCATGAAGAGGCCGCCGAGCAGGATCAGCAGCAGCTCGGTGCGCGAGCAGATCGCCAGGCCGGCCAGGGCGCCGCCGAGGGCGAGCGAGCCGGTGTCGCCCATGAAGATCTTGGCGGGCGAGGTGTTCCACCAGAGGAAGCCGAAGCAGGAGCCCATCAGGGCGGCGGCGACCACCGCGAGGTCCAGCGGGTCGCGGACGTCGTAGCAGCTGACGGTCGCGGTGACGGAGTAGGCGCAGCTCTGCCCGTACTCCCAGACGCCGATGAAGGTGTAGGCGCCGAAGGCCATCACCGAGGCACCGGTGGCGAGGCCGTCCAGACCGTCCGTCAGGTTCACGCCGTTGGAGGTCGCGGCGATCATGAAGTAGGCGAAGATGACGAACAGCACGGGGCCGATCGACCAGCCGTAGTCCCGGACGAAGGACAGGTGCTGGGACGCCGGGGTGAGCCCGCGGTCGTCCTGGAACTGCAGCGCCAGCACGGCGAAGGCCAGGCCGACGATGGACTGGCCGGCCAGCTTCGCCTTGGCCCGCAGACCGAGCGAGCGGCGCTTGACCACCTTGATGTAGTCGTCCAGGAAGCCGACCAGGCCCAGACCGGTCGTCAGGAAGAGCACCAGCAGGCCGGAGGCCGTCGGGCTCTCGCCCGTTATCGCCTTGGTCCCGAAGTAGGCGATCAGGGTCGCCATAATGAAGGCGATGCCGCCCATGGTGGGCGTGCCCTTCTTGCTGTGGTGCGCCTTCGGCCCGTCGTCGCGGATGTACTGGCCGTAGCCCTGCCGGGCGAGCAGCTTGATCAGGGCGGGGGTACCGACCAGCGACAGGATCAGGCCGATCATGCCGGAGAAGAGGATCTGCTTCATTACGCGGCCACACCGTCCGAGAGGAGGGCCTCGGCCACCTTCTCCAGCCCCACCGAACGGGACGCCTTCACCAGGACCACATCCCCCGGCCGAAGTTGACTGCGCAGCAGCTCGACCGCCGCGTCCGCGTCGGACACCAGCACCGACTCCTCACCCCACGAACCTTCGTTCCTCGCGCCGAGTTCCATGCAGGCCGCCTCGCGTCCACCGACCGCCACCAGCTTGGTGACGTCCAGTCGGACGGCGAGCCGCCCGATGGCGTCGTGCTCGGCCAGGCTCTCCTCGCCGAGCTCCCGCATCTCGCCGAGCACCGCCCAGGTGCGGCGGCGCTCCGGGCCGCGTCCCCCCATCGAGACCAGCGCCCGCAGCGCGGCCCGCATCGAGTCGGGGTTCGCGTTGTAGGCGTCGTTGACGACGGTGACACCATCGGCCCGGTCGACGACCTCCATGCGCCAGCGGGACAGCGCACCCGCTTCGCCCAGGGCGGTCGCGGTGTCGTCGACGGACATCCCGAGCTCCACCGCCACCGCAGCGGCGGCGAGGGCGTTCGAGACGTGGTGCTCACCGTACAGGCGCAGCTGCACGGGCGCGGAACCGGCCGGGGTGGTGAGCGTGAAGGATGGCCGTCCGGCGGCGTCCAGCCGAACGTTCGTCGCGCGGACGTGGGCATCCGGGGATTCCCCGAACAGGACCACCTTCGCCCTGGTACGGCCGGCCATCGCGCGCACCAGCCGGTCGTCCGCGTTGAGGATCGCGGCGCCGTCGGCGGGCAGCGCCTCGACGAGTTCGCCCTTGGCCTCGGCGATCGCCTCCTGCGAGCCGAACTCGCCGACGTGCGCGGTGCCGACGTTCAGCACCACGCCGATCCGGGGCGGCGTGATCGAGGTGAGGTACTCGATGTCGCCCTTGTGCCGGGCGCCCATCTCCATGACCAGGTGCCGGGTGCCGGGCTCGACCCGCAGAGCGGTCATCGGGTGGCCGATCTCGTTGTTGAGCGAGCCGGGCGGGTAGACCGTGTCGCCGAGGCGCTGCAGCAGCTGGGCGATCAGGTCCTTGGTGCTGGTCTTGCCGGCCGAGCCGGTCAGCGCGACGACGGCGGTGCCCTCGGCGCGGGCGACCACGGCCCGGGCCAGCTTGCCGAGCGCGTCCACCACACTGTCGACCAGGACGGCGGGCACGCCGACCGGGCGGTCGGCCAGCACCGCGACGGCGCCGGCCCCGACCGCGACGTCCGCGTAGTCGTGGCCGTCCGCGCGCTCGCCGACGAAGGCCGCGAACAGGCCGCCGGGGCGCACCTTCCGCGAGTCGACCTCGACCGGGCCGGTCACCAGGGCGCCGGGGTCGGCGCCGTCCAGGGTGCCCCCGACTGCGGCGGCCACCTCGGCGAGGGTCAGTGCGATCACTGCTGCTCTACTCCTCGGTCGCCCCGGGCGGCCGTGGTCTGCGTGATGGATTCGCGCAGCACCTCCCGGTCGTCGAAGGGGCGGATCTCGTCTCGTACGTACTGGCCAAGTTCGTGGCCCTTGCCGGCCACCAGCACGGTGTCCCCGGCGTGGGCGCGGGCGACGGCGATCCGGATCGCCTCGGCCCGGTCGGGGACGACCAGGACGGTCCCGCGCTCGGCCTCGGGCACCGCGGCGGCGCCGGTCAGCATGCTGGCGAGGATCGCCAGCGGGTCTTCGCTGCGCGGGTTGTCGCTGGTCAGCAGGGCGGTGTCGGCGAGCCGGGCGGCGATGGCGCCCATCGGGCCGCGCTTGTGCGGGTCCCGGTCTCCGCCGCAGCCGACGACGACGTGCAGCCGGCCCTTGGTGACCTCGCGCAGCGAGCCGAGGACGGCCTGGAGGGCGTCCGGCTTGTGCGCGTAGTCGACCACGGCGACGAACGCCTGCCCGGCGTCCACCCGCTCCAGCCGGCCCGGCACGCCGGGCACCGCGGCGACGCCGGCCACGGCCCGCTCCAGCGGCAGGCCGGCGGCGACCAGCAGGGTGATCGCGGCGAGCGCGTTGGCCACGTTGAACGGGCCGGGCAGCGGCACGGCCGCGTCGGCCTCGGCGCCGTCCGGGCCGAGCACCCGGAAGGTGGAGCCGACCGGGCCGAGCTGGACGTCCACGGCCCGCCAGTCGGCCTCGACGGCGCCGGTGGCGGAGAAGGTGGTCACCGGGATCTTGGCCTCGGCGGCCAGCCGGCGGCCGTACTCGTCGTCCACGTTGACCACGCCGTGGCGGGACTTGCCGGGCTGGAAGAGCCGGGCCTTCGCCTGGAAGTAGTCCTCCATGTCCGGGTGGAAGTCGAGGTGCTCGGGGGTGAGGTTGTTGAACAGGGAGACGTCGTACGTCACCCCGTCGGTGCGGCCGTAGACCAGCGCGTGGCTGGAGACCTCCATGGTCACCGCGTCCGCGCCGCGCTCGGCCATCACGCCGAGGATCGCGTGCAGGTCGGTGGCCTCGGGGGTGGTGCGCTCGCTCTTGATCCGCTCGTCGCCGACCCGCATCTCGACGGTGCCGATCACCCCGGGGGCGCGCCCGGCGCCGAGCAGGCCGCCCTCGACCAGGTAGGAGGTGGTGGTCTTGCCGTTGGTGCCGGTCAGCCCGATCATCAGCAGCCGCTCGGAGGGGCGGCCGTAGACGGCTGCCGCGAGCTCGCCCATCCGGGCCCGCGGCCGGTCGACGACCAGCAGCGGCAGGCCGGTGCCGGCCGCCAGCTCGGCGCCGGCCGGGTCGGTGAGCAGCGCCGCCGCGCCCGCCGCCGCGGCCTGGGCCGCGAAGGCCGCGCCGTGGTGGTTGGCGCCGGGGAAGGCCACGTACACGTCGCCGGGGCGCACCGCCCGGGAGTCGTGGGTGACGCCGCTGACGAGGCCCCCCTCGACGGGATCGAGGCCTAGCTGGCGGGCCAGTTCGGCGAGCGGCAGGGCGGCGGTCCCGGCCGGGCGGGGCGGACTCACGGTGATTTGATCGGGTTTCGGCACGGCGGGAAGGCTATCCGCCGAAGGGTGTCCAGGGCCAAACCGGCCCTTCGCCGCGCCGCCGTCCGGCCCGACCCGCTCGTTGCTCATACTCGCTCACGGCTTCCACTCGACGGGCAGGTTGGGCGCCTGGCTGCCGCTGGGCGGGACCTGCATGGTCTTCAGGGTGAACTCCATCACCTGCTTGAACACCGGTCCGCACAGCTGGCCGCCGAAGTGGCCGTTGACCGGCCCCTGGAGGGTGCAGGAGACGGTGTACCGGGGGGCGTCGGCGGGGGCGAAGCCGATGAAGGAGGCGGTGTAACCGTCGTAGCCCTTGCCGTTGGCGGCCCCCCGGTTGGCGGTGCCGGTCTTGCCGGCGACCCGGTAGCCGGGGATGGCGGCCTTGCCGCCGGTGCCCTGCTCGTCGTCGACGACCGACTCCAGCATCGAGGTGAGGGTCTTGGCGGTCTGTTCGCTGACCACCTGGGTCTGCTCGCCCGGCGGGGTCGCGGTGTACTTGCCGTCCGGGCTGGTGGTGCCCTGGACGATGCTGGGCGCGACCCGGACGCCGCCGTTGGCGATGGTCGAGTACACCGAGGTGGCCTGCAGCGCGTTCATCTGCAGCGGGCCCTGGCCGAAGGCGATGTTGTACTTCTCCGAGGCGACCAGGTCCCCCGGCTTCTTGAGCATCCCAGGGGTCTCGCCGGGGAAGTTCAGACCGGTCGGCTGGCCCACGCCGAACTTGCGCATGTAACCGTCCAGCGTCTTGTTGACCTCCGACTGGTCGGCGCCGAGGGTCTCGACCGCCTCGATGGTGCCGATGTTGGAGGACTTGGCCAGCACCCCGGCCAGGGTCAGGTACCAGTCGCCGTGCTCGACGTCGTCCTTGAACTGCTGGCCGGCCCGGACCAGCCGGTTGGGCACGGTGACCTTGGTGTCCCAGTTGGCCTTGCCGGTGTCCAGGACGGCGGCCAGGCTCATCAGCTTGGCGGTGCTGCCCGGCTCGTACGCGTCGACCAGCGCGGCGTTGCCCATCTGGGACTGCTTGGCGGTGCTCAGGTCGTTCGGGTTGAAGCCGGGCGCGGTGGCCATCGCCAGGACCTGACCGGTCTTCACGTCCTGGACGACGACGTAGCCCTTCTCCGCCCCGGAGTTGGCGACCTGGTCGGTGAGCGCCCGCTGGGCGGCCCACTGGATGTCCCGGTTGATGGTCAGCTTCACGTCGGTGCCGGGCACGGCCGGGTCCATCGAGCCCCCGGCGGTGGGCACCAGCCGGCCGCCCGCCTGGGCGTAGCTGCTGTGCCCGTCCTTGCCGGCCAGCTGCTTCTGGTACTGGAGCTCCAGGCCGCCGGCGCCCTCGCCCTCGCCGTTGACGAAGCCGACCAGGTTGGCGGCCAGGCCGTCGGCGGGGTAGATCCGCTTCTGGGTCTCCCGGTTGAACACCCCGGCCAGCGGGTTGGCGCACTCGTTGTCGACCCGGGTGCGTCCGCCCTGGTCGGCGGCCTTGGTCAGCAGCCGCTTCTGGGCCTGGCAGGTCCGCGAGCCGGCCTGCTTCTCCAGGCCCGCCTTGAGGTCGCTGATCTGGCTCTTGGTGGCCGGGGTCTGCTGGGCGGCGAGCCGCTTGTAGCGGGTCTTGGGGGTGTGCAGGTCGGCGGCGATCTTGTCCTTGGGCACGCCGAGGATCGGCGCCAGCAGGGCGGCCGCCTGCTCCGGGGCGTCCGGGATGCCGGTCGCCGCCGGGGTGAACATCGCCGGGTCGGCGGTGATGTCGTACGCGTCGACGGTGGCGGCCAGCGCCACCCCGTCGGAGGACGTTATCGAGCCGCGCTCGGCGGTGATCGGGATGTTCAGGTAGCGGTTGGTGTTGGCGTCGGCGGCCAGCGCGTCGGAGTCCAGCAGCTGGAGCTGCACCAGGCGGCCGGCGAACACCGAGAACACCAGCGACATCACCACGGTGATCACCCGCAGGCGGCGCTTGGGCTCGGCCAGCCGGAGCGCCTTGGGGCGCAGCGGGCGGCGCGGCCGGACGGCGGCCTGGCTCCGGGCCGGCGGGCGGCCCTCGGGGCGGCGCTGCTGCGGTGCCCGGGGCGTACGGGCGGCGGCGGCCTTGGCGGGCTGGCCCTTGGCCGGCTGCCCCTTCGCGGGCTGTCCCTTGACGGGCTGTCCCTTCGCAGGCTGGGCCTTCGCGGGCTGGGCCTTGCCGGCGGACTGGCCGCGCGGCGCGGCCGCGCGGCGCGCGGCGCCCTTGGGCGGCTGGCGGCGGCCGTTGCCGGAGCCTCCGGACGGCTGACGTGGCGTGCTCATCGGCCCGCACCTCCGGTCGACGGCGCGGCCGGGGAGGCCGGGTTGATCTGGACCACGGAGTCACCGGCCGTCGCCGCCGGACTCGGCGCGCCCGGGGGCGCGCTCGCCGGGGGCGCACCCGCCGGGGCGCTCGGCGCCGGCTGCTTCATCGGCCACGGGTCGACCGTCGAGCGCTTGACCGGCGGGCTGTCCTGCGCCGGTCCGGGCGTGCCGATCACCTTGCCGCCGTTCGGGACGTCCAGGAAGGCCATCCCGCCGGCCGGGACCATGCCCAGCTCGGCGGCCCGCCGCGCCAACGCGTCCGGCGCCGAGCTCTGGTCGATCTGGTGCTGGAGGCCCTGCTTCTCGTCGGTCGCCACGGTGGTCTGCTTCTGCAGCCGGGACAGTTCGAAGGAGCCCTCGTTGAGCGCTGTGTTCAGCGCCAGCAGCCCGAGCAGCCCCGCCGCGAGCAGCACCACCACGAGCACCGCGAACGGCGTGCGGCCCCGCACCGGACGCCGCCCCGGCCGGACCGTGATCCGCGCCCTGCCCTGTCCGGGGAACGATCCCCGCCCCGCCCGGACCCCACCGGCCACCGGCCCCACTGCTCTCCTCCGCCCTTCGGACCCCGCCGGGGCCGACGTTTCAGCCCCGCTTGCTACGGTCCCTGATCCTCTCCGCCACCCGCAGCCGTACGGGCGCGGCGCGCCGGTTCTCCTCGATCTCCTCCTCCGTGGCCAGCTCCGCACCACGGGTGATCAGCTTGAGCCAGGGCTGGTGCTCCTCCGGAATGAACGGCAGCCCCGGCGGCGCGGTGTTGGTCGACCCGGCGGCGAAGTACTGCTTCACCAGCCGGTCTTCCAGCGACTGGTAGGACATCACGACCATCCGACCGCCGATCGCCAGTGCCTCCAGCGCACCGGGAATCGCCCGGTCCAGGACCTCCAGCTCGCCGTTGACCTCGATCCGCAGCGCCTGGAACGTCCGCTTGGCCGGGTTCCCGCCGGTCCGGCGGGTCGCCGCCGGAATGGCGTTCCGCACCAACTCGACCAGACGCGCGCTGTTGGTGAACGGTTCCTTCTCCCGCTCCCGGAGGATCACCGAGGCGATCTTCCCGGCGAACCGCTCCTCGCCGTAGACCTTGAGGATCCGGGCCAGGGCACCGTGGCTGTAGGTGTTCAACACCTCCGCCGCGCTGATCCCCCGGGTCTGGTCCATCCGCATGTCCAGCGGCGCGTCCTGCGCGTACGCGAAACCGCGATCGGCCTCGTCCAGCTGCATCGAGGAGACGCCGAGGTCGAACAGGACGCCGTCCACCCGGTCGATGTCCAGGCGCTCCAGCACCTCGGGGATCTCGTCGTAGACGGCGTGCACCAGGGTGACCCGGTCGCCGAAGGGCGCCAGCCGCTCGCCGGAGAGCTTCAGCGCCTGCGGGTCGCGGTCCACCGCGACCAGCCGCACCTCGGGGAACTGGGTGAGCAGCGCCTCGCTGTGCCCGCCGAGGCCGAGGGTGGCGTCCACCACCACCGCCCCGGGGCGCGAGATCGCCGGAGCCAGGGCGTCCATGCACCGCTGCAGCATGACCGGAACGTGCTTGGGGCCCGGATCGTTGGTGGTCATGCGCGGTGGCGCCCTTCCTCAGGTGCGGAGCAGCCCGACGACCGGGAGCTCCGACCATTCTCGCCCACCACTGCACGACGCGACGACGCGGCCCGTGGTCCCCGCCCGCTCCAGGGGGAAGATCGTGACCGCCCGGCGCCGGGGAAGGTGCGCCAGGTGGGCACGGAGCGGGTGGAGGCCACGGGCCGCATCAACCGGGCCACCCGGGCCGGAAAAGCCCGGTTGACGGGATCCGGCGGGTGTGCTCCACTGCGCCGCAAACTCTATCGCGCGGGCCCCGCCAGTCAATGGTCCGCTCCGGCGCACCACCCGGGCGGCGGTACGGATCACCGCAGGTCGCAGCCATGGGAGTGGCCCCGCGGAGGTACCGGCCGGGGGCCCGCGGGAGCGGCCGCGCGCCCCACCCGCGCACCCGCCCCACGGGCGCTCCGGGACCAGCCCGGACAAACCCTCCCGAACGCGTGGAACGGTCCGCCCGTTGTGGCTATGCGCTCGATCACAGCGGCCCGATCTGTAGCTCTCCTCCCCACCGCGGACGCCCGAATCGCACTAACGTCGCCACCATGACAGTGACCCCCGACCGGCCGACGCCGACCGACGCTGCCGACTCCCCGCGACCCGCCATCATCGACCGCTTCGTCACGGACAACCGCGAGTACGCCGTGACCTTCCGGGACGGCGGCATGGACGCCCGCCCGGTCCAGAAGATCGCCGTGGTGGCGTGCATGGACGCCCGCCTCGACCTGTTCGCGGCGCTCGGCCTCGAACTGGGCGACGCCCACGTCATCCGCAACGCGGGCGGCGTCGTCACCGACGACACCATCCGCTCCCTCACCATCAGTCAGCGCGCCCTCGGCACCCGCTCGGTCGCGCTGATCCACCACACCGGCTGCGGCCTGCTCGGGCTGACCGAGGACTTCCGCCGCGAGCTGGAACTGGAGGTCGGCCAGCGCCCGCAGTGGGCGGTGGAGGCCTTCGTCGACCTCGACGGCGACGTCCGCCAGTCCATGCAGCGGGTCCGCACCTCGCCCTTCCTGCTGCACACCGACGACGTCCGCGGCTTCGTCTTCGACGTCCACACCGGGCTCCTGCGCGAAATCCACTGAACCCCGTACCCGCACCACCGCCCCCGCACCGCGCACCGCCCGGCCAACGGCGTCCGGGCATCCGGGGCCGTCCCGAGGGTGACTTCTGGTCACCGGTCAGGGGAGAATGCGCCTGCCGGTCAGACCCCGAACCACCTGGGGCGGCCAGGCCGCAGGCCGCTACCCCGGCACCGGATCCCCGACGGAACCGCCCCCGGGAAGGCCGCGTCAAGCATGGGGTGGGGTCCGGCCTCGGGGTGAGGCGGGCACAGGGTGCCAGGGAGCGTATACGGGTGACGAGCTACAGCGATCAGGCCGGTCTCGGCAGTCCTGCGGGGGGCGGCCAGGGGACGGACGGGTACCACCGGGCCGGACTTCCCGAGCTCGCCGCGGTCGTGGACCGGATCCGCGCCAACATCGAGAGCGTGATCGAGGGCAAGCCGGAGGCCGTCCGGATCGCACTGACCGTCCTGCTCGCCGAGGGCCACCTGCTGCTGGAGGACGTGCCCGGCGTCGGCAAGACCATGCTGGCCAAGGCGCTCGCCCGCTCGGTCGACTGCACCGTCCGCCGCATCCAGTTCACGCCCGACCTGCTGCCCTCGGACGTCACCGGCACCAACATCTACGACCAGCACCAGCGCGACTTCGAGTTCCGCCCGGGCGCGATCTTCGCGCAGATCGTGGTCGGCGACGAGATCAACCGCGCCTCGCCCAAGACCCAGTCCGCGCTGCTGGAGTCGATGGAGGAACGCCAGGTCACCATCGACGGCACCAGCTACGAGCTGCCCTCGCCGTTCATGGTCGTGGCCACCCAGAACCCGGTCGAGATGGAGGGCACCTACCCCCTGCCGGAGGCCCAGCGGGACCGCTTCATGGCCCGCATCTCGATCGGCTATCCCAGCCCCGAGGCCGAGTTCGCGATGCTCGACGTGCACTCCGGCGCCAGCCCCCTGGAGGACCTCCAGCCGGTGGCGCACGCCGCCGACATCCTCAAGCTGGTCGACCTGGTGCGCAGCGTGCACATCGCCGACCCGGTCCGCCGCTACGCCGTCGACCTGGTCGGCGCCACCCGCGCCAGCCACGAGCTGCGTCTGGGCGCCTCGCCGCGCGCCACCCTGCACCTGGTCCGGGCCGCCCGCGCCGCCGCCGCGCTCGACGGGCGCGACTACGTCACCCCGGACGACATCCAGCGCCTGGCCGTGCCCGTCCTCGCGCACCGCCTGATGCCGACCGCCGAGACCCAGCTCAGCCGCCGCACCGCCGAGCAGATCGTGACCGACCTGGTCGCCCGGCTGCCGCTGCCGCGCCCGCAGGGCGGCCCGGCCGTCCGGAGGGGCTGAGGTGGCCCCGTCCGACCCGACGTCAGGACTGCGGGCCGGGCTGCGCGGCCTCACCACCCGGGGGCGCTCCTTCCTCGCCGCCGGCGTCACCGCGGTCGGCTGCGCCTACCTGCTCGACCAGGACGCGCTGCTGCGCGTCGGCGTGCTGCTCGCCGCGCTGCCGCTGGCCGCCGCGCTGGTGGTCGCCAACACCCGCTACCGGGTGGCCAGCGGCCGCCGGCTGAGCCCGCGTCGCGCGGTGGCCGGCCAGGAGGCCCGGGTCCACCTGCGGGTCGACAACGTCTCCCGGGTGCCCACCGGGCTGCTGCTCCTGGAGGACAAGGTCCCGTACGTGCTCGGGCCGCGCCCGCGCTTCGTGCTGGACCGGGTCGAGCCGCGCGGCCACCGCGAGGTCTCCTACCGGGTCCGCTCCGACCTGCGCGGCCGCTACCCGCTCGGGCCGCTCCAGCTGCGGCTGTCCGACCCGTTCGGGATGTGCGAGGTGAACCGTTCCTTCTCCGCCTCCGACGTCCTCACCGTCGTCCCCCAGGTCCAGGCCCTGCCGCACGTGCGGCTGAGCGGCGAGTGGGGCGGCCAGGGCGAGAGCCGTGCCCGCACCCTGGCACTGGCCGGCGACGACGACGTGATCCTGCGCGAGTACCGGCCCGGCGACGACCTGCGCCGGGTGCACTGGAAGTCCACCGCCCGGTACGGCGAACTGATGGTGCGCCGCGAGGAGCAGCCGCAGCGGGCCCGCGCGACCGTCCTGCTGGACACCCGGGAGATCGGCCACCGGGGCATCGGCCCCGCCTCCTCCTTCGAGTGGGCCGTGAGCTGCGCCGCCTCGGTCGCCGTGCACCTGCTGGAGCGCGGCTACCAGACCCAGCTGCTCACCGACACCGGCCAGTGGGTGCCCGGCGCCGGCGGCGGCAACACCGCGGCCGACGCCTCCGGGCTGATCCTGGACGCGCTCGCGGTGGCCGACCTGTCCGACGGCGCCGGCCTCTCCCGCGCCGAGGAGCCGCTGCGCGCCGGCGGCGAGGGACTGCTGGTCGCCGTGCTCGGCGAACTCGACGAGGCGCAGACCGCCCGGCTGGCCCGGCTGCGCAACCGCACCGGCGGGGCCGTCGCGTTCCTCCTCGACACCGGCACCTGGGCGGGCCTGCGGATGCTCGCCCCCGACACCGGCGGCGACGAGTTCCGCAACCGGGTCCGGCAGCTGCGCGAGGCCGGCTGGACCGTCCTGCCGGTCAGCTCCGGGGACTCCGTCCCGGACCTCTGGCAGGCCGCCGACGGCGCCAAGACGACCTCCCCCTACCGAGAAGAGGCCGGCGCGTGACCACCCGGGCCAAACTGACCGTCTACTCGGCGCTGGCCACCGCCCTCGCGTCGCTCTGCCTGACCCCGCTGCTCACCACCAGGAGCTGGGTCACCCACGCCTTCCTGGTGATCGCGGTGATCGCGGCGGTCGGCGCGGGCCTGCGGCGGGCCCCGCTGTACCGCTGGACGGTGCCCGTCGGCCAGCTGCTGGTGCTGTTCCTGCTGATCCTGATCGGCTTCGCCGGCTCCGGCTCGCTGCTGGGCGGCGTGGTGCCCGGGCCGTCCTCGCTGCGCGCCCTGGACCACGTCATCAACTCCGGCCTGGACGACATCCAGGTGTACGCCATCCCGGCGCCGCCCAACCCCGGCCTGCGGCTGATCCTAGTCACCTCGGTCGGCCTGGTCGCCGTCGTGGTGGACACCGTCGCCGTGACGTACCGGCGCTCGGCGCTGGCCGGGCTGCCGCTGCTGGCGCTGTACTCGGTCGGCAACGGGCTCTCCGGAGACCACGGCAGCTGGCTCTGGTTCGCCCTGGCGTCGGCCGGCTACCTGGTGCTGCTGTTCGCCGAGGGGCAGGACCGGGTCTCCCGCTGGGGCCGGGTCTTCCACGGCGGCTCGCGCGACGGGACGAGCTCCGGCCGGGTCAGCCCGGGCGGCCAGCAGGTCGGCGTCCTCGCGCTGGTCGCGGCGCTGCTGCTGCCGGTCGTCCTGCCGCACTGGGACTCCGGCCTGCTGAGCCCCGACTCCGGCGGGTCCTCGGGCAAGAGCTCCATCGGGTCGGCCACCAGCCTCGACCCGCTGGTCAGCCTGGAGTCGGCGGTCACCAAGCCCACCAACAACGAACTGCTCAGCTACACCCTGGACAGCGAGATCGCCGACCAGATCTACCTGCGCACCGGGGCGCTGGACCAGTTCGACGGCACCAACTGGCGGCTCGGCAGCACCACGGTCAACGACCTCCCGTCCTCCTTCCCCGCCCCCGAGGGCCTGCGGGACGCCAACCTCCCCCGGATCGAGGGCGACTTCCAGATCAGCGACCGGCTGGAGAAGAGCTGGCTGCCGATGCCCTACCCGGCCGCCTCCGTCCAGGTCCCCAACCGGTCCGACTGGAAGCTCGACCCGCTCACCCGCACCGTCCTGCCGACCAACGACCGGGCGATCCGCAGCCTGCGCTACCACGTCAGCGCGCTGGACGTGCGGCCCACCGCGAACGAGCTGCGCACCGCGTCGACCGCGCCGCAGGACATCCGGGACCACTACACCGGCCTCCCCCAGGACCTCCCGCCGGTCGTCGCGCAGCAGGCCCACGAGGTCACCGCCAAGGCGACGAACGACTACGACCGGGCGATGGCGCTGGTGAGCTGGTTCACCGGCCCGCAGTTCCAGTACGACACCGCGGTCAACGGCGGCACCGGCAGCAACGCGATCGCGGTCTTCCTGCGCGACCGCAAGGGCTTCTGCGTCCACTTCGCCTCCACCATGGCGGCGATGGCCCGCACCCTGAAGATCCCGTCCCGGGTGGCCGTCGGCTTCACCCCCGGCGACGCCAAGGGCGGCAACGTCTACTCGGTGACCGGCCGGATGTACCACGCCTGGCCCGAGCTGTACTTCTCGGGCTACGGCTGGCTGCGCTTCGAGCCCACCCCGAGCCGCGGCGTCCAGCCCCGCTACACCGAGCAGTCCACCACCCCGACCACCGCGCCGACCCAGCAGCCGACCGCCTCCGCGCAGAGCTCGGCGCCGGTCGCGGCGCCGACCGACAGCAAGGACTGCGACGCGAAGCAGCGCCAGCTGGGTGAGTGCGGCGGCAAGAGCAAGGCCGTCAGCAGCGCCGCCGAGGACTCCTGGCTGCTGTCCGGGCAGGTCCTGGGCAGCGCCGCCGTGGTGGTGCTGGTGATCGCGCTGCTGCTGGTGCCGATGCTCTGGCGGTCGGCGCTGCGCCGGCGCCGGCTCGGCTCCGGCGGCCGGCGCGGGCCCGGCGGCGGCCCGGCCGAGCTCACCGACGCCCAGGTGCTGGCCGCCTGGGACGAACTGATCGACTCCGCCTGGGACCTCGGCATTCCCCCGGACGAGTCACGCACCCCGCGCTCGGCCGCCCGGCGGATCACCGAGAAGGCCGAGCTGGACGCGGACTCGGCGGCGGCCGCCGGGCGGCTGGCGCTGGCCACCGAACGGGTGCTCTACGCCCCGGCCGGCCAGGTCACCACCGCCCCGCTGTCGGCCGACGTCCGGACCGCCCGGCAGGGCCTGCGGGCCGCCGCCGGCCGGGCCGGGCGGACCAGGGCGGTGCTGCTGCCGCCGTCCTCGGCCCAGCTGTGGTGGCGGATCTCGGACGCCCTGCGGGCGGCCCGGGAGGCGGTCGGCACCAGCGTCGGCCGGGTGTCCGCCGCGGTCACCGGCCCGGTGCGGCGGGTGGTCTCCCGGCGCAAGCGCAAGCCGGAGTCCGAGCAGGCCTCCGGGGAGTCCTGAGCGGGGCCCGGGCGAACGGGCCGTCGCGCGGACGCGGGAACGCCGGGGCGGGCAGTCGATCGACTGCCCGCCCCGGCGTTCGTCCAACGTGTGCGCGCCCCGGCGGGCGCGCCGTGCGCGGCTCAGAAGCCGCCGGCCTGCTCGTCCCGACGACGCTGCCAGCGCTGTTCCACCCGGTCCATCATCCCGGCCTTGCGGCGGGGCGCGGCGGCCGGCCGGGGGCCGGAGCCCTGGCCCGCGGGGCCGCGGCGCCAGCCGGTCACGGCGAACACCGCGCACCCGAGCATCACCAGGAAGCCCACGACGCTGACCCAGATCTGGTCGGGGACGACCATGCCGCCCATCAGCAGGCCGATGCCCACCACGAAGCCGGCAACGGCCAGGTACACCCGCCGGCGGGTGTAGGTGCGCAGCCCGGTTCCCTCAAGCGCCGTCGCGAATTTGGGATCTTCGGCATACAGCGCTCGCTCCATCTGGTCGAGCAGTCGCTGCTCGTGCTCCGAGAGCGGCACGGAGTCCTCCTACTCGTCGGTCGCGGGTGCGACCGGTCCGCCACCCCGGTCGGGGAGGCAAAGTCCAATCAGCCTTCGGGGCACACGGTCGGACGCCTGTGCGGGGGGACCCGGCCCGTGTCGTCCATATGCCCCACGCATCCGGCTGTCATGCTTTCCGGCTTTACCCAGATCATACGGTCCGTGGGCCCGTTACGGAGTGGTCTGCGCCGCGTGGGACGGGCCACTTCGACCGGGCACGGCCGCACCCGGCTCAACGCCACGGGACGCGGACAAGTGCCCGAACGGGTGGAATCGGTCCGGACCTGGGCAGGTTCGGGACCACCCGGACGAGGCCGGGGGGCGTCCGGAAGGCGAACTGCCGCCGCACGGTGTGCGAACCGTACGGCGGCGGACGGTCCCGCGGCCGCTCAGGCCAGGGTGGCCAGCAGGTGCAACTGGGTCGCCACGGCGTGGAACGCGGGCTGCTCGGCGGCGGCCTCCTCCAGCTTCAGCAGCGCCTCCATCGCGCCCGGCTCGGCGTCCACCAGCACCCCGGGGACCAGGTCGGCGAAGACCCGGACGCCGTGCACCGACTCCACCCGCAGGCCCGCGCCCTCGGCCAGCCGGCCCAGCTCCTCGCCGGTGAAGCGGCGCGGCATCGGGTCCTGCTCGCCCCAGCGGCCGTCGGTCGCGGACAGCACCGTACGGGCCTCGGTGAAGTGGCCGGCCAGCGCACGGGCCAGCACGGCGCCGTTGCGGTTGGCGGCCAGCAGGCTGACCAGGCCGCCCCGGCGCAGGGTGCCGGCCAGGCTGCCGAGCGCCTCCGCCGGGTCGTCCACGACCTCCAGCACGCCGTGGCAGAGCACCGCGTCCACGGTGCCGGGGGCGACCAGCTCGGGCAGCGTCTGGGTGTCGCCCTGGACGGCCCGGACCAGCTCCGTCACCCCGGCCTCGGCGGCCCGGCGCTCCAGCGCGAACAGCGCGTCCGGGCTGGGGTCGACCACGGTGACCCGGTGGCCGAGCTTGGCCACCGGCACGGCGAAGTTGCCGGTGCCGCCACCGGTGTCGACCACGTCGAGCACCGGCTGGTCCAGCTCGGCCGCCCGCTTCTCCAGGGCGGCCCGCACCACCTCCCACACCACGGCGGTACGCAGGGCACTGCGGGGACGCGTCGGGTACAAGGCGGGGCTCCTCGGCACATGCAGATCGATCAGGATGCCTCCACCTTAGACCGGGCGGGTGGCGGGGCCCGTCACCCCCGGCGGGTCGTCGCCGTCCAGCGGCAGCCGCGGGGCCGGCGGGGTCGGGCGCAGGCCGAGCAGGCGCTCGACCAGGCGCAGGAACAGGGCGGAGTTGCGGACCAGGTCGTCGGCGTCACGGGCCGAGGCGGCACCCCTGATCCCGGCTTCGGCGGCCGCCCGGCGGCGGGCGCCGGCGCCGTAGTAGAGCGCCCACTCGGCCAGCTCGGGGGCCACCTCGGGCAGCACCTCCCAGGCACTGCGGATGGCCTTGCGCCGGCGCGGGCTCTTCTCCGGCCGCCCCCGCACCGCGAGCACGGCCGCCACCGTGCGCAGCGCGGCCAGGTGGGCGGTGGCGTACCGCTCCAGCGGGTCCTCCAGCACGCGGGCCCGGGCGAGCGTGCGGTGGGCGTCGGCGAGGAGGTCGAGGGCGGCCGGCGGCGCGGCGGTCCGGCGCAGCACGGGGTGGACGTCCCCGCCACCCGGGCGCCCGCCCGGGGAGGACGGCGGGGCGGCGGAGTGGAGGCGGGCGGTGACGGGCTCAGGACGGCTGATGGTCATGGTCTCCCCCGTTCCGAGGCAGCGCGCGGACCGGGCGGCCCGTGCCCCTCCATCGTGAACGGGACCACTGACAACGCGGCCCGAAACGGGTGAGCGGCGGCGGGCACCGGCCTGTCCCCCCAGGTCCTGTGCCGCCGCCGTACGCCGCCGCTCCGCCGTTCCCCACAGGCGGCGGTGGCCAGCTCCCCCTTCCGGTGGCCGGTCTCCCCCCGGCCCGCTCCGCCGCCCCGTGTCGGCGGTGCGAGGCCCGTGACCGGCTCCCGCGGCGGACCTCCGCCGCCGCCCCGCCGACCCCTCATCTGCCGGCTGGGCGGACGGATCCGCCACCCGGGGCGGGGCGCCCGACGCGCCGCCGTCCCGGTGCCACCACTCTCCCGTCCCGGCAGGTCGGCGGGCCATCCGCTGACGTACTCAACCCCGGATCTGAGTACGCGTACTCAGATCCGTCGGCCCCGGACCCGGCCGTGGCCGGAACCGGCGGGCCGACCCGGCACGTCCGGGTACGGTACGGCCGTGGCCGGGGCGGACCGGCCACGGCCACGAGAAGGAGGGGGAAAGCGATGAGGAGGGGGAAGCCATGACGATCGTGCCGCTGATCTTCACCAGCGGACTCGCCAGCGGCATCAACGCCTACGCGGTGGTGCTGCTGCTCGGACTGCTGGGCCGCTTCGGCGGCGCGGACTCGGTGCCGCCCGCACTGGAGCGCACCGACGTGCTGGCCGCGGCCGCCGTACTGTTCCTGCTGGAGGCGGTGGCCGACAAGATCCCGTTCGTCGACAGCCTCTGGGACTCCGTGCACACCGTGATCCGGCCGATCGCGGGCGCCACCGTCGGCGCGCTGATCGCGAGCACCGACCCGGGCTCGCTCGGCGAGGTCGCGGCGGGCGCGATGGGCGGCACCACGGCGCTGGTCAGCCACCTGGTCAAGGCCTCGCTGCGGATGGCGGTCAACACCTCGCCCGAACCGGCCAGCAACATCGCGGTCAGCATGGCGGAGGACCTGTCGGTGGCCGGGCTGGTATCCCTGGCGATCTTCCACCCCTGGCTGGCCGCCTCGATCGCCGCCGTCCTGCTCGCCGTCGGCCTGCTGCTGGTCTGGTTCGCGGTCAACCGGATCCGCGCCTTCCGGGCCCGCCGCCGCGAACGCCGCGCCGCCCGCGACGCCGGGTCCGCCGCCCGCGAGCAGGAGGCGGACCGGCCGTACGTCCCGCGGCGCTGAGGACGGCGCCCGCCCGGCCCGGCCCGGCCCAGCCCAGGTCACGGCCTAGGATCAGGTGCCATGGCACGGATCGTCATCATCGGCGCAGGAATGAGCGGGCTCGCGGCGGCCTCCAGGCTGGCCACCCTCGGACACCGGGTGACGGTCTGCGAGGCCGGCGGCACGTACGGGGGCATGGTCGGCCGGTACGAGCGCGACGGATTCGCCTTCGACACCGGTCCCGGCCTGCTGACCCTCCCGGCCGTCTACCGCGACCTCGCGCTGAAGACCGGCAAGGAGCCGCTGGAGCAGCTCGTCGACCTCGCCCCGGTGGACCCGGAGAGCCGGCACCTGTTCCCGGACGGCACCGCCGTCAGCCTGCCCAACGCCTCCCGCGGCGGCGTCAGCCAGGCCCTGGACGCCGCCTTCGGCGCCGGCTCGGGCGCCCGCTGGAGCGCGGTCATGAACCACGGCCGGACGGTCTGGGAGGCCACCCGCCGCCCGCTCCTGGAGGAGCCGCTCCCGGCCGACCGGTCGCCGCTGCACACCGACCCCTACCCCGTCCCGCCCCGGCGCGGCCTGCTCGCCCGGCTCGGCCGGCCCCGCCCGTGGACCCTCGCCGACGTCGCCGCCCGCGAACTCGGCGGCCACCCCGGCCTCACCGCCCTGCTGGCGGAGCACGCCCTGCGCTTCGGCCTGCCCCCCGGGTCCGCCCCCGCCGGGGCCACCGTGCTGCCGTACATGGAGCAGTCCTTCGGCGTCTGGTACGTCCGGGGCGGCCTGCGGGCCCTGGCGGACGCGGTGCACCGGCGCTGCGAGCTGCGCAAGGTGGAGTTCCGCTTCGACACCCCGGTCACCGGGGTGCTGGTCGAGGACGGCCGGGCCCGTGGCGTCGACACCCCGGGCGGGCGGATCGACGCGGACCTGGTGGTCTCCTCGATGGACACCAGGGCGCTGTTCCGTGACGGTCTCGCCCGGTGGCCGGAGCTCGGGCCCGACCACGGGGAGCCGTCCGAGGTGCCCGGCCGGTTCAGCGTGCTGCTCGCGCTGCGCGGCGCCCGGCCGGCCGGCACCCCGCACCGGACGGTGGTGCACGCCGCCGACCCGGCGGCCGAGCAGAACGCCCTGACCCTCCCGGCCCCGCCCTGCGAGCGCCCCACCCTCCAGGTGCTGCGTCCGGACGATCCCTCGCTGCGTCCCGACGACGCGCACGAGAGCGTGGTGCTGACCGCGACCGTCCCCGCCCAGGGCGACGTCGACTGGACGGCGCCCGGGGTCGCCGAGCGCCACGCGGACCGGCTGCTGGCGCACGCCGACGCCGCCGGCCTGGGCCTGCGCGAACGGGTGCTGTGGCGGGTCGTGCGCACCCCGGACGACACCCGCCGGGAGACCGGCGCCCTCGGCGGGTCGGTCCCCCGCCCCGCGCTCGCCGGAGACGGCGGCGGATGGCTCCAGCCCGCCAACGAGTCGCCCGTCCCCGGCCTCTACCTGATCGGCGGAGCGGCCCACCCCGGCGGCGGACTGGCCCGGGCCGGGATGTCCGCCTGCATCGCCGCCAACCTGATCGGCCCGGCGTAGGGGCCCTGGCGCCGGACCTCAGCCCTGGGGCCAGGTGTTCTGCTGCTGGTAGCCGTAGGTGTGGTCGTAGGACTGCTGCTGCGGGATGCCCTGGGGGTGCTGGCCCGGCTGCTGGCCGGGGTGCTGCTCCAGGTGTTGCTCGGGGTGCTGCTGCGGGGTCTGCCACTGCTGCTGGGGGTGCTGCTCCCAGCCGGGCTGCTGCTGCGGGTAGGACTGGTACTGGTCCTGCTGCGGGTAGCCGTTGTACGGGTCGGACTGCTGGGGGTAGGCCCCGTAGCCCTGGTCGTAGGCGAAGACGGGCTGCTGCTGGCTCTGCCACTGCTGCTGCTCGTAGGCCGGCTGCGGCTGGGCAGCGTTGTCGTAGCCGGACTGGTAGGCCTCGGCGTAGGGGTCGTGCGGCGCCTGCGCCTGCTGCTGCTCGTAGTAGGCGGGCGCGTAGACGCCGTCCTGGGCGAGTTCCCGCATCTCGAAGGCGGCGGTCTGCTCGACCTCGGGGACGTCCTCGGCAACCGGGGCGGGGGCGGCGACCGGGGCCTCCTCGACGGCGCTGACCTCACCGATCCGCTTGTCGGTGGCCTCGACCGCGGCCACGGCGGCCGCGCCGCCGGTGAGGGCGCCGAGCAGGGGCACCTTGGCGAGCGGGCCGGGCAGCGAGCCGTCGGCCTTGCGCAGCGACCAGCCGGCCCGATAGCCGCGCTTGACGGAGAGGGTGACGAAGCTCTGGCCGGCCGCGAAGAGGGCGGCGCCGGCGCCGATCACCGGG
This sequence comes from Kitasatospora sp. NPDC091276, assembly GCF_040684355.1. Lineage (NCBI taxonomy): Bacteria > Bacillati > Actinomycetota > Actinomycetes > Kitasatosporales > Streptomycetaceae > Kitasatospora > Kitasatospora sp. NPDC091276. The sequence goes on along the minus strand of NZ_JBFBFU010000006.1, from coordinate 43,704 downwards.
ACGGAGCCGAGCACCATGCCGGCGGCCACTGCGAGGAAGCCGACCAGGGCGAGGGCCCGCCAGTGCAGCGGGGCCCGGTTCTGCAGCAGGACCTCGGCGACCAGCCAGAGCGCCACCACCGCCAACGCGACGTACAGCAGCAGGTATCCGATGCCCATCCGCCCGCTACCTCCAGTCGCGTGCCCGCGCTCGCCGCGCGTGTGCGGCGACTGTACCGGTTCAACGGCCGGGGTACCGCATCGCGTTCCCGCCGGTCGCGGCCGGGGCGCACACGACCGAGCCCGTCACCGTCGGGGCGGTGACGGGCCGGTGAAACGTCCGGGCCCGCGGGCCCGATCGGCCCGGCGCAGGACCCCCGACGGGGCGCCGGACGGGGCCTACGCGTGGCGCTGGTGCAGGCCGAGGTTCTGGTAGATCTCCAGCGTCGCCGTGGAGTGGTTGAGCGTGATGAAGTGCAGGCCGGGCGCGCCTTCGGCGAGGAGGCGTTCGGCCATCGCGGTGGCGTGTTCCATGCCGATCGCGCGCAGCGCCGCCGGGTCGTCGACGGCGGCCCGCAGCCGGGCCTCCAGGTCGGCGGGGAAGGCGGAGCCGCTCAGCTGGGGGAAGCGTTCCAGCTGCTTGGCGTTGGTGACCGGCATGATCTCCGGGATGATCGGCGTCTCGCAGCCGGCGGCGGTGACCCGGTCGCGCAGCCGCAGGTAGTCGTCGACCTCGAAGAACATCTGGGTGATCGCGTAGTCGGCGCCCGCCCGGACCTTGCCGACGAAGTGCCGGATGTCCTCGTCCCAGTCGGTGGAGCGCGGGTGCATGTTCGGCGAGGCGGCGACGCCGACGCAGAAGTCGCCGATGCCCTTGATCAGCTCGACCAGCTCGTACGCGTACGTGACGCCGTCGGGGTGCTTGACCCACTCGCCCATCGGGTCGCCGGGCGGGTCCCCCCGGACCGCGAGGACGTTGCGCACGCCCTGGTCGGCGTACTGGCCGATGATGTTGCGCAGTTCGGCGATCGAGTGGTCGACGGCGGTCAGGTGAGCGACCGGGGTCAGCGTGGTCTCGGTGGCGATCCGGCCGACCATGTTGACGGTGCGCTCGCGCGAGGAGCCGCCCGCGCCGTACGTCATGCAGACGAAGTTGGGGTCCAGCGGTTCGAGCCGGCGGATGGCGTCCCAGAGTCTCTGCTCGCCGACCTCGGTGCGCGGGGGCATGAACTCGAAGGAGAAGGACCGCTTTCCGGCTGCCAGGAGTTCGCGGACCGTCAGTGCGCGGTCCGGTCTGGTGGAAGCGATGCCGAGTGCCATGCTGGCAGGTTATCCGGCGTTCGAAGGGGCCGGACAACTCGGTACCACGGATTGAGACAAGCGGTGGACGATACTCCGTCCGGTGGTCCGTCGGATTCCCACCGGCGTTCGGGGCCCGCGCCGGGGGCGCCCGCACGCCCGCGCGCACGCCCGCTCGCACATTCGTTCCCGGCTACCCCGCTACGCTTGCTGCACCCCAGCGAACCAGCGGAGCCTCATCGTGACCTCGTCCAGCAACCGGCCGGCCAACCCCATAGACGTGGAGGACGTCCGCGCGCGCGTCAACGCCGCCCTCGCCGCGTTCATGGACGGCCAGTCCGCCCTGTTGGACAAGATCTCCCCGCAGCTCGTGCCCGCCGCCGACGCCCTGCGCGACTTCCTGCTGGACGGCGGCAAGCGGCTGCGCCCGGCCTTCTGCTACTGGGGCTGGCGCGGCGCCGGCGGCCCGGCGGGCGACGAGGGCATCGCGAACGCGGCGGCCGCGCTGGAACTGCTCCAGGCGAGCGCCCTGGTGCACGACGACCTGATGGACCGCAGCGACACCCGCCGCGGCCTGCCCTCGATCCACCGCCGCTTCGAGGCGCTGCACCGGGCGAACGGCTGGCGCGGCGACCGCGAGCAGTACGGCGCCTCGGCGGCGGTGCTGCTCGGCGACCTGCTGCTGATCTGGTGCGACGAGCTGTTCCTGCGCTCGGGCCTGGAGCCGACCGCCGTGCTGGCCGCCAAGCCGGTGTTCGACCTGATGCGCACCGAGGTCATGGTCGGCCAGTACCTGGACGTCCTGGAGCCGGTGGCCGGCGACTCCGCCGACGAGGGCGCGCTCGACCGGGCGCAGACGGTGCTGCACTACAAGTCGGCGAAGTACACGATCGAGCGCCCCCTCCAGGTCGGCGCGCTGCTGGCCGGGGCCGGCCCGGAGCTGGTGGCGGCGCTGGGGGCGTTCGGGCTGCCGCTGGGCGAGGCCTTCCAGCTGCGGGACGACCTGCTCGGCGTCTTCGGCGATCCGGCGGTCACCGGCAAGCCGGCCGGGGACGACCTGCGCGAGGGCAAGCGCACCCTGCTGGTGGCGCACGCGATGCGGGGCCTGCCGGCCGCCGACGCCCGGCACCTGGACGAGCGGCTCGGCGCGCCGGACCTGGTGCCCGAGGAGGTCACCGGGCTGCGCGACCTGGTGGCCCGCAGCGGCGCGCCCGAGCGGGTGGAGCGCCGGATCGACGAGCTGATGCGGCAGTCCCTGGCCGCGCTGGAGGCGGCGCCGCTGGCCGACGAGCAGGCCCGCACGGTGCTGCTGGCCCTGGCCGAGGCCGCCACCGTCCGCAAGTACTGAGATCCGCACGCAGGGGGATCCGCAGGTACGGAGAACGGTGACGGCCCCCGGGGCCGTCAGGCCGAGCGCACCCGCCGGGCGAGCTCGGCTGCGGCGGCCTGCGGGTCGTCGGCGGCCGTGATGGCACGGACCACGACGATCCGGCGGGCGCCGGCGGCCAGCACCTCGTCGAGGTTGCCGAGGTCGATGCCGCCGATGGCGAACCACGGCCGGTCGGTGCTCTGCTTCGCCGCGTACGAGACCAGGCCGAGGCCCGGCGCCGGGCGGCCCGGCTTGGTCGGGGTCGGCCAGACCGGGCCGGTGCAGAAGTAGTCCACGCCGGGCTCGGTGAGCGCCGCGTCCACCTCGGACTCGGCGTGGCAGGACCGGCCGATCAGCACCTCGTCACCGAGGATCGCCCGGGCGGCCGGCACCGGCAGGTCGTCCTGCCCGAGGTGCAGCACGTCCGGCCGGGCCGCGTGCGCGACGTCGGCGCGGTCGTTGACGGCCAGCAGCTTGCCGTGGCGGCGGCAGGCGTCCGCGAAGACCTCCAGGGCCGCCAGCTCCTGCTTGGCCTCCAGGCCCTTGTCCCGGAGCTGGACGATGTCCACCCCGCCCGCCAGCGCCGCGTCCAGGAACTGGGCGAGGTCGCCCTGCTCCCGGCGGGCGTCGGTGCACAGGTACAGCCGGGCGTCGGCCAGCCGCCGGCGCGGTGCGTCCGCCGCCATCAGATCAGCATCGCCTGGGCGCGCCGCTTGACCTCGGTGCCGCGGTTCTCCTGCAGCGCCTGGATCGGGCTGCCGGGCAGCGACGGGTCCTCGGTGAAGAGCCACTCCAGGATCTCCACGTCGTTGTACCCGCAGTCGCGCAGCACGGTCAGGGTGCCGGACAGGTGCTTGACCAGCCCCTGGCCGTCGATGAACGCCGCAGGGACCTGCAGCGACTTGTTGGGGCCCCGCCGGACGGCGATCAGCCCGCCGCTGCGGACCAGGTCGCGCACCTCGGTGACGCGCACCCCCCACTGCTCCGAGATGTCGGGCAGGTACATCCACTCGGAAACCAGGGCTTCGATCTTGCTTTCAATCTCACTCACGCCACCAGACTGCCACCTCCACAGCCCCCCGCGCACCAGCCGCTACCCCGCGACCGCCGACTTCAGCGGCACCGAGGGGTCCGCCGCGCGGGCCCGGTCCAGCGCGGTGCCGCGCTCGATCAGCCGGCGGCCCTGGGTCAGGTCGCGCGGCCGGTCGACGGCCAGCAGCGCGCTCGGCACCCCGTCGCGCAGCCAGAGCGCCGTCCAGGAGGCGCCCTGCGGGCCGCCGCGCCACAGCAGTTCGTCGCCCTCGGCGTGCCGCCCGGCGTACTGGACCATCCGCCCGAACTGCTCCGACCAGAAGTACGGCACCGGGTCGTACGGCGGCGCGTCCGCGCCGAGGACGGCGGCCGCCACGGCCTCGCCGGACTGCAACGCGTGGTCCCAGTGCTGGACGGCCAGCCGGGCGCCGGAGCGGGCGGACGGGTAGCTGACGCAGTCCCCGGCCGCGAAGACGCCGGGCAGGCCGGTGCGCAGCCGCCCGTCCACCAGGACGGCGCCGGTGCCGTCCAGCTCGACGCCGGAACCGGCCAGCCAGCCCGTCGCGGGCCGGGCGCCGACGCCGACCACGACCTCGTCGGCGGGCAGGTGCGAGCCGTCCGCCAGCAGCACCGCGCCCTCCTCGACGGCGGCCACGCCGACCCCGCAGCGCAGGTCGACACCGGCCTCGGCGTACCAGGCGGCCATCGCCGAACCGACCTCGGCCGGCAGCGCGCCGGGGACGGGCGCCGGGCCCGCCTCGACCACCGTCACCTCGCAGCCGGCCGCGCGGGCGGCGGTGGACACCTCGGCGCCGATCCAGCCCGCGCCGACCAGCACCAGCCGCAGGCCGGGCCGCAGCAGGGCGCGCAGCGCCAGCGCGTCGTCCAGGGTGTGCAGCAGGTGCGCGCGCTCGGCGCCGGGCAGGGCGCGCGGGGTGGCGCCGGTGGCGATCACCAGGGCGTCGTAGGGGAGGTCGCCAGCGTCGGTGTGCAGCACGCCGGGGGCGAGGCCGGTGGCGCGGCGGCCGGTGAGCAGTTCGATGCCCAGGTGCGGGTAGTCGATGTCCAGGGTGGTGGCGTCGGCCTTGCCGAGCAGCACGTCCTTGGAGAGCGGCGGCCGGTCGTACGGCGCGTGCGGCTCCTCCCCGACCAGCGTGATCCGCCCCCGCCAGCCGCCCTGCCGCAGCTTCAGGGCGCACTGCGCCCCGGCCAGCCCGGCCCCGACGACGACCACCTGATCCGTTCCGTTCAGCTCTGCCACGCCCGTCACTGTACTCAGCGCCCTGCCGGGGCCACCGGCCCGTCCACCCCGCGTACGGGCCTTCGGCCGGGCCCGCCCCCGGCGTTATGGTGGGGGCACCATCACGGGAGCCCGGCGTACCGGGCTGAGAGGCGGGCTGGCACGGCCCGCGACCGTCCGAACCTGATCCGGGTCATTCCGGCGAAGGGAGAAGAGCAGCCTTGTCACGCTTGCCCGAGGAAACCCACGCCGACGTGCTGGTGATCGGCGGGGGCGTCATCGGCCTCGCCGTCGCCTGGCGCGCCGCGCGGCGCGGGCTGGGGAACATCGTCGTGGTCGACCCCTCCCCCGGCGGCGGGGCGGCCGGGGTCGCGGCCGGGATGCTCGCCCCGGTCACCGAGCTGCAGTACGGCGAGGAGCCGCTGCTGCGCCTCGGCATGGCCTCCAACCAGCGGTACGGGGACTTCGCCGCCGAGCTCACCGAGGCGAGCGGCGGCCTGGACACCGGGTACCGCCGGTGCGGCACGATCGCCGTCGCGCTGGACTCCGACGACCGCGAGGAACTGCGCGAGTTGCACGCCTTCCACCAGCGGCTCGGTCTGGACTCGGCCTGGCTGACCGGCCGGGAGGCCCGCAGGCTGGAGCCGATGCTCGCCCCCGGCGTGCGCGGCGGCCTGCACGTCGCGGACGACCACCAGGTGGATCCCCGCCGGCTGCTGACCGCCCTGGTGGCGGCCTGCGAGCTCGCCGGGGTCGTGCTCCACCGGGCCGAGGCCGTCGGGCTGCTGGTCGAGGACGGCCGCGCGGTCGGCGCCCGGCTCGGCACCGGCGAGACCCAGAGGGCCGACCAGGTGGTGCTCGCGGCCGGCCCGCACAGCCACCGGCTGCCCGGGCTGCCGGAGGGCGTGCTGCCGGCCGTCCGCCCGGTGAAGGGGCAGATCCTGCGGCTGCGGATCCCCGAGGCGTACCGGCCGTTCCTGTCCCGCAACGTCCGCGCGGTGGTGCGCGGACAGCACCTGTACCTGGTGCCCCGGGAGAACGGCGAGCTGGTGATCGGCGCGACCACCGAGGAGCAGGGCTACGACACCACGGTCACCGCCGGCGGGGTGTACGAACTGCTGCGCGACGCCCACGAGTTGGTGCCGGGCATCACCGAACTCCCGCTGCTGGAGACCTCGGCCGGGCTGCGTCCCGGCTCGCCGGACAACGCCCCGCTGCTGGGCCCGACCGCGCTGCCCGGGCTGGTCGCCGCCACCGGCCACTACCGCAACGGCGTGCTGCTCACCCCGGTGACCGCCGACCTGCTCGCCGAGTACCTGGCGACCGGCGAACTCCCCGAGCTTGCACAGCCGTTCACACCCACCCGGTTCTCCCCCGACCGCTCCACCACGAAGGCCTCCGCATGACCGAGATCGCACCACCCCAGACCACACCGGCCCAGACCACACCGGCCGAGATCGGGCTGACCGTCAACGGCGAGCCCCGCCGGGTGTCCGCCACGACCACCCTCGCGGAGGTGGTGGCCACCCTCAGCGCCGCCCACAGCGGCGTCGCCGCCGCCCTCAACGAGGCCGTGGTGCCGCGCAGTTCGTGGCCGGCCACGGAACTGTCGGCGGGCGACCGGATCGAGATCCTCACCGCCGTCCAGGGAGGCTGACATGGCTGACGACCTGCTGACCATCGCCGGGGAGTCCTTCGGCTCCCGGCTGATCATGGGCACCGGCGGCGCACCCAGCCTGGAGATCCTGGAACGGGCGCTGCTGGCCTCCGGCACCGAGCTGACCACCGTGGCGATGCGCCGGGTCGACGCCAGCACCCAGGGCTCCGTCCTGGACGTGCTGACCCGCAACGGCATCCGGGTGCTGCCCAACACGGCGGGCTGCTTCACCGCCGGGGAGGCCGTGCTGACCGCCCGGCTGGCCCGCGAGGCGCTCGGCACCGACTGGGTGAAGCTGGAGGTGATCGCCGACGAGCGGACCCTCCTGCCGGACCCGATCGAGCTGCTGGACGCCGCCGAGACCCTGGTCGACGACGGCTTCACGGTGCTGCCGTACACCAACGACGACCCGGTGCTGGCCCGCAAGCTGGAGGACGTCGGCTGCGCGGCGATCATGCCGCTGGGCTCGCCGATCGGCTCCGGCCTGGGCATCCGCAACCCGCACAACTTCCAGCTGATCGTGGAGGACGCGGGCGTCCCGGTGATCCTGGACGCGGGCGCCGGCACCGCCTCGGACGTCGCGCTGGCGATGGAGCTGGGCTGCGCGGCGGTGATGCTCGCCTCCGCGGTGACCAGGGCGCAGGACCCGGTGCTGATGGCCGAGGCGATGCGGCACGCCGCCGAGGCGGGCCGGTTCGCCCACCGGGCCGGCCGCATCCCGCGCCGGTTCCACGCCGAGGCCTCCTCGGCGATGGCCGGCCGGGCGGAGCTGGACACCCGCGAGCACCCGGCGTTCTGACGCCCTGGCGCCCGGCACCCACCCGCGTGTGCCGTGTCACAAACCGGGCACAGCCGGGCCCGGAGGCGATGTCCTCCGGGTCCGGCTGCCGCCCGCGGCCCTAGACTCTCCGGGTGGACATGGCACTGCACGACCCCCTGATCGGTACCCTGCTCGACGGCCGGTACCGGGTCGAGCAGCGCATCGCGACCGGCGGGATGTCCACCGTCTACAAGGGCACCGACACCCGGCTGGACCGGGTCGTCGCCCTCAAGGTGATGCACCCCGCGCTGGCCGGGGACGACGGCTTCACCGCCCGGTTCATCCGCGAGGCCAAGGCCGTCGCCCGGCTCTCCCACCCGAACGTGGTGAACGTCTTCGACCAGGGCGCGGACGGCGCCAACGTCTTCCTCGCCATGGAGTACGTGCCCGGCCGCACCCTGCGGGACCTGCTGCGCGACCGCGGCGCGCTGTCCGTGCGGGCCGCGCTGGACGTGCTGGAGCCGGTGCTGGCCGCCCTCGGCGCCGCCCACCGGGCCGGGCTGGTGCATCGGGACGTCAAGCCGGAGAACGTGCTGATCACCGAGGACGGGCTGGTCAAGGTCGCCGACTTCGGCCTGGTCCGGGTCCTCGGCACCGCCGACGGCGCGCCCACCTCGACCAGCACCGCGACCGGCGGCACGGTCCTCGGCACCGTCTCCTACCTGGCCCCCGAGCAGATCCTCCCGGACGCCCCCACCGACCAGCGGGTCGACGTCTACGCGGCCGGCATCCTGCTCTACGAGATGCTCACCGGCCGCCGCCCGCACACCGGCGACAACCCCGTCCAGGTGATGTACAAGCACCTGCACGAGGACGTCCCCGCCCCCTCGCTGATCGCCCCGGCCGTCGGCCCCGGGCTGGACGCCATAGTGGCCGGCGCCTGCGCCCGGACGGCCGAGGCCCGCCCGTACGACGCGGTCGAACTGCTCGCCGCCCTCCAGCGGATCCGCCGCACGCTCACCCCGGCCGAGCTGGACGCCGAGCCGCCGGCCTCCACCCGGCCCAGCCCGCGCTACCCGACCAGCGAGCCGACCTCGGTGATCCAGCAGCCGGCGGGGCCCGCCGCCGGGGCGCCGGAGCCCACCAGCGTGCTGGACGTGCCGGCGGAGCTGCTGGACCAGCTGCTGGTCGAGCCGCGCCCGTACGACGAGCCGACCCCGGTGCGCGGGCGCCGGCCCGGCCTGCTGCGCCGCCTCCCCCGCAAGCCGCTGATCTGGGTCGCCGCGCTGACCGCCCTGGTGCTGGCGGTCGGCGGTGCGACGTACGGGCTGTCCGAGGGGCTGTACGGGCCGGTGCCCGGCGTGCTCGGCAAGGACCGGGCCGAGGCGCAGCGGATCCTGGACAAGGACGGCATGCACGGCCGCTTCGTCGAGGTGTTCAGCGAGAGCGTCCCGGCCGGGCAGGTGATCGCCACCGACCCCGGAGTGGGCGCGCGGACCCGCAAGAGCGACACCGTGACGGTGACCGTCTCCAGGGGCCCCAAGCGGATCGCGGTGCCGGACCTGGCCGGGAAGACCGCCGACCAGGCCGCCGACGCGCTGACCGCGGCCCAGCTGACCAGGGGCGGCGTGACCGGGACGTACGACGACACCGTGCCGGAGGGCGTGGTGATCAGCAGTTCGCCGGCGGCCGGGCAGCTGCTCCAGGAGAACACCGCGGTCTCGCTGGTGGTCAGCAAGGGCATGGTGCCCGTCCCGGACGTCACCGGGATGAGCAAGGACGACGCGGCGAAGGCGCTCCAGGCGGCCGGCTTCACGATGCAGACCAGCGGGGTCAACCTGTTCGGCACCGGCAAGGTGTCCAGTCAGTCCCCGGCGGCCGGCGAGCGGCGCCCGCAGCACACCGCGGTGACGGTCAACTTCCCCTTCTTCTAAGGGGATTCCTCCGAACGTCGGCCCGCCCTCAGCGCAGCGGGCCGTCGCCCGGCTCCTCCTGGTGGGAGTAGCGCTGCTCGCGCCACGGGTCGGCGAGGTTGTGGTAGCCGCGCTCCTCCCAGAAGCCCCGGCGGTCGGCCCGCATGTACTCCACCGCGCGGACCCACTTGGGGCCCTTCCAGGCGTACAGCCCGGGGACGATCAGCCGGACGGGGAAACCGTGCTCGGCGGTCAGCGGCTCGCCGTTGCGGTGGGTGGCGAAGATCGTCCGCGGGTCTGCGAAGTCGGCCAGCCGCAGGTTGGCGCTGTAGCCGTACTCGGCCCAGACCATCACGTGGGTGACGCCGGGCGCGGGGGGCTCCAGGTCGAGGAGGGCGGCGGCCGGCACGCCCGACCACTCGTTGCCGAGCAGCGTGAACTTGGTGACGCAGTGCAGGTCGGCGACGACGGTGGTGCGCGGCAGGGCGTGGAAGGCCTCGAAGTCCCAGCTGTGCTTCTCCGCCGAGGCGGTGGCGCCGAACACCTGGAGGTCCCAGGTCAGCGGCTTGAAGCGGGGTACGGGCCCGTAGTGCAGGGCGGGCCAGCCGCGCTGCACGCGCTGCCCCGGGGGGAGCCTCGGGTCAGACGGCGGAAACGGTTCTTGTTCGGACTGACCCATGACTCCATGGTGACAGACGGCGGCCGACGCGCCGTGCGCGCCCCTTCGCGCGACCACACGCCCCGCCCCCAAGAACCGGTGACCGAGCCCGTATCGGCTCAAATCGGATATTCCAAAACATGTCCTAGTGAGTGTGAACTTACTGGAATTTTCTCCCATTTCGATGCCAGGATGCGCAGCGCAGGAGTCACAACAGGCCGTAGCGCAGGGAGGCACCAGCCATGCAGGGCGACCCAGAGGTCATCGAGTTCCTCAACGAGCAGCTCACCGCGGAGCTCACCGCGATCAACCAGTACTTCCTGCACGCCAAGATGCAGGAGAACTTCGGCTGGACGAAGCTCGCCAAGTACACCCGGCACGAGTCCTTCGACGAGATGAAGCACGCCGAGACCCTCACCGACCGGATCCTCTTCCTGGACGGGCTGCCGAACTACCAGCGGCTGTTCCACGTCCGGATCGGCCAGACGGTCAAGGAGATGTTCGAGGCGGACCGCCAGATCGAGGTCGAGGCGATCGACCGGCTGAAGCGCGGGATCGTGGTGATGCGCGCCAAGAACGACGTCACCTCGGCGAACATCTTCGAGGACATCCTGGCCGACGAGGAGCACCACATCGACTACCTCGACACCCAGCTGGAGCTCCTGGAGAAGCTCGGCGAAGCCCTCTACCTCGCCCAGGTGATCGAGCAGCCGGACTCCTGAGCCCTCAGGCCGCGCGCAGCGGGGCGACCGGGGTCGGGGCGGCCTGAGTCACGGTGGCCACCGGCGCGGACGCGGCCTGGTCCTGCGGGTCGGCCAGGCCGAGCTTCGCGGCGAGGCGGGCGGTCGGGCAGGGCCGGGCGCCGTGCTCGCCGAGCAGGGCCTGGATCCGGCGGACGCAGGATCCGCAGTCGGTGCCGGCCTTGCAGCCCCGGGCGATCTGGCGCGGGGTGCCGGCCCCGGCGTCGATCGCCTTCTTCACCTGGTCCTCGGTGACCGCATGGCACATGCACACGTACATCGCGGACTCTCCAGGGTGGTGCGGCGCCGACTGGCGGAACGATCTTGACTAAGGCTTGCCTTACTTCACTAAGCCTCACCTTACCCGGCGATCCGGGCACGAAAAAGCCCCTCCGGGCTCGGGGACCCCGAATCCGGAGGGGCTTTCGTCACATTCGTTCACCGGTGACCCGCCGGCGGCGGCTCACCCGTGGCAGCTCCCGTGGCAGCTCACTGGCCGCGGTACATCTCCGCCACCAGGAACGCCAGGTCCAGCGACTGGCTGCGGTTGAGCCGCGGGTCGCAGGCCGTCTCGTAGCGCTGGTGCAGGTCGTCGACCAGCACCTCGTCGCCACCGCCGACGCACTCGGTCACGTCGTCGCCGGTCAGCTCCACGTGGATGCCACCCGGGTGGGTGCCCAGCGCGCGGTGCACCTCGAAGAAGCCCTTGACTTCGTCGAGCACGTCGTCGAAGCTGCGGGTCTTGTGGCCGCTGGAGGCCTCGAAGGTGTTGCCGTGCATCGGGTCGCAGATCCACACCGGCTGGGCGCCGGACGCGGTGACCTTCTCCACCAGGGTGGGCAGGTGGTCGCGGACCTTGCCCGCACCCATCCGGGTGATGAAGGTGAGGCGGCCGGGCTCGCGCTCCGGGTCCAGCTTCTCGATCAGGGTCAGTGCCTCGTCGACCGAGGTGGTCGGGCCGAGCTTGACGCCGATCGGGTTGCGGACCTTCGAGGCGAACTCGATGTGCGCGTGGTCCAGCTGGCGGGTGCGCTCGCCGATCCACACCATGTGGCCGGAGACGTCGTACAGCTCGCCGGTGCGCGAGTCCACGCGGGTCAGCGCGGTCTCGTAGTCGAGGATCAGCGCCTCGTGCGAGGAGAAGAACTCGACGGTCTTGAACTCCTCCGGCGCCACACCGCAGGCGTTCATGAACGCCAGGGCGTTGTCGATCTCCCGGGCGAGCTGCTCGTAGCGCTGGCCGGCCGGCGAGTTGCGCACGAAGTCCTGGTTCCAGGCGTGCACCTGGCGCAGGTCCGCGTAACCACCGGTGGTGAACGCGCGCACCAGGTTCAGCGTCGCGGCGGACGCGTTGTACATCCGCTTGAGGCGCTCCGGGTCCGGGATGCGGGACTCGGGGGTGAACTCGAAGCCGTTCACCGAGTCGCCGCGGTAGACCGGCAGTGTCACGCCGTCGCGGGTCTCGGTCGACTTGGAGCGCGGCTTGGAGTACTGGCCGGCGATCCGGCCCACCTTCACGACCGGCACCGAGGCCGCGTACGTCAGCACGGCGGCCATCTGCAGCAGGGTCTTCAGCTTGTTGCGGATGTGCTCCGCCGAGACGCCGTCGAAGGCCTCGGCACAGTCACCGCCCTGCAGCAGGAAGGCCTCCCCGCGCGCCACGGCGCCGAGCCGGGCGCGCAGCTGGTCGCACTCGCCGGCGAACACGAGCGGCGGATAGGAGGCGAGCTCGGCAAGGGTCTTGCGCAGAGCCTCTTGGTCCGGCCATTCAGGCTGCTGCGCCGCGGGCAGGGACTGCCAGGAGCGGTCAGTCCTCGATGTCTCAGTCGTCACGGTCACACCACCAAGGCTACGGGGTGACCCGAGCGATTCGTGACCATTGCCCGAGGGGTGAGACATAACTCGGACAAACACGTGACCGGGCTCACCCTCCCCGCACGATCCGCTACGCTCGAACCATGCACGCGCCCCGCACCCACTCCTGGTGGTGGGCCTCCCCCAAGGGTGGCCCACCGATCGCGCGTTCCTAGACGAACACGACGGCCGCCCCTCGGGGCGGCCGTCGGCGTATGCGCAGACGGCCCTCCGGGAGCGGATCCCAGCACCGCACCTCACCAGCCCCCCGGAAGGAAGCCGCTCCGTGACCGCCACCGCCGACCTGCTCGCCCGCCTCACCGCTCCCGACGCGCCCGCGTTCGCCCTGCTGCACCGCCGCACCCCCCGGCTCGCCCCGGACACCGTCGAGGTGCTGGTGGGCACCGTCGACAGCTACCGGAACCTCGCCGACCTGCCGGTCCGCACCGGCGTCCCGGCCGACGGCCCCGTCCACGACCTGCTCGCGCTCGTCCCGTACCGGCAGATCCGCGAGCGCGGCTTCGAGGCGCACGACGACGGGACCCCGCTGCAGGCCCTCTCGGTGGCCGAACAGCACACCCTGCCGCTGGCCGAACTCGCCGCCGCCCTGCCGCAGTCGCCGGTCTCGCTCACCGGCGGCTCGTTCGACATCGACGACGAGGCGTACGCCGCGATCGTCCGCCGGGTGATCGAGGAGGAGATCGGCAACGGCGAGGGCGCCAACTTCGTGATCCGGCGCGACTTCGGCGCCACCCTGGAGAACTTCTCGCCCGCACTCGCGCTCACCCTGTTCCGGCGGCTGCTGGAGCAGGAGCGCGGCGCCTACTGGACCTTCCTGGTGCACACCGGAGAACGCGTCCTGGTCGGCGCCTCCCCCGAGGTGCACGTCCGCCAGAGCGGCGGCACCGTCGTGATGAACCCGATCTCCGGCACCTACCGCTATCCGACCGGCGGCTCGGACATCGACTCGCTGCTCCGGTTCCTCCACGACCCCAAGGAGCTGGAGGAACTGACGATGGTCGTCGACGAAGAGCTCAAGATGATGTGCACGGTCGGCGACCTCGGCGGCCAGGTGCTCGGGCCCCGGCTCAAGGAGATGTCCCACCTCGCCCACACCGAGTACGAGCTGCGCGGACGCACCTCGCTGGACGTCCGCGAGGTGCTCCGCGAGACGATGTTCGCCGCCACCGTCACCGGCAGCCCGGTGCAGAACGCCACCCGGGTCATCAAGCGGTACGAGCCCGGAGGGCGCGGCTACTACTCCGGCGCGCTCGCCCTGATCGGCCGCTCCGCCAGCGGCGGACAGCTGCTGGACTCGCCGATCTGCATCCGCACCGCCGACATCGACCCGGCCACCGGCCGCCTGGTCGTCCGGGTCGGCGCCACGCTGGTCCGCCACTCCGTCCCCGAGTCCGAGGTCGCCGAGACCCACGCCAAGGCCGCCGGGGTGCTCACCGCGATCGGCGCCCGGCCCGCGCCCGCCCGGCTGCCCGGCCCCACCGGCCCCCGGCTGGCCGACGACCACCGCGTCCAGGCCGCCCTGGACGCCCGGCGGGCCGACCTCGCCCCGTTCTGGCTGCGGATGCAGACACCGACCGTGGTCACCGAGCCCGCGCCGACCCTGGTGGTCGACGGCGAGGACACCTTCACCTCGATGCTCGCCCACCTGCTCACCTCGATCGGCCACCAGGTCAGCGTCGTCCGCTACGACACGCCCGGGCTGCCCGCCCTGCTGGCGGCGCACCGCGGGCCGCTGGTGCTGGGCCCCGGGCCCGGCGACCCGGCGCTCGCCGACGACCCCAAGATGGCCCTGCTGCGGCCGGTCGTCGCGGACGCCCTGGCAGCCGTCCGGTCCGGAGCCCGCACCGCGCCGCTGCTCGCGGTCTGCCTCAGCCACCAGCTGCTCTGCGGTGAGCTCGGGCTGGCGCTGGGCCGCAAGGACGTCCCGTACCAGGGCGCGCAGGAGAGCATCGATCTGTTCGGCACCAAGCACACCGTCGGCTTCTACAACACGTTCACCGCGCGCTGCTCGGACGCCGACGCGGCCCGGCTCGCCGCCCGGGGCGTCGAGGTCGCCCGGGACGCCGCCACCGGGGACGTCCACGCGCTGCGCGGGCCCGGCTTCGCCGGCCTCCAGTTCCACCCCGAGTCGGTGCTGACCCGCGACGGCGTCGGCATCGTGGCGGGCCTGTTGCGCGAGGCGGCGGCCGTCCGCGGCTGAGCAGCCGGTGGGGGGCCGGTCCCGGGAGACCGGCCCCCGCCGCACGCGGGATCGCCGAGGCGGCCGGATCCCGCCGGAGCCGTCAGATGTCGTCGTCCAGCCCCTGCTCGATCGCGTACCTCACCAGTTCCACCCGGTTGTGCAGTTGCAGCTTGCCGAGCGTGTTCTGGACGTGGTTCTGCACCGTCCGGTGCGACAGCACCAGCCGGTCGGCGATCTGCCGGTACGACAGGCCCTTGGCCACCAGGCGCAGGACCTCGGTCTCCCGGGCGGTCAGCTGCGGGACGGCCGGCGCGGAGGCCGGAGCCGGTTCGGCGGCCAGCCGGCGGAACTCGCCCAGCACCAGGCCGGCCAGGCCCGGGGTGAACACGGCGTCGCCCACGGCCGTGCGCCGCACCGCGTCCAGCAGTTCCTCCCGCCCGGCCGACTTGACCAGGTACCCGGTCGCGCCGGACTTCACCGCCTCCAGCACGTCCTGGTGCTCGCCGCTGGCCGAGAGCACCAGCACCCGCACCGCCGGGTCCTGCGCGACCACCTGGCGGCACACCTCGGCGCCGGGCAGACCGGGCAGGTTGAGGTCCAGCACGACGACCTGCGGCGAGCAGGCGCGGGCCCGACGCACGGCCTCCTCGCCGTCGCCCGCGGTGGCCACCACGTCCAGCCCGGCCTCGGCGAGGTCCCGCGAGACGGCGTCGCGCCACATCGGGTGGTCGTCCACGACCATCACCCGTATCGGCCGGTCAGTCGTCGGCTGATCGGTCATCAGAGCCCTTCCTCGGGACGCGGAGTTCGACCTCGACGCCCTCCCCGGGCGCCGAGTACAGCTCGGCCGTGCCGCCGAGGTCCAGCAGCCGGCCGCGGATGGACTGGGAGACGCCCAGCCGCCCGGCCCGCTCCGCCTCGCCGAGGCGGCCGGGGGCGAAGCCGGGGCCGTCGTCGCGGATGCTGACCGTGACGGCCTGCGGCTCGTCCTCCACCAGGATCCAGGCCCGGGCCCGCTCCCCGGCGTGCCGGCGGACGTTGTCGACGGCGGCGCCGACCGCCGCGGCCAGTTCGCCGGCCGCCCCGGCGGACAGCAGCACCGGCCCGCCGGGGGCGGACAGCGTGATCCGCTCGTCGGCGTACGGGCGCAGCAGCGCGGTGAGGTCCTGCGGCTCCCCGGCCCCGCACTCCGGCGGGCGCTGCCCCGGGATCGGGCCGCCGGTCATCAGCGCCCGCAGGGCGCGCTCCTGCTCGCCGGCCAGCCGGCCGAGTTCGGCGAAGTCGGCGTCGCCGCCCGGGCGTCCACCGGCCGCGGCGGCAGCGCCCTCGGCCGGCCGCGCGGTGAGTTCCGCGCCGTGGCGCTGGACGAGGGCGAGCACCTGGAGCACGCCGTCGTGGATGTCGCGGGAGAGCCGCTCGCGCTCCCGGGTGGCCGCCTCGACCTGGAGTGCCCGGGTGAGCGTCGCCTCGCTGGCGCGGGCCAGTTCGATGACGTAGCCGATGGCGCAGCCGGCCACCATCAGCAGCATGATGTTGTGGACGTTGTCGCCGGTCGCGCCGCCGTGGCCGAGGATGTTGGCGACGCCGATCACCGTGCCCGCGGCGGCCGCCCAGCGCCAGCCGCCCTTGCCGGCGAAGCCGAGCACCGTGCCGGCGGCCCAGATGGTCGGCAGGGTGGGCGCGCCGTGGCTGATCCGCACCGGGTCGTCGGTCAGGCCGCTCATCACGATGCCGGTGACGGCGAGGGTGAGGTCGGTGCCGAGCACGTACCAGGTGCAGCGCTGCGGGCCGGCGAAGGCCCGGGTGCTGGCGAGCGTCCAGAGGGTGAGCGTGCCGAGGAAGATCCAGCCGGCGACGGGGTGCAGGAAGTCCAGGTAGGAGTTGAGGTAGCGCAGCAGGGCGTAGCACAGGGCCAGCAGCCGGAAGTAGGAGATGGCCTTCCACAACGGCAGTTCGACGGACATGCCCCCGGCCGCGACCGCGCCGCCGACTGCCCCGGCTCTCTCGCCGTCCGTCATCCTTCCGCCCCTCCCCTGGGCCGCGCCCGCGGTCGTCAGGCCGACCCGGTCTCCTTCGGCTCCTGCCCGGACTGCTCGGCCTTCTCCGT
The DNA here is from genome assembly GCF_040684355.1 of Kitasatospora sp. NPDC091276. NCBI lineage: Bacteria > Bacillati > Actinomycetota > Actinomycetes > Kitasatosporales > Streptomycetaceae > Kitasatospora > Kitasatospora sp. NPDC091276. The sequence continues at coordinate 26,894 of NZ_JBFBFU010000006.1, read as the reverse complement.
CGCGGCTGCCTTCTCGGCGGCGGCCTTCTCGGCCTCCGCCTCCGCCTTCTCCGCCTTGGCGGCGGCCTTGCGCTCGGCGTCGGCCTTCTTCTTGTCGTCGGCGATCTGCCGCTTGGCGGCGGTCGCGTAGATGTCCACGTACTCCTGGCCGGAGAGCCGCATGATCTCGTACATCACCTCGTCCGTCACCGAACGGAGGATGAAGCGGTCGTTCTCCATGCCGTGGTAGCGGGAGAAGTCCAGCGGGCGGCCGATCCGGATGCCGGGGCGGGTGCCGAAGTTGGGGATCACCTGACCGGGCGGCTGGACCTTCTCGGTGTCGATCATGGCGACCGGGATGACCGGCGCGCCGGTGGCCAGCGCGACGCGCGCCAGGCCGCCGACCTTGCCGCGGTACAGCTTGCCGTCGGGCGAGCGGGTGCCCTCGGGGTAGACGCCGAACAGCTCTCCGCCGTCCAGCACCGCGATGGCGCTGCGGATCGCGGCCTCGCCCGCGCCGCGCACGCCCGAGCGGTCCACCGGCAGTTGGCCGACGCCCTTGAAGAACGCGGCGGTCAGCCGGCCCTTGATGCCCGGGGTGTTGAAGTACTCGGCCTTCGCGATGAAGGTCACCCGGCGTTTGATCAGCGCGGGGAAGAAGAAGGAGTCCGAGAAGGACAGGTGGTTGCTCGCGATGATGGCCGCGCCCTCGGTGGGGATGTTCTCCTCACCCTCGATCCACGGCCGGAAGAAGATCCGAAGCAGTGGCGCGACGATCATCTTCATCAGTCGGTAGAACAACCCGGGCCTCCTGTTATGCGGACCGGTCGATCCTAATGCCCCGTGGGCTCGGCCCGCGCCCCGCCCCGCCCCGGCGGGCCGCCGCCGGACTCCCGCAGGCACTCGCGCGGAGGCCGCCGCGAGGGGTGTGCGGCCCGCGCGGGAGCCGCCATGAGGGGTGTACGTCCCGGGCGGGGCCGTGGGACGATGCGGATTCCCGCAGCCTCCCCCTCCAGCGTCCCTCCCCCAGCGCCACCCGCCCGCGAAGGAGTCCGCCATGCCGTTGCTGCCCGGTGCCGAACCGTACCGCCACCGCGGCGGACCGGTGGGGGTGCTGCTGTGCCACGGCTTCACCGGGTCGCCGCAGTCGCTGCGGCCCTGGGCGGAGGAACTGGCCGCGGCCGGGTTCAGCGTGTCGCTGCCGCTGCTGCCCGGGCACGGCACCCGGTGGCGGGACATGCAGGTCACCCGCTGGGAGGACTGGTACGCCGAGGTCGAGCACGAACTGCTGACGCTCTCCGCCGAGTGCGAGCAGGTCTTCGTCTGCGCGCTGTCGATGGGCGGCGCGCTGGCGCTGCGGCTGGCCGCGCTGCACGGTCCGGCGGTGTCCGGGCTGGTGCTGGTCAACCCGTCGGTGCGCTCGGACAACCCCGCGAGTGTGCTGCTGCCGGTGCTGCGGCACCTCGTGCCGAGCGTGCCCGGGATCGCCGACGACATCGCCAAGCCCGGCGCGGTCGAGCTGGGCTACGACCGGACGCCGCTGAACGCCGCCTGGTCGCTGGGCCGGCTGTGGCGGGACGTCCGACGGCGGCTGCCGCAGGTGACCCAGCCGGTGCTGCTCTTCCGCAGTCCGCAGGACCACGTCGTCTCGCCGGCCAACTCGGAACTGGTGCTGGCCCGGATATCCTCGACCGACGTGACGGAGCGGCTGTGCCAGCGCAGCTTCCACGTCGCGACGCTGGACCACGACGCGGCGGAAATATTCGCGGCCAGCCAGGACTTCATCCGACGGCTGGCCCCCGCGCACGCGGTGGGCGTCACCGGGGTCGAATCCGACGATCACCATGGCTGAAGGGCCGGAAGTGCACGAGAGCAGCACGGCGGGCGGCGGGGACGAGGCACCCCGCGAGGACGGCACGGCGAAGGACGGCACCGCGCAGAGCGGCGCCCCGGCGGACCGTCCGGGGGCGGACGGCGTCACCGCCCCGGCCGCGGAGGCCCCCGAAGCGACGGCCGCCGACCGGCGCCCGGCCGAACCGGACGCCACCGCGCCCGCGGAGCCCCGCACCCGGCGCGCCCCCGAGCGCAGCCAGGCCGAGCAGGACGAGATCTTCGCCGCCCTGGTCGCCCAGTTCGACGACCCCGTGGACCTCACCAATCCCAACTGGCCGGAGGTCGAGAACCTCCGGGCCCAGAGCGAGCTGAAGGGCGGCCTCAAGGACGCCCCCGGCTCCCGGACCGACCCGGACGACCTCGCCGACCTCGCCCCGCAGCCCCGCCCCCGCTCCGGTCGGCCGGTGATGCCGGCGGCGGGCTCGGGCCCGCGCGACTTCGAGCTGGCCGAGGAGACCGACGAGGACCACTACGTCCCGCCGGAGCCCCCGCCGCTGCCGACCGCCGACGTCACCGCGAAGTTCGCCTGGCTCGCGGTGCTCGGCGGCCCCGCCCTGCTGCTGTTCGACGCGGTGGTGTGGCGGGAGATCGCCGGCTGGCCGGCCTGGGTCGGGATCACCGCCTTCCTCGGCGGCTTCGTCACCCTGGTGACCCGGATGAAGGACCGCGACGAGGACGAGCCCGAGGACCCGGACAACGGCGCGGTCGTCTAGGTTGCCGGAGCCTCCGGCAGCTCCAGCACCGCGAGCACCGGCAGGTGGTCGGTCGCGGCACGCAGGTCGGCCTCGGTGACGCCGGGCAGCCCGTGCGGCACCCCGCAGCCGAGGACGGTGATCCCGGGCGTGGCGAACACGGCGTCGATCCGCTGGTAGGGGCGCTCGGGGACGGACGTGAACTCTCCGCCCCAGGGCGCGGTCGGGTACCCGTCCTGGAGCCGCGCGGCCAGCAGCTGCCAGCCCCTGCCGTCCGGATGCTCGTTGAAGTCCCCTGCCACGATGCCGTGTTCGGCGATCCCGAGCTGGTCGAGCAGCAGCTCGAACTGGCCGTACCGCTCGTCGGCGTCCAGGCTGAGGTGGCAGCTGGTGAGGGTGAACGGCGCCGCTCCGGGCAGTCGCAGCAGCGCGGTGGCGAAGCCCCGGGCGTGCAGGCCTCGGGTCTTGGGCAGCAGCCGGTCGTGCACGCCCAGCAGTTGCGCCGCGCCGGGCCGGCCGAGCAGCAGCGGCCCGGCGGCGGTCCGGCCGCCGCCGGCCAGGACGGCCGTCCCGGTGCTCCGGGCCAGCCAGGCGGCCTGGCCCTCGGGCCGCCAGTAGCGCGGCGACTCCTGGATGCAGACCAGGTCGGGCGCGCAGGCCCGGATCACCCGGGCCAGCGCCCGCCGGTCGTCCCGCAGCGAGCGGATGTTGTAGCTGAGCAGGCGCAGCCGGCGCGGGCCGGGCGGCGGCGGTTCGGCGGGTGCCGTGGTCATGGTCCTGGTCCTCCCCGTACGTACGTGGCGCGTGGGACGACCGTACGGCAGGGCCGGGGGTGTGCGTCGGCGGCGGCGCGTCCGGGGTTGGTCGGGGTCCGGTCGCACCGCCGCCGGCGGGTTCGGGGGGTGGCTACGCGGTGCGGGCCAGGTCGGCGGCGCCGACGATGCCGGCGGCGGAGCCCATCGAGGCCAGCACGACCTCGGCGCGCGGGCGGTGGATGCCGCCGGTGAGGTAGTGCTCGAAGGCCTTGGCGACCGGGTCGAGCAGCAGGCGGCCGGAGTCGGAGACGCCGCCGCCGAGGACGAAGACGCCCGGGTCGAAGAGCGCGGCGAGGTCGGCCATGCCGCGGCCGAGCCAGTCGGCCAGTTCGGCGTAGCACTCCAGGGCGAGCGGGTCGCCCTCCTCGGCCGCCTCGGTGATGTGGATGCCGCGGATGGTCTCGGCGACGCCGTCGTTGAGCTCCAGCATCCGCCGGCCGCGCACCTGGTCGGCGGCGGCCTTCTCCCGGCCGTAGCGGCGCAGCGCCCGCCCGGAGCCGTACTGCTCCCAGCAGCCCTTGCCGCCGCAGCCGCAGGCCAGGCCGTCGGGGACCATGTTGAGGTGGCCGATCTCGCCGGCCACGCCGAACCGGCCGCGGTGCAGCCGGCCGTCGAGGACGATGCCGCCGCCGATGCCGGTGCCGACGGTGATCAGCACCATGTCCCGGTGGTCGGCGGCGGCGCCGAAGCGGAACTCGGCCCAGGCGGCGCAGTTGGCGTCGTTCTCGACGACGGTGTCCAGGCCTGCGAGCTCCTCGATGCGGCCGCGCAGCGGCTCGTTCTCCCAGTCGATGTTGGGAGCGAAGATCACCGTGGAACGGTTGCTGTCCACGAAGCCGGGGGCGCCGACGCCGACGGCGGTGACGTCGGGGTGCTGCTCCTTGAGCTCGCGCACGGCCTGCGCGATGGCATCGACCGCCCACTGCGGGTCGGCCGGGGTGGGCACCCTGGTCCGAGCCAGGATCGCGCCCGCCTCGTCGACCACGCCTGCCGCGATCTTGGTCCCGCCGACATCGACGCCGATGGTCAGAGCCATGTGTCCCTCAGCTATTCACTCGTTCCCGCTGGGCGGAACGGTACCGCCCAACCCTGCCCCCCGTACACAGCCTCGCATACATTAACCGAAGACAATCATGGACCAACCGGGCCGCCAAGCTTCAAAAGTCGTATCTAATCGCCCGCTTCGTCACGCACCAGAGCAACGCGATCACGGTTCGAAGGTTACGGATTCACTGCTTGGCGGACGCCTCGTCAGGCGTGTCGAGGTCGATCCGCTCGGTGGGGGAGCCCTCGCCGGCCGTCCAGCGGTGCTCGTGGCCGGCCACCGCGGCCCGGTAGGCGGCCAGCAGTTCGGTGCCCGCGGCGGCCAGTCCGGAGCCGGCGGCGGCGAGGTGGGAGTAGACCTCGGGCTGCTGGGTGCGCAGCCGGTCGGCCAGCCCGGAGAGGGTGATCAGGGTGTCGGCGCTCGCCTCCTGCGCCTTCTGGCCGACGGCGGAGGCGAGCTTGCGCACCTCGTCCACCAGCGGGCCCAGCTCCGGCCCGAACGGGTGGGCCTGCGGGCCGCCCGGCTCGGCGGTGGGCTCGGTCCGGTCGTCGGTGCTGGTCATCGCGGGCGCCTCCTCAGCCGGGGCCGCACCCCGCGGCCCTCGGGCCCGACGCTACCGGACAGCCGGCAGGGGCCTCGAAAGGGCTTCAGCCCCGGGGCCAGAGCGCCGGGTCGGGCGCGAACCGTACCGAGAGCGCCCCGTCGTGCAGGCTCGCGCCGGCCACCGTGCAGCGGCGCAGCGCGGACGGCAGGGTGAGCACCCGGCGGTGGGCGCCGAGGCCGACGACCAGTTCGTCGCCGCGCCGGACGAGGTCCAGCTCGGCCCGGTCGGCGCCGGGCAGCACGAGGTGCCAGACCAGCAGGCCTTCCTCGGCGAGGCGGTCCTCGACCGGCCAGGGCTCGGGGGCCAGCCGCTCCGGGCCGGGCCCGCCCCCGTACAGGCGGTCGGCGACGGCCTCCAGGGTGGCCTCGGCCAGTCCGGTGGCCAGCACCGGGGCGTCGGTCTCGGCGGCGAGCTCGGCCAGTTCCTCCCGGCGGCGGCGGGCCAGCGCGGCCAGCCACGGGTCCGGCGAGTCGGCCGCGCCTTCGGGCAGCACTCCGTGCACCACGACAGCGTCCGGCCGGTGGCCGTGCAGGGCCAACCCGGCCCGGATCCGGCCCAGTTCCCGGTACGGGTGGCCGTCGGCGGGCACGACCAGGCGCACGCTGGTGCCGGGCGCGGCGATCGCGGCGCGGGACTCGGCGAGCACCGCGGCGGCCTTGGTCCGCCCCTCGTACAGCCACTCGGCGGGCATCGGCACGCCGGCCAGGCCGGCCAGCAGCGGGCGCAGCGCCCGGGCGGCCTGCCGCTGCTCGGGGACGAGCCGGTCCAGGTAGCGCTCCAGCTGCTCGGGCAGGGCGAGGGTGGCGATCAGCTCGGCGGGCGGCGGGGCGAGCACGACCAGGACGTCCTGGTCGGCGGCGGGCAGGGCGCGCAGCAGGGCGATCCGGGCGATGCCGGGGAGGGCGGTCAGCTCCTCGGGGTCGAGCTGCTCGGCGCCGAGCAGGTCGAGGGCGGGCTTGAGCCGGCTGGTGAGCTCGCCGGCGGCGTACCGGAAGGCGGCCTGCTCGTCGATCCGGGAGACGGTCAGGCCGGGTGCGTAGCGGGCCGGTTCGGGCTCCAGGCGGGTGCCGAGGACGCCGTCCAGGGCGCGGTGCGGGTCGTCGGCGGCCAGCAGCCAGGTGCGGTGGCCGCGCCGGGCGGCGTGCAGGGCGGTGGCGGCGGCCACCACGGGCGCGCCCGCGTCGCCGCTGACCAGGATGGTGCGTGTCGCCGTCATGCCGTCGGCCCCCGTTCCGCCGCGTCAGCCCTGGACGGGCTTCTTGCCGTCGGCGTCCTCGACGCGCTTCTTCAGACCGGCCAGGGCGCGGTCGATGATGACCTTCTCGGCCTTGCGCTTGATCATGCCGAGCATCGGGATCTTGACGTCCACGGCGAGCTGGTACGTCACCTCGGTGCGGCTGCCGGAGAGCGGGGCGAGGGAGTAGGAGCCGTCCAGCGAGCGGAGCATCTGGCTGCGCACGAGGGTCCAGCCGACCTCGCGGTCACCGTCCCAGGTGTAGGCGAGGACGTGCTCGTCGCGGATGGCGCCGGCGTCGAGCAGCAGGCGGACCTGGGCGGCGCGGCCGTCCTCGCCGGCTTCCAGGACCTCGACCTCCTTGACCTCTCCGGTCCAGGCCGGGTAGGCGGCGAAGTCGGCGATCACGGCCATGACCGTGGCCGGGGTCGCGTCGATGGTGATGCTCGACCTGGTGTGCTCCGCCATGGAATGGCCCTCCGCGTCGTCCCTCTGCCTGCCGGTCCGGTCGAGCGTGCTCGGCCTTGTCCGCCCGGAGCAGGCTACCGCGACCAGCGATCGGCTCGGCCGCGCGGGCCGCGGCTCGGCGGGGGCCCGGCGCCGGTCGGCGGGGCATGCTACCGGCCGGTCACCTCGGGGCTGTCGTAGGGTGCCATTCGAACGACCCGGTCACGGCCTGGTCGGACCCGGCCGGGTGTGACACTTCGAACACCGGAGCCGACCCCCCTGGTCGAAGCTGCCTACCGGGCAGTAACGTCCTGCCGTCCCGCAGCGTCGCGAACGAGGAGCAGTCTTGCTCGACTTCAGCCTTCCGGCTCTCTATCAGGTACCCGGCGGCGGTAATCTCTCCGACCCTGTGCACCGGAACGCGGCGGAGCACCCGGACGTCGCGGTGCTCAGCCGGAAGGTGGACGGCCGCTGGCAGGAGTTGACCGCGGTGCAGTTCCTGGCCGAGGTGCACGCCGCCGCCAAGGGCCTGATCGCCGCGGGCATCGAGCCGGGCGACCGGGTGGGCGTCATGTCCCGCACCCGGTACGAGTGGACGCTGCTGGACTTCGCGATCTGGACGGCCGGCGCGATCACCGTCCCGGTGTACGAGACCTCCTCCGCCGAGCAGGTCGAGTGGATCCTCGGCGACTCCGGCGCGGTCGCCGTCGTCACCGAGACCGACCAGCACGTCAAGGTGGTCGACGAGGTCCGCGGCCGGCTCACCGGGCTGAAGCACACCTGGCAGATCGAGGGCGGCGCGATCGCCGCGCTGGCCGAGGCCGGGAAGGACGTCCCGGACGAGACGGTGCAGGAGCGCCGCTCGACCGCGACCGCCGACTCGATCGCCACCATCGTCTACACCTCGGGCACCACCGGCCGCCCGAAGGGCTGTCAGCTGACGCACGCCAACTTCCTCGCCGAGTGCGGCAACGTGGTGGAGCGCCTGGCCCCGCTGTTCCGCACCGGCGACAGCTCCGTCCTGCTGTTCCTGCCGCTGGCCCACGTGCTCGGTCGGATCGCCGAGATCGCCACCGCGATGGCGCCGATCAAGCTGGGCCACGTCTCCGACGTCAGGGACGTCACCACCGAGCTGGCCGCCTTCAAGCCGAGCCTGATCCTGGGCGTGCCGAGAGTCTTCGAGAAGGTCTACAACACCGCCCGCGCCAAGGCCCAGGCCGACGGCAAGGGCAAGATCTTCGACAAGGCCGCCGACACCGCGATCGCCTACAGCCGGGCGCTGGACGCCGGCGGCGCGGGCCTGGGCCTGCGGATCAAGCACGCGGTCTTCGACAAGCTGGTCTACAGCAAGCTGCGCGCGGCCCTCGGCGGCCGGGCCACCCACGCCATCTCCGGCGGCGCCCCGCTCGGCGAGCGGCTGGGCCACTTCTACCGGGGCATCGGCTTCACCGTCCTGGAGGGCTACGGCCTGACCGAGACCTGCGCGGCCACCGCCTTCAACCCGTGGGACAAGCCGAAGATCGGCACGGTCGGCCAGCCGGTCCCCGGTGCCTCGGTGCGGATCGCCGAGGACGGCGAGGTCTTCTTCAAGGGCCCGCACGTCTTCACCGGCTACTGGAACAACCCGCAGGCCACCGCCGACACCCTCAAGGACGGCTGGATCGCCACCGGCGACCTCGGCTCGCTCGACTCCGAGGGCTACCTGACCATCACCGGCCGCAAGAAGGAGATCATCGTCACCGCGGGCGGCAAGAACGTCGCCCCGGCCGTGATCGAGGACCGCATCCGGGCGCACGCACTGGTCGGCGAGGTCATGGTGGTCGGCGACCGCAAGCCCTTCGTGGCCTGCCTGATCACCGTCGACCCGGACTTCTTCCCCAAGTGGAAGGAACTCAACGGCAAGCCCGCCACCGCCACGGTGGCCGAGCTGAGCCAGGACCCGGACCTGCTGGCCGCCCTCCAGGCCGCGGTGGACGACGGCAACGCGGCCGTCTCGCACGCCGAGGCGGTCAAGAAGTTCCGCCTGCTGGACACCGAGTTCTCCGAGGAGAGCGGCCACCTGACGCCCTCCCTCAAGCTCAAGCGCAACCTCGTGCTGAAGGACTTCGCCGCCGACATCGAGGCGATCTACCAGAAGTAGCCGGGTACGGGCCCCGCCTCCGGCGAAGGAGACGGGGCCCGCTCACGGGTCCGGACCCGGGTCTAGGCCGCCAGCAGCGAGGTCAGCCGCCCGGCCAGCAGGTCCCAGCGCCAGGAGCGCTCCACCCAGCGCCGCCCGGCCTCGCCCATCCGCCGCCGCAGCTCCTCGTCGCCCAGCAGCCGGACGATCCGCTCGGCGGCCGCGGCGGCCGAGCCGCCCGGCACCACGTACCCGGTCTCGCCCTCCAGCACCGCGTCCGGCGCGCCGCCGGAGTCACCGGCGACCACCGGCAGACCGGTCGCCGAGGCCTCCAGGTAGACGATGCCCAGGCCCTCGACGTCCAGCCCCCCGCGCCTGGTCCGGCAGGGCATCGCGAAGACGTCCCCGGCCCCGTAGTGGGCGGGCAGCTCCTCCCACGGCACCGCGCCGGTGAAGCGCACCGAGGCCCGGACCCCCTTGGCGTCGGCCAGCTTCTCCAGGTCCGCCCGGTACGGGCCGCCGCCGACGATCAGCAGCACGGCGTCCGGCACGTCGGCGAGGATCTGCGGCATCGCCTCGATCAGCGTGTCCTGGCCCTTGCGCGGCACCAGCCGGGAGACGCAGACCACCACCGGCCGGTCCGCCAGCCCGAGCCGGCGACGCACCTCGGCGCCCCCCGAGCCCGGGTGGAAGGTCGTCTCGTCCACGCCCGGCGGCAGCTGCACCATCCGGGCCGCGGCCTGCGGCCCGACCGCGCCCGCGATCCGGGACCGGGTGTACTCCCCCAGGTAGGTCAGCACGTCGGTGCCCGCGCCGATCCGCCGCAGCAACTGCCGGGCGGCCGGCAGCTGGGCCCAGGCGGCCTCGTGCCCGTGGGTCATGCCGAGCAGGCGCTCCGCACCGGCCCGGCGCAGCGCGGGCGCCATCAGCCCGAGCGGGGCGGCGGCGCCGAACCAGACCGAGTCGCACTTCTCCGCCCGCAGGATCTCGGCGGCCCGCCGGGTGACCCGCGGTGTGGGAACCATCACCTTCGTCCGGTCCCGGACCACCGGGAACGGCTGCTCGGCGTCGAAGCGGGCCACCTCGCTGCCGTCCCGCCAGGTGGAGGCGTACACCACGATGCTCCCGGCGGGCTGACGTACAGCCATGTTGTGCACGAAGGCCTGGATGCCGCCGGGGCGGGGCGGGAAGTCGTTGGTGACGATCAAGGTTCGGTGCATTCAGGCCACGGCTCGCTTGTCGGGGGGTGCTCGGTGTACCGCTGGGTGATCCGTACGATAGGTCAACACCATGACCCGCCGGGAACGGATCCGCGCACGGCAACCGTTTCACCCCCGGGTCAGTCCTAGTACCTAGGCGGCCGGTGGCGGCCCGGCCAAGCGTGCCGCGCCCGCCCCTCCGACCGCCCGGGCGTCCGTCGCGCGGCGCCTCCGGTGGGACGTCCGAGACGAACGAGGGAGCGCAGTGGAGTTGGCCCCGGCCACCGAGTCCGGTACACCCAGCGGCGCCGCCGGCCCCGGCCCGACGCCGGCCGCCCGGCAGGAGCCGGCCCGTGCCCCCGGCCGCCCGTTCGGGGCGCTCGCCGCACTCGGTGCCACCTGGGTGGCCACCCGGACGGTGCTGGTGCTGCTGATGACCGGCGTGGTCAAGGGGCTCGGCGGGGACATCACCGCCGACGTCTGGATGATCTACCACGCCTGGTACGGCGTCCTGCAGACCGGCACCTTCCCGTTCGACGACGTGACCTGGCAGTACCCGCCCGGCGCGGCCCTGGTGATCCTGCTGCCCGGCCTGCTGCCCTGGTCGTACCTGGTCTCCTTCTGGGTGATCTGCGGGATCGCCGACGTCGCCGCCACCGCCCTGCTGGTCCGCACCGGACTGCGCCGGGGCCGGGCACTGACCGGCGCCTGGATGTGGGTGGTGGCCGTGCCGCTGCTCGGCCCGATGGTCTACAACCGGCTGGACATCATCGTCACCGCGATCGCCCTGGCCGGCCTGCTGGCGCTGATCCGCCGCCCGGCGATCGGCGGGATGCTGCTCGGCCTGGGCGGGATCATCAAGATCTGGCCGCTGCTCGCCCTGATCGGCACCCCCTCCGGCCGCCGCACCCGCCGCGCCTGGACGCTGGCCGCGGCCACCGCCGTCTCGGTGGGCTTCCTGCTCGCGGCCGGGATGAACGGCGCCTTCGGCTTCCTCGCCTTCCAGAAGGAACGCGGCATCGAGGTGGAGTCGCTCGGCGCGCTGCCACTGCACTTCGCCCGGCTCGCGGACGCCTGGGACGGCAGGGTCACCATGAACTACGGCTCCCCGGAGATGCTCGGGCCGTGGGTCCCCGTGATCAGCAAGGTGATGATGGCCGGCACCGTGCTGGGCTTCGCCTGGCTGCTGCTCTGGCGCTTCACCGCCAAGCGCCGCAACGCGGCCACCATGTACGACGCGGCGCTCAGCGCGCTGCTCATCTTCACCGTCACCAGCCGGGTGATCAGCCCGCAGTACCTGGTCTGGCTGATCGGCGTCGCCGCCGTCTGCCTGACCGTGCGCGGCAGCAGCCAGCGGCCGGTGGCCCTGCTGATCCTGCTCGCCTGCCCGCTGACGCTGGCCGAGTTCCCGCTGATGTTCAGCCGGATCCTCGCCAGCGAGCCCTGGGGCGTCAGCGTGCTCAGCCTGCGCAACCTGCTGCTGCTGGCCGCCACCGTGCTCTCCTGCGTCCGGCTCTGGCGCGCCACCCGCGGCCCGGCACAGCTCCCGGCGACGGTGGTGCTGGCCAAGCCCGAGCCGGTGCCCGCCGGCGCCTACCCGGTGCGCCCCGGCATCGCCTACGAGCAGGACCTGCTGGACGGCATCGACCGGCCCGGCACCCCGGCCAGGCAGCGGCGCTGAACGACGCGCGCCTTCAATCGCGCAGCGCGGCCACCTCGTCCAGCCAGAGCCGGGTGAACTCGGCCAGGCCGACGCCCGGTCCGGCCCGGAGCAGCCGGTCCAGCCGGCGGTCCCGGTCCTCCCCCTGCCCGTCGGCCGCGCCGACCGCCCGGTAGAACGCCACGAGCCGCTCGGGCCCGTAGCGCCGGGCGATCAGCTCGCAGGCGAGCCAGGCCTGCTCGTACGCCTGGGCGATGCCGTCGGCCCCCGCGGTGAAGTCCCGGTCGGCGGGCAGCGCGGTGGGCAGCCGGCCGGCGGCGACGTCCCGGGCCAGCTCGGGGGCGATCTGCTGCGGGCGCCGGCCGGAGCCCCGGTAGGCGGTCCAGTCGGCGACGCCCTCGGAGAGCCAGAGCGGTGTCCAGGCCCGGGTGTCGGCCCTGGTCGCGACGTGGGTGGCCTCGTGGGTGACGACCACCTGCCGGCCGAAGTCGCTGAGCCGCCCGAACGTGCCGGGGTTGACCAGCACCCGGTCGGCGGGGGTGTGCCAGGGCGCGCCGGGGGCGGCCGAGGTGACCGCCGCCATGCCCGCCCAGCCCGCCGGGTCGACCTCCAGCAGCCGGGCGAACTGCTCCGCGGTGGCGGGTACTTCGAGCAGCAGGCGGCCCGCCCAGCCGGTGCCCCAGACCTCGCTCACGGCGGGTGCGGCCCGGTCGGCCACCGCGACCAGACCGGCCGGGTCGGGCCCGTCGGCCAGTCCGAGCACCAGGCAGTGCGCGCCCGCCGCGGACCGGGCGGAGCCGAGGTCCCAGAGCGCCGGGGGCCCGCTCGCGCTCTCCTCCCGGTCGACCCGCCAGCCGCCGCCGACCAGGACCAGGTCGATCCGGCGCGGGTACACCACCGGGTAGTCGTCGTACCCGGTGATCCGGACCGCCAGGTCGGCGGCGGCCGTGAGCCGCTCCGGTCCGCCGTCCGCGCCGAGCACCAGGTTGTGGTAGCCGGCCTCGATCGCCGCCGGTCCGGACCAGGAGGGCAGCGCCCGGGCCCGCGCGTCCAGCAGCGCGGCCACCTCGGCCCGCCGGTCCGACGCCCACCGGTCCGACGCCCGCCCGGCCGCGGAGGGGGCCGCCGGGGCCGCCGGCGGCAGCGACAGCTGGGCCAGCCCGCCGGCCGCGAGCAGCAGCGCACCGCGCCGGGACAGCGTCCGGCGGGCGCCGTCTATCGGGTGGGGGGCGTCGGGGTCGGACGGTGCCGGGCTCAGAGCCGGACCACCCCCGCGACCGGCATCGCGTTGACGCTCTCGTAGCGGACCTTGGCGCCCGGGTAGGGGGCGTGCACGATCACCCCGCCGCCGGCGTACATCCCGACGTGGTGCATGTCCCGGTAGAAGATCACCAGGTCTCCCGGCCGCGCTTCGGAGAGGCTGACCCGCTGCCCGGCGTACGCCTGGGCCTGCGAGGTGCGCGGCAGGGTCACTCCGGCCTGCCGCCAGCTGTAGTACATCAGACCGGAGCAGTCGAAGGCGCGGGGCCCGGTGGATCCGTAGAGGTAGGGCGAGCCGATCATCCGCACCGCGGCCGCCAGCGCGGCCGCCCCGCGCTCGGAGGCGGGCGGGGCCGTGCCGAGGTCCAGCCGGTCGGTGCCCCGGGTGGCGCGCTGCTCGGCCTCCCGGGCGTCCTGGGCGGCCATCCGGGCCCGCTCGACGACGCCCAGGCTGTTGAGCAGCCGCTGGGCCTGGGTGAGCCGCTGCTGGATCTGCTGCTTGCTGTCGGCGAGCGAGCGACGGACCTGGTCGAGTTCGGCGAGCTTGCCGGCGGTCTCGGTGCGGCGCTGGTCGAGCCGGCGCTGGCGGGTGGCCAGTTCGTGCAGGGTCTCCTGCTGCCGCTCGGCGGCCTGGTCGAGGGTGCGGGCCCGGGACAGGTAGCCCTCCGGGTCGGTGGAGAGCATCAGCTGGACGGTCTGGGCCATGCCGCCGCCGCGGTACTCGGCGCCGGCCACGGTGGCGAGGTCGCCGCGCAGTTGGTTGAGCTGGTCCTGGGCGACGGCGATCTCGCCCTGGAGGACGGTCGTCTCGCCCTGGAGCCGCTGCTGCGCCTCCTGGGCGGCGTTGTACTTCTCCGACGCCTGCTCGGCCTCGCCGTAGAGCTGCTCCACCTGCGCCTTGACGTCCTTGCGGGTGGGCGTGTCCGGCGTGGCGGGGGCGGCCTGGGCACTGCCGCCCGTCGTCACACCCAGGGCGGTGGCGGCGGCTGCGGTCAGCACCAGCGCACGGGCGAGCAGTTGGGAACGACGGTGCACGGGCATGGCGGCAGCGGCTCCGATCCGGCGGTGGGGCCCCGCCGCCGCCCCAACGCGGGCGGCCCTGGAAGCGGAGTCCGGTGGCAGACGTTAGCGAGTCCGGGCAACCGAGTCCAAACCCCCGCCAACCCGAATATTTGACCCGCAATCGGACATCAGTCCGAGGCGCCGGAAAAGCCGCAGGCCCGGCCTTCCGCGGTGGAAGGCCGGGCCCGGGAGGGCCTGAGCGGGGATCAGACCCGCACGATGGAGGTCAGCGGCATGTTGCCGACGGCCTCGTAGCGGACCGACGCGCCCGGCTTGGGCGCGTGCAGCACCTGGCCGTTGCCCGCGTAGATGCCGACGTGGTGGGCGTCCCCGTAGAAGATCAGCAGGTCGCCGGGCTGGGCCTGGGAGAGGTCGGTGCCGATCCGGGTACCGGCGTGGGCCTGCTCCTGCGAGGTGCGCGGCAGCGAGACGTCGACCTGGTTGAACGCCCAGACCATCAGGCCCGAGCAGTCGAAGGAGCCGGGGCCGGAGGCGCCGTAGACGTACGGGCTGCCGATCTTGGAGGCGGCGATGGACAGCGCCGCGGCGCCGCGCGAGCTGCCGGCGCTCGGCTTGGTGACCGGCGCGGCGGGGGCCTGCGACGCGCTCAGGTCGGTGCGGCTGTTGTCGCGGGAGGAGCGGTCGGCGGCCTGCTGGGCCGCCGCCTGCTGCTGGGCGGCCTTCGCCGCGGCGTCGGCCTTCGCCTTGGCCTCGGCGGCGGCCTTCTCCTCGGCCGCGCGGATCGCCTGGCGCTCCTGCTCGGACAGGGTGTTGAAGAGGTCCTGCGCGGCCTTGAGCTTGCCCTGGACCTCGTCCTTGGCGCTCTTCAGCTGCTGGGTGGTGGTCTCCATCTCGGCGAGCTTGCCCTGGGCCTCGGAGCGCACCTGGTCGAGCTTGCGCTGCTCGTCCTGGAGCTGCTTGAGCTGGCCCTTCTGGGTGCCGCCGGCCTGGTTCAGCGTGTCGGCCTGGCTCAGGAAGGTGTCCGGGCTGGCGGAGAACATCAGCTGGACGGTCTGGGATATGCCGCCGTTGCGGTACTGCTCGCCGGCGATCTCGGCCAGGCCGCCCTGGAGGTCGGTCACCTGTCCCTGCTGCCGCGCCACCTGGTCCTGCAGGTCGGTGACCTGCTTCTGCAGCTGCTGCTGCTTCTCCTGGGCGGCGTTGAGCTTCTCGGTCGCGACCTCGGCCTGCTCGTTGAGCTGGTCGACCTGCTCCTTGACCTGGTCCTTGGTCGGCTGCGGGTCGGCGTGGGCGCCGGACTGCGCGGACAGCGCGACGGCCGCCGCGGCGAAGCCGGTCAGGATCGAGACCCGGGTGCGACTGGCGGGCTTGGGACGACGATGGGACGCCACGAAGGCGGACTCCTTCTTCCTACGCCGTCTACCGGGTGAGCTGACGGGTTCGGGCCGGAAGCGTGCCCTACGACGCCTCACGGCCGTTCCACCGGCCGACCTGGCGCCGATTCACCCCGGAGGAACGTGGTTCCCCGGCTCCGTTCGACAGCACCCCCGACTGCTGGGCTCCCCGTCGGGCAGGCACTGGGCCCGCCCCGCTGCGTCACGAACTCGACGGAAACCACCGCCGTCACCCTGGCTGGGCGATCGGGAGTGCGGTGGTTCGGGGCACGACCCTAGTAACTGAACCGTGATCCGTTCAAATCCTTGTCAGAAAAAAGACGGAAGAAGACCAAAGTTCTTTTGTGAATATGACACATAGTGATCACCGCCGTACGCAAAGCTGATCACTCTTCACCGGGGACTCGCGCTGCGGACAAAACCCGAACGCCACCCCCGGTCGGAGGGTGGCGTGGATCACAGGCCCGGACGGGGCCCTCCGGGCGTGTCGGGCCGTCAGACCCGGCGGATCGTGTTGATCGGCATCGCGTCGACCTTCATCACCTTCACCACGTCGCCGGTGTGCGGCGCGTGCACCACCATGCCGTTGCCGATGTACATCCCGACGTGGTGCCGGTCGGCGCCGTAGATGACCAGGTCGCCCGGCTGGGCCTGGTCCAGCGAGACCTTGGTGCCGACGTTGCCCTGCTCCTGCGAGGTGCGCGGCAGCGAGACGCCGGCCTGGCCGTACGCCCAGACCATCAGGCCCGAGCAGTCGAAGGTGGTCGAGCCGGTGGCGCCCCACACGTACGGCGAGCCCTGCTTGCTCATCGCCTTGGCCACGGCCACGCCCGCGTAGCCGCCGGCCTGCGGAAGGCTGCCGAGGTCGGCACGGTCGCTGCCGCGCGAGGCGCGGTCGTCCTGCTGCTGCTGGGCCCGCAGCGCGGCGCGGTCGGAGGCGCTGAGCGAGTTCAGCAGGTCCTGCGCGGCCTTCAGCTTCTGGTTGACGTCCGTCTTGGCCTGGTTCAGGTCCTTGGTGGTGGAGTCGAGCGAGGCCAGGACGGCGGCGGCCTCGGACTTCTCCTGGTCCAGCCGACGCTGCTGGTCCAGCAGGCCCTTGAGCGCCTCGGACTCGCTGGCGCTGGCCTGCTGGGCGCTGGACGCCTTCTCCAGGTAGCCCGACGGGTCCGAGGAGAGCATCAGCTGGACGGACGGGTCGATGCCGCCGGTGCGGTACTGCTCGCCCGCCACGCCGGCCAGGCCGGTCTGCAGCTGAGTCATCTCGTCCTGGCTGCGGGCCACCTTGTCCTGCAGCTGGTCGGACTGCTTGCGGAGCTGGTCGGCCCGCTCCTTGGCGCCGTTGTACTTCTCCGCCGCCTGCTCCTGGTCCTGCTGGAGCTGGTCGATCTGCGCCTTGACGTCGCTCTTGCTCGGCTGGGGCGCGGCGTGCGCGGCGACCTGCGCGGAGAGGGCGACCGCGGTCGCCGCGGCAGCGGTGAGCACGGAGACCCGGGCGCGGCTCGGCTGCTTGGGACGGCGGTGGGAGGCCAAGGGAATTGCTCCTTCTTCCATCGGCCTCACCCGATCAGGTGAGAATCCGGAAAATAGGTTTGACGCCACACCCTAGGGAAGATCCACGGGTTTTGCCACTCCCCCGAAGGCGTGAACTCCACTTCCCCCGCAGGCTCCACTGGATGTGCACACCACCGCAAACCGGGCGCTGACCAGGCGTCATCCCGCCGCGGCAGCCGTCAGGGCCGCGCCAGCCGGTTCAGCAGCAGAACGGAAGCCACGGGGCGCGCGCCGGCCTTCCGCACGCCCTCCGCGACCTCCCGGTCGGTGGACACCACCACCACCGGACGGCCCTGCGGCTCGGCCCGCACCAGACGGCGGATCAGCTCGTCCGCGGTCTCGCCGGTCCGGCTGAACCGCACCCGCACCCCGCGCGGTGGCGCCATGATCACCGGAACGTCCAGGTCCTGCCCGTCGAACACGCAGGTGACCTCCGCCTGCGTGCGCTGGGCCAGCATCGCCAGCCCGCCCAGCAGCCGGATCCGCTGCTGCTCCAGCGGCAGCGTCGGGTAGCCCGTTTTGGTCACGTTGTAGCCGTCCACCACCAGGTGCACCTGCGGGATCGCCAGCAGCTGGTCCAGCAGCGCCGGATCGTCGTCGGCCAGACCGCGCCGGGCCACGTCGTGCGGCGAGGCCGCACCCGGCACCACCGCCTCCACCAGGTCCCCCGGCCGGATCTGGGAGACCGGCAGCGCCAGCTCCCGCTGGAGCCCCTGCGCCGACTGCAGCACCGTGTCCAGCAGCAGCCGCAGCCGCATGTCCTCGACGCTGCGGCCCTCGCGGGCCGACCGGCGGCCCTGCTCGGCCGCCGTCTCCAGCTCGCCGACCCGGTGCCGCAGCCGCCGCGCCTCGGACTCCGCGGCGCCACGCTCGGCGGCCGCCTGCGCCCTCGCGGCCTCCAGCTCGGCGGTCAGCCGCCTGGTCTCGGCCTGCGCCCGGCGGGTGTCGCTCTCCAGCGAGCGCACCTTCTTCCGC
The DNA here is from genome assembly GCF_040684355.1 of Kitasatospora sp. NPDC091276. NCBI lineage: Bacteria > Bacillati > Actinomycetota > Actinomycetes > Kitasatosporales > Streptomycetaceae > Kitasatospora > Kitasatospora sp. NPDC091276. The sequence continues at coordinate 9,004 of NZ_JBFBFU010000006.1, read as the reverse complement.
AGCGACTCGGCCTCCCGGCGGACGCCCTCGAACTCCGCGCGCTGCCGCTCCAGGTCCGCCCGGGCGGCGGACCGCAGTTCGGCGAGCTCCGCCTGCAACTTCTCCGCCAGCCGGGTGGCCTCGGCGGCCGCGCCCTCGGCGCCGGCCCGCTCGGCCTCCTCCCCGGCCTCGGCCACCAGCCGGCTCCAACCGGCCGACCGCACCAGGTAGGCGGCGGCCGCGACGTCCATCGGATCGGCGGCGCCCGGAACGCTGCCCGACTCCAACGCCTTCACCAGGTCCGGCTGGCCCAGCCTCAGCCGCTCCGCTATCCGCACCCGGAACGCCGGCTCCGACTCCAGCGCCGCGGCCAGCGCCGTGGCCGCGTACTTGGCCCGCCGGGCCGGGGTGAACTTGACGTACTGGCGCAGGCTCTGCGGCAGCTCGCCGGGCGGCAGCCCGCCGAGCGCGTCCGAGGCCAGGCCGACCACGCGCCGGCGCACGCCCTCGGGCAGCGGCCGGTCCAGCTTCTCGGCACCACGCTCCGGCGCCACCTCGCCGGAGCCCGCCGCCCCGCCGGGGCCCACCGACTCATCGGGACCCGCCGCCCCGCCGGCGGCCGCGGGCTCGGACGGAGCCGCGTCGGCGGCCCGCGCCTGCACGGCCGCAGCGGGCTGAAGCCCCTGCGCTTCGGCGGGCTCCCTCGCTGCGTCCACCACGTCCTCGGCTCCGATCCTGGTCCTACGGGGTCACGGCCCGCGGCCGCCGCCCTGTCGTCACGCTCCGTGCGTCCTGTCTGTATTGTCCCAGCGCGGCGGGCAGGCGCGCCGCGCACCCGCCCCCCGCGCCGTCGGGCGTCAGCCCTGCTCGGCGGAGGCCTCCGCGTTCTCGGCACCCGGACGGGCCACCAGCTCGACCTGGTCCACGGCGTTGCACCAGCGGCAGCGCACCGACTCGATCGTCTCGCTCAGCACCTCGGTCTCCTCGACCTTGGACTCGCCGGCCAGGTCGAAGTGCAGGAACTCGGTGACCCGCGCGGTGCGGGTCACGTCGAAGCGGGTGAGGTTTCCGCACAGGGTGCAGCGCCAGCGCGTCTCGGCGGTCAGGGCGGGGACTGTCATCGGGGGTCCTCTCGGGTGGTCCCTGGGTGGGCTAGGCGCTCCCCCCGGAGCCCCGGCGTCGGCGGCGGGAGGCGGGATTGCCCGCCCCAAGCCTATTGCCTGAGGCAACCATCCCGGCCACCAGTCAGGAGAACGAGCGGGCTAGTCCACCTGCCGTACAAGGCCGTGTCACACGCCCGACACGGAGGGATGCTTGGCCGCATGGCACTGACGGCCCCCGGGCACACCGACGCGCGGGGCGAGCACCCGTCCGTGCCCGCCCCGGCGGTCACCTACGCCCTGATCGCGGTCAACACCCTGGTGTTCCTGCTGGGCCCGGCCGCCGGGCTCAACCCGCTGTACGGCACCGGCCAGTCCCGGCTCTGCGCGGAGCAGCGGTACGAGCAGCGCTGGGGCGTCATCCCCGCCGAGGTGCTGGCCGGCCGCCCGCTGACCGCCGAGCAGCTGGCCCAGGCCCCCGACCCGGCCCCGGGCTGCCCGGCCGCGCCCACCCCGGGCAAGCACCCGGCGCTGTCCGTCCTCACCGGGCTCTTCGTGCACGCCGGCTGGCTGCACCTGCTGGGCAACCTGCTCTTCCTCCACGTCTTCGGCCCCACCGTCGAACGGCGGCTGGGCCGGGCCCGGTTCGCCGTCTTCTACCTGGCCGCCGGCAGCCTGGCCACGTACGGCTTCGCCCTCGCCGAGGCGCACTCCCCGGGCTCCACCCGGGTGCTGATCGGCGCCTCCGGCGCGATCTCCGCCGTCCTCGGCGCCTACCTGCGCTTCCATCCGCGCGCCCGGGTGACGACGCTCGTCCCGCTGCTGCTGTTCCTGCCGCTGCGCTTCCCGGCCTGGCTGGTGCTCGGCCTCTGGTTCGCCCTGCAGTGGTGGTCGGTCCACTCGGCCGGGCCCGGGGTGGCCTATCTGGTTCACGTGATCGGCTTCTCGGCGGGCTTCCTCTACGCCTGCACGGCGGTCAGCCACCCCCCGAGACGACCCGGCTGACGCCCGATACGCTGGCGGCACCCCACAAAGGAGCCCGAACAGTGATCACCGCCATCGTCCTGATCAAGACCAGTGTCGACCGCATCCCGGAGATCGCCGAAGCCATCGCGGCCATCGAGGGCGTCAGCGAGGTGTACTCGGTGACCGGCGGCTACGACCTGGTGGCGATGGTCCGGGTGCGCCGGCACGACGATCTGGCCGCGGTCATCCCGGGCCGGCTGAACAAGGTCCCGGGCGTGGCCCACACCGAGACCCAGATCGCCTTCCGCACCTACTCCCAGCACGACCTCGAGGCCGCCTTCGCCCTCGGCCTGGACGAGTAGGCCCCTCGGCCCCGCCGACCGGGCCCCTCAGCCCTGCTGACGCCCCCGGTCGACCTGCACGGTGGCGACGCAGCGCCCGCCCTCGTTGCGGTAGTTCCACGCGGCACCGTCCGTGACCAGCTCGCGCACGGCGGTCAGGAAGCGGTCGACGTGCTCGTCCGGGGTCCCGGCCCCGAAGCTCACCCGGATCGCGTTCAGGCTGCGCTCGCCGGGCAGCGACGGCTCGGGCGCCCCGCACTCGGAGGGGGAGACCTCTTCGTCCCCGAGCAGGGTGCGCAGCAGCGGGTGCGCGCAGAACAGGCCGTCGCGGACCCCGATGCCGTACTCGGCGGACAGCGCGGCCGAGAAGTGCGAGCTGTTCCAGCCCTGGACGACGAAGGACAGCACGCCCACCCGGGCCGCCTCGGCGCCGAACAGGGTCAGCACCTTGACCTGCGGGATCTCCGCCAGCCCGGCGGTCAGCCGGGCGATCAGCTGCCGCTCCCGGGCCTCCAGCGCGTCGAAGCCCGCCTCGCTCAGCGCCCGGCAGGCCGAGGCGATCGCGTAGGCGCCGATGACGTTCGGCGAGCCGGCCTCGTGCCGGGCCGGGCCGGAGTGCCACTGGACGGCCACCGAGCCGTCGCTCTCCCGGGCCACCGTCCGGGTCGCCCCGCCGCCGGCCAGGTACGGGTCGGCCGCGTCCAGCCAGTCCGCCCGGCCGGCCAGCACGCCGGCGCCGAAGGGCGCGTAGATCTTGTGGCCGGAGAAGGCGATCCAGTCGACGTCCAGCTCGCGCACCGAGACCCGGTGGTGCGGGGCCAGCTGGGCGGCGTCCAGCACCACCCGGGCGCCGTGCCGGTGCGCGGTCCCGGTCAGCTCGGCGACCGGCCACAGCTCGCCGGTCACGTTGGAGGCTCCGGTGACGCAGAGCAGCTTGGGGCCCTCGGGCGCCTCGGCGAGCGCGGCGTCCAGGGCGGCGACCGCCTCGGCGTGCGAGCGCGGCGCGCGCAGGTAGTGGACGTCGAGCCCGGCGTGCGCCCAGGGCAGCAGCGAGGCGTGGTGCTCGGTCTCGAAGGCGAACACCCGGGTCCCGGCCGGGACGGCCGAGGCGAGCAGGTTCAGCGAGTCGGTGGTGGCCCGGGTGAAGACCACCTGGTCGCCCTCGCGCAGGTCGAGGAACTCGGCGACGGTGCGGCGGCTCTGCTCGAACAGGTCGGTGGACAGCTGGGAGAGGTACCCGGCGCCGCGGTGCACGCTGCCGTAGTAGGGGGCGTAGGCGGAGACGTCGTCCCAGACCCGCTGGAGCGCCGGGGAGCTGGCCGCGTAGTCGAGGGCCGCGTACCCGACCTTCTCGCCGCTGGCGAGCGGGACCTGGACGTCGTGGCCGAGGACGGCGAGGGGGGCGCAGATTTCGGTGGCGATCGACATGAGGATGCACTCCTTCTGGGGGTGTGGGACCCCGGGAGTGCTAAGTCGTCGGGCGTCCGCGCTTGCCGCACGGACGATTCGCCGAGCGACCCGGTCCTCACCCAGGGCACCCCGCCACGGACGGAGGGTTGCCGGACAGCAAGCTGGGGCTTGACGCTGTCACTCATGACCTGGCCAAGACTCTAGGTCGCGCCCAGCGAGTGGTCAAACAGGCATCCACCATCCGGACAGCCGAGGAGCCCGCGCCGGCGTTCCGGCACGGGCTCCCAAGTACCGCCTCACACCCGGCTGGTGGCCTCCGACCAACGCCGCAGCAGCTCCTGCGCCGCGCCCGAGTCGATGGCCCGCTCGGCCCGCGCCATGCCGGCCGCGAGCTGTTCGGTGAGCGGCGCCTCACCCAGGTCGAGCGCGACCAGCGCCGCCGCCGTGTTCATCAGGACGGCGTCCCTCACCGCCCCGCGCTCGCCGGCCAGCAGCCGCCGCGCGACCTCGGCGTTGTACGAGGGGTCCGCCCCGCGCAGCGCCTCGATGCCGACCAGCTCGACGCCGACGTCCCGCGGGTCGAAGGCGGTCTCGGTGACGGTCCCGTCCCGCACGATCCACACCTGCGAGGTGGTGGTGATGGTCAGCTCGTCCAGGCCGTCGTCGCCCCGGAAGACCAGGCCGGTCGAGCCGCGCCGGGCGAGCACGCCGGCGATCAGTCCGGCGAGCCGGGTGTCGAAGCAGCCGATCGCGTGCGAGGTGACCTTGGCCGGGTTGGTCAGCGGGCCGAGGATGTTGAACGCGGTCGGCACCCCGAGGTCGCGCCGGGCGGTGGCGGCGTGCCGCATCGACGGGTGGAACTTGGCCGCGAAGCAGAAGGTCAGCCCGACCTCCTCGGCGATCTCGGCGACCCGCCGGGCCGACAGGTCGAGGCGGACGCCGAGCTTCTCCAGCACGTCCGAGGAGCCGCTGGCCGAGGAGGAGGCCCGGTTGCCGTGCTTGACCACCTTGGCGCCGGCCGCGGCCGCGACGATCGCCGACATGGTGGAGATGTTGACGGTCTTGGCCCGGTCGCCGCCGGTGCCGACGATGTCCACGGCCGGGCCGGGGATGTCCAGCGGCTCGGCGTGCGCGTACATCGCGTCCACCAGGCCGGTGATCTCGTCGACCGTCTCGCCCTTGGCCCGCAGCGCCACCATGAACCCGGCCACCTGGACGGGGGACGCCTCGCCGCTCATGATCCGGTCCATCGCCCACGCGGTGGCCGAGCGGTCGAGGTCCTCCCCCTTCAACAGCGCCGCCAGGACGTCCGGCCAGGTGCGGACCACCTGCGCGGGTGCGGTACCACCGTTCGCAGGGTTCACGTTCACCATGGCTGACTCCAGCTGTTGTCGGGTTCCCCGCGTCGGGGGGACGTCCGTACGGATGGAGTCAGCCTATCGACCGGCGGGGTTCCCGCGGCGGCGTCTTCTCTGGTCCTGAGACGGCACCGCTCAGCGGCTGACGGGCGCCCGCTTGGCCAGCCGCGCCCGCAGCAGGGTGGCGACCGCCTCGGCCAGCGCCACCGGGTCCACCGGGCGCGAGATCGCGGCGTCGGCCCGGCTCCAGGCGGCCAGCCAGGAGTCCTGCGGCCGGCCGATCAGCACCAGCACCGGCGGGCAGCCGTAGATCTCGTCCTTGAGCTGGCGGCCGAGCCCGAGCCCGCCGGCCGGCACCGCCTCGCCGTCCAGGATGCAGAGGTCCACGCCGCCCTTCTCCAGTGCCTTCAGCACCGCGGGGGTGGTCGCGCACTCCAGGTAGGACAGTTCCGGAAGGTCCTCGACGGGCCGGCGGCCGAGTGCCGTCAGCACCTGCTCGCGGGTGTTGCGGTCATCGCTGTAGACGAGAACGGTGAGCGTCTCGTCGGTCGTGTACGCCATGGGCCCTGCTCCCTCAAGTGTGATCCGGACCACGTTCGCCTGATCCGGATGCTACTCCCGATCACCCGTCGCCGAGTCCCCCTCGCGGACCTTCCCCCCTCAAGCCGCCGCGCCCGCGACTCACCCGCCCGGAGGACGGCCCGTCACCCGGACCCGTCCAGACCACCCGTACGGCCGACAAGGGACCCGCGCATTACCCCCGGAGGCTCCGCCAAGCGTGCAACGACGCGCTGGGCAACGGGGTCGCGGGCCCCTTCGAGGAACCGTCAGAAAAGGGACACGCCGCTGCTCAGCCGCCATTGGGACCCCCCACCGCCCTCCAGGGGGGCATACCGCACGCACCGGACACTCCGAGGGACACCCCCCGGCGTGAAGACGGAATAAGGGACCGACATAATGTCCGTCGTGGCGACAGCAACAGCAGTAGAAACCGGGCACGCGCACGGATCGGTCAACCGGCCGAACATGGTCAGCGTCGGAACGATCGTCTGGCTCAGTTCCGAGTTGATGTTCTTCGCGGCCCTCTTCGCGATGTACTTCACGCTCCGCTCCGTCAAGGGAGCCGAGTTCTGGACCGAGAAGGCGCACGCCCTCAACGTGCCCTTCTCCTCGGTCAACACCACGATCCTGGTGCTCTCCTCGCTGACCTGCCAGCTCGGCGTGTTCGCTGCCGAGCGCGGGGACGTGAAGAAGCTCCGCTCGTGGTTCGTCATCACCTTCGTGATGGGCGCGATCTTCATCGGCGGCCAGATCTTCGAGTACACCGAGCTGGTCAAGAAGGACGGCCTCTCGCTGTCCTCCGACCCGTACGGCACGGTGTTCTACCTGACCACCGGCTTCCACGGTCTGCACGTGACGGGTGGTCTGATCGCCTTCCTGCTGGTCCTGGGACGGACGTACGCAGCCAAGCGCTTCACGCACGAGCAGGCCACCGCCGCGATCGTCGTGTCGTACTACTGGCACTTCGTCGACGTCGTGTGGATCGGCCTGTTCGCGACCATCTACCTGATCAAGTAACCAGCTGATCAGGTCGCTGGCCACCGGCTTCGGTCCCCGCCCTCACCGGCGTCGGGCCGATTCTGCCGGTGGGCGACGCTCCCACCGACCGACCGCGCGCGCAGCCCTAGACAGGCAGCCTCGTGCCGGCCAGACCGGCCGCCGGGTGCACCCACCAGTCGACCAGATCCTGACACCGGGGTTATTCCGTGAAAAAGCTCTCCGCACGACGGCGCCACCCATTGGCGGCGCTGGTCGTCCTACTTCTCGCCCTGGCGGCAACCGGGGGGCTGTACGCCGCGTTCGCGCCCGCCGACAAGGCGCAGGCCGACGTCGCCGCGCAGTCGCTCGCGATCGATGAGGGCAAGAAGCTCTTCGCCGTGGGCTGCTCCTCGTGCCACGGCCTGAACGGCCAGGGCAGCAGCGACGGTCCGAGCCTGGTCGGCGTCGGCTCCGCCTCCGTCGACTTCCAGGTCGGTACCGGCCGCATGCCGGCCCAGCAGCCCGGCGCCCAGGTGCCGCGCAAGAAGAACATCTACTCGCAGGCGGAGATCGACCAGCTCGCCGCCTTCGTCGCCTCGCTCGGCCCCGGCCCGGTGACGCCGACCCCGGAGCAGTACACCTCGACCAACCCGGATGACATCTCCGCGGGTGGCGAGCTGTTCCGCACCAACTGCGCCCAGTGCCACAACTTCGCCGGCCAGGGCGGTGCCCTGACCAAGGGCAAGTACGCCCCGTCGCTGGAGGGCGTGGACGCCAAGCACATCTACGAGGCCATGCAGACCGGCCCGCAGAACATGCCGTCGTTCCCGGACACCACCATGCCCGAGGAGCAGAAGAAGCAGATCGTGGCCTTCGTCCGCCACACCACCTCCGATGAGCCCAACCCCGGTGGTCTCACGCTCGGCAGCCTCGGTCCGGTGACCGAGGGTCTGTTCGGCTGGATCTTCGGTCTCGGCACGCTCATCGCGGTCGCGATCTGGGTCGCCGCCCACACCACCAAGGCCAAGAAGTCATGAGCCACGACATGTCAGAAGAGAAGCTGCCGGAGTCGCACGGCTCCGCCGGTGACGTCGCCGCGCACGGCGACCCGTTCGCCGACCCGGGCCTGCCGGCCCACGAGCCCCGCCGCACCGACATCGACGAGCGGGCCGCCCAGCGGGCCGAGCGCCAGGTCTCGCTGATGTTCGTGGTCTCGATGCTCGCCACCATCGGCTTCATCGCCTCGTACGTGGCCATCGACCCGGACAAGATCGTCTACATCTTCCCGCTCGGTCACGTCAGCGCGCTGAACTTCGCGCTCGGCCTGACCCTGGGCGTCGCGCTGTTCATGATCGGCGCGGGTGCGGTCCACTGGGCCCGCACGCTGATGTCGGACGTCGAGCTGCCGGCCGAGCGCCACCCGATCGAGGCTGACGACGAGGTCCGCGCGGACGTCATCGAGCAGTTCAAGACCGGTGCCGCCGAGTCCGGTTTCGGCCGCCGCAAGATGATCCGCAACACCCTCATCGGCTCCATGGCGCTGGTCCCGCTCTCCGGCGTGGTCCTGCTCCGCGACCTCGGGCCGCTGCCCGAGAAGAAGCTGAAGGAGACGGGCTGGAACGAGGCGACCCCGGCCAAGCCCCTGCAGCTCATCAACATGAGCACCAACCTGCCGATGAAGGCCGAGGACATCGTCATCGGCTCGCTGACCTTCGCCATGCCCGAGGGTCTGCACGTCCACGACGAGGACTTCCAGCAGGCGATCGCCAAGGACGCCCTGATGCTGGTGCGCATCGCGCCGGACGACATCAAGGACGACCGGTCGCGGGAGAAGGCCTTCGAGGGCATCCTCGCCTACTCCAAGATCTGCACCCACGTCGGCTGCCCGATCAGCCTGTACGAGCAGCAGACCCACCACGCGCTCTGCCCCTGCCACCAGTCGACCTTCGACCTGGCGGACGGCGCGCGCGTGATCTTCGGCCCGGCCGGCCACCCGCTGCCGCAGCTGAAGATCATCACTGACGAGAAGGGCTACCTGGTCGCCACCGGCGACTTCGACGAGCCCGTCGGCCCGAGCTACTGGGAGCGTGCTCGATGAGTACGAGCAGCACCACCGGTGCCGCCAAGCCCGCCAGCACGCGCGCCAAGCCCGCCAACAAGTGGGAGGCCGCTGCTGACTGGACGGACGGCCGGGTGGGGATCTACTCCCTCGCCAAGGCCAACCTGCGCAAGATCTTCCCGGACCACTGGTCCTTCATGCTGGGCGAGATCTGCCTCTACACGTTCGTCATCATCATCCTGACCGGTGTCT